>JAFMCL010000015.1 GCA_017857815.1 Flavobacteriaceae bacterium | reverse complement strand
ATGTTAATGGAAACAAAACATTCTGTTTTGTATCGGATAATAATTTTTCTAAAAAACAGAAAACACAAGTGTTAGTATATGAATGGTTAGCGTCAAGTCTAAAATCAGGAATCCCTGAGCTCTAAAATCTTTTTTCTCAGTTTGGACTCAATTAGGATTGCAACCGTTTTCGTATCCTTTTGTAAACCATTAAATGCTTCATCATAAATCAACTCTTCGAGAATAGCTTTGTGCTGCTCGTTCTCAATCATTCCAAGTGTAAAAAGAATTTCGATGCAACTCATTAGTCTCTCAGCCTCCAACGAAGTATCATTTTTTAGATTTCCATAGTTGATTGATTTATTTAATAAATAAAAATATTCGAACATATTTAAAAACTTGGACAGAATTTGTATTGCTAATTTTTGGCGAATGGCAAATTTTTTCTTACCGAAAGAATCGTGATGGTAAAAACTATTATGGGGATACTTTTTCATTTAACCAAATTTAATGTTCAATAAATACAGAACAAAAAAGGGTTAAGTTTAAAAGGTGTAACAGGGCGGTAAGTTTTGAGGGGGAAAAAAGTATTTATAAAATAGTTGACTAATGTTTTTTGTGAATTTTTATTTAATTGTTAAATAACAGTAAATATTGTAAATTATACAAATTATTCTAAATATTTTTGTTCACATGTGTTTAAAAATTAAAAAAGTAGGTTAAGCTGGGGATCATGAGATTTGGCGGGGTAATCGCATAGGTTAAGTATATATTTGAATTAATGATTAAACAATTTTTGTATGAATTTAATTCTTTATACATTGCGTATGTTATCAAATATATAAACATTTAACAACAAATGTATGATTTTAAGGTTTTTTTTTAATGAAATATTCTGAAAGACTCTTGAGAGTACTTACTTATACCAAAAAAAGCCGGCGTGCGTTGGGTATAGAACTGGGCCATGGAAGTGGAACTACTATTGGTTATATAATTAATGAAAGGAATGGCATATCAGCCAAAGTAGCTGCTGCCATCTGCGAAAAATATCCTGAAATTAGCTTTGATTGGATCATGAATGACAAGGGGGAAATGCTTTTAAAAAAGTCAGAGAGTGAGAATGATACACGATTTCAGAGTATTGATTTAATCGAAAGGATCAAAGGTCAGAATGCAAGAATAGAAATTCTAGAGCAGCAGGTGAAAAAACTAATTGAATCCCTTTCCAAGATTACTTAGCGCTATGAAACAACCTTGTTGTATTTTAAAGCACAATTGAAATAAAATCACAGTGTGAAATTTTATAATATCATGTGCGTCATGATCCAGCTTTATGAGATCAGAAAGATTACTCTGGTTTAAACTTCCCTTTATTAACATTAGTTAAAGACCGTAGGAGTAAATTGAAAACAAAAATAATTTTAGATTTTGTTAACACATCATCTCATAAAATTAATATATATTTATTCTAACTTTTATAATAAAGTTATTAAACGAATTTGTGCTAAATGAATAATTTTACAAGAAGATCTTTTATAAAATCTACCTCAATGGCCTCTACCGGCCTTTTTTTCATTCCTAACTTCCGCAGTAATGCTCCTAACAATCGATTAAACATCGCTGTTATTGGTGTTGGAGGTCGCGGTAAAGCCAATTGGGGCAGTGTTCCCAATGAAAACATTGTTGCCATGTGCGACGTAGACGACAACCTAGCCGCAGCAGGTTACCTTCTTTATCCAAAAGCTAGAAAATTCAAGGACTTTAGGGTCATGTTTGATAAAATGGCAAAAGAAATTGATGCTGTAATCATAACGACTCCCGATCACACTCACTTTGCTGCGACCATGATTGCAATGGAGCTCGGTATTGATGTTTATGTTGAAAAACCGTTGGCGCACAATATTTGGCAATTGAGAACAATGAAAAAGGCTGCTAAATACTATAATATAACTTCCCAAATGGGAAATCAAGGTCATACAACTGATGGAATTCGTTTAATTAAAGAATGGTATGATGCAGGAATTTTAGGACAAGTCAACGAAGTTCATGCCTGGCATGGTGCATTTAATTTTGGTCCAGGAAAATACTTCACCAAACCTGAAAGTTTTCCTCCTACAGTCGATCCCGTTCCTGAATATCTAGATTGGGACCTTTGGTTAGGCCCTGCAAAGTACAGAGAATTTAATTCTGCCTACGCTCCTAAATCTTGGAGAGGTTTCTATGATTTTGGAAATGGACAACTGGGAGATTGGGCTTGTCACACCCTAGACGCTCCTTTTTGGGCGCTCGATTTAGGATCACCGCACACGGTTGAGGCGACTGCTAAAAACCCGATGTCGGAACACGGCTTCATAGCAGATGAATCAGTTACAACTTTTCAGTTTGGTCCAAGAAAAGGAAAAGAACCTGTAACCCTAAAATGGTATGAAGGTGGTGAAAAACCTGAAATCAGACCAGAATGGGGAATTGAAAAATTTCCAAAATCAGGAATGTTAATGATCGGGGAAAAAAACACCTTAATGACTGGCGGGCGACCTAATAAGCCACAGCTTTTGGTCTCTCCGGAAGAATGGGCTGAATTTCAAGTGAATTTACCAGAAAAAACAATTCCAAGAATTGGGGAAGAAAAACCAGTTGATGAATGGATTGACGCAATAAAAAACAACTATTTGCCAGGCTCAAATTTTGATTACGCCGCTGAACTTACAGAAATGGCTTTGGTAGGTGTTTTGGCGCAAAGGTTTGTAACCAAGATTGAGTATGATACAGAAAACATGAGGGTAACGAATCGTCCAGAGTTAAATAGTTTTATCAAAGAACCTGTCCGTGAAGGTTGGTCTTATGGTGAAAACCTTTAAACAATATTCATGCGCATTATATTTTTTATTTTACTATCATTTTATACTATGGCGCAGACTGAAACTCAATCCTATGAGGTGCTGAAAAACTTCTCTGGTTGTGAGATAAGATTCTATCCTCCCGTAATGATGGCCAAATACTCCTCGGACAATGGTAGATCTGGATTTGGAAAACTTTTTAAATATATTTCGGGTAACAATGATGGAGAGACTAAAATCTCCATGACCACACCAGTTCATATGGAAAAAAGTGAATCGGAGAATTCTATGGCATTTGTCTTACCCAAAAGCTTTAACAAAGAAAACACACCCAAACCCAATGACGCAAGTTTGGTTGTGTATGAATCCGATAGTAGCCATTATGCTGCCATCGAATATTCGGGTTATACTGATGAAGTCAAAGAGAAAGAAAATACAGATAAACTAATGAAAATTCTCAATGAGCAGAATATTAAAATTCTTGGAGACTCCAAGATATTAGTTTACAATAGCCCTTACAAAATAGTTTTTAGACGAAATGAAATTCTAATCCCAATCTCTTATAATTAAACCTCATTAAATTGAAAAATCAACTTTTACCCCTAAAAAAAATCAATACACAACTTTTATACCTACCTAAAATGAAAAAACAACCTTTTTTTACCCTAAGCCTATTATTATTGTTTGCCCTATTCAGCTCATGTAATGAACCCAAAAAGAAAGAACAAGTCCAACAAATCGATTATCTCAATGAATCAAGAACTGATTTTGATAAGCGAATGAAGTGGTGGAGAGATGCAAGATTTGGAATGTTTATTCATTGGGGGCCCTATGCTGTTCCTGCTGGAATACACAACGGTAAAAAAGTAAAAGGAATTGGAGAATGGATTATGATAAAGGGAAATATTCCAATTAAAGATTATGAAAACTATTCTAGAGCATTTAACCCCACTTCATTTGACGCTGATAAATGGGCGGAACTCATGAAAAATGCAGGGATGAAATATGTGGTCATAACTTCAAAACATCACGATGGCTTTGCACTTTGGGATTCTAAAGTTTCTGATTATAACATTGTTGACTTCTCTCCCTATGGAAAAGACATTCTAAAAGCCCTTTCAAAAGCTTGTAAAAGCAGGGGGATAAAGTTTGGTCTTTATCATTCAATATTGGATTGGCATCATCCAAATGCGCAATCAAATGATGCGCCGCGATATGAATATAAAGAAAATCCGAATCCAAAGTTTCCAGACTATTACGAAAATTATTTAAAACCACAACTTAGGGAAATAATTGAGACTTATGACGCAGATATTCTTTGGTTTGACGGTGAATGGATTCCTGAATTCACCCATGAAATGGGATTGGAGCTGTATCAATATGTACGTACTTTAAAACCTGACATCATTATCAACAACCGCGTTGACAAAGGGAGACAAGGGATGAAAGGGATGAACAAAGACGACAAGAAATATGCAGGGGATTTTGGAACTCCAGAACAGGAAATTCTTGAAGGAGCCTCGGATTTGGACTGGGAATCTTGCATGACCATGAACGACACTTGGGGATTTAAATCATATGATAAAAATTGGAAATCTGGGGAAGTGTTAATTCATAATTTAATTGATATCGCTGCAAAAGGTGGGAATTACTTATTAAATGTTGGCCCTACAGCTGAGGGGTTAATTCCACAACCTAGCGTTGAGAGACTCGAAAAAATGGGGGAATGGCTGGAAGTAAATGGAGAGGTGATTTATGAAACTGAAAAACTAAAAAGCACCTACAAACAGGGAGAAAAAATACGTTTTACTAAGAAAAAAAATTCTGACATTTACTACGCAATCTCACTCGAGAATCCTGGAGAAGAATTTGTTATTAACCACATAAAGCCAAAAGATGGTTCTGAAATTATCATGCTAGGCCATGAGGAACCATTGGAATGGAGTTTTTCTGTTGATGAAGGACTCAAAATTAAAATTCCAATTATACTGTTGGAAACATTAAATGAAAAAATTGCTTGGTCTTTTAAAATTATTGGTCAAGAAATATAACCCCATAGATTATACCACCCTTCATGAATTTAAATTTAAAAGATAAAGTAATCGTTGTGACTGGTGGTGCAAAAGGCATTGGAAATGCAATAAGCAATGTACTCGCAGCGGAAGGGGCTATTCCCTTTATCGTGGGAAGAGGCAGGGAGGCTGTCTTGGCAGCAGTAAAAGGCATAAAAGAGAAAGGCGGAAATGCTTCTTATGCAATAGCCGAACTTACTGATCCCGAACAATGTAAGGCAGCCATAGCTGCTGCAGTTGCTGAGTTTGGAACGGTTCATGGGTTGGTGAATAATGCCGGCGTAAATGATGGCGTAGGCCTTGAGAACGGAGATGCAAATAAATTCATTGATTCCCTGAAAAAAAATGTAGTTCACTACTATTTGATGGCACAAGAAGCACTCCCTTTTCTTAAAGAAAATAAAGGAGTGATCATAAATATTGGTTCTAAGGTTTCAATGACTGGTCAGGGAGGAACTTCTGGATATGCTGCTGCTTGTGGAGGAAGAAATGCATTGACCTTAGAATGGGCTGCTGAACTTCTCCCCTATTCCATTCGTGTGAATGCCGTGATTGTTGCAGAAAGTTTTACGCCTTTATATAAAAGATGGATTGATACTTTTCCAAACCCTGAGGAAAAATTTAAAAGCATTGTAAACAAAATTCCTCTTGAAAAAAGAATGACGACCCCAGAAGAAATTGCCAATACCGTAACTTTTTTATTGTCTGAAAAGTCGAGTCACACCACAGGTCAACTTATTTATGTTGATGGTGGCTATACCCATTTAGATCGATCAATAACTTAAAACTAATAGATGAAAAAAACTGTTGTTTCCAAAGAAGTAATCATTCCATTTATACTGATAACGTCATTATTCGCCCTTTGGGGTTTTGCTAATGCTGTAACCGATCCAATGGTTCAGGCATTTAAAAAAGTACTCGAACTTTCAAATTCACAAGCCGCTTGGGTTCAAATGGCATTCTATGGGGGTTATTTCTGTATGGCGCTTCCCGCTGCTCTTTTTGTCAGAAAATATTCCTACAAAGTTGGAATACTCATAGGCCTTGCTCTTTATGCTGGGGGTGCACTGCTTTTCTATCCCGCCGCTATTACAGAACAATTTTGGTTCTTCTGTTTGGGTTTATATATTTTAACTTTTGGCTTGGCTTTTCTTGAAACAACTGCAAATCCCTACATTTTAGCAATGGGAGATAAAGAAACAGCGACCCAAAGATTAAATTTAGCGCAAGCCTTTAATCCTTTGGGACTGATTCTCGGATTACTTGTGGCACAACAATTTGTTTTAAAGAGATTACAATCTGACGATATTGCCAATTTTAGCACCCTCGAAGCAGTACAAAAAACACTTATCCGAACTTCAGATTTATTGGTCATCAGAAACCCCTATGTTATACTAGGACTCGTTGTCTTGGCCGTTTTTGTATTAATTTTGGCTGCAAAAATGCCACAAGCAAAAGGTGATGAAACTAACGCTCCTTTGGGAGAAGCTTTTCGTAAATTATTTAAAAACAAAAACTATAGTCAGGGAGTGCTTTCACAGGTGTTTTATGTTGGGGCACAAATTATGTGTTGGACCTACATCTATCAATATGCGGAAGCCATCGGTTTATCTAGTGAAACTGCAGCCAATTATCAATTCCTTTGTTTTATCCTTTTCTTAGTTGGTCGAGCAATAGGGACTTATTTTCTAAGATTCGTAAACGCAGGAAGGCTTTTGATGTTATTCGCGGGCTTCGCTGCGATTGCATCGCTACTTACCATTTTTATTGAAGGGTACTTTGGCCTGTATTCTTTAGTCGGAATTTCTTTTTTCATGTCTTTAATGTTTCCTACAATCTATGGTATTGCTCTAGAAGGTCTTGATGAAGAAGAATCTAAAATTGGAGCAGCAGGTTTGGTCATGGCAATTGTTGGTGGAGCATTGATGCCAAAGCTTCAAGGAATGTTAATTGATTTGGGCGGAAATGGTGTTAGTGACATCAAAATACTTGGAGTTTCAGAAGTTAATTTTTCTTTCCTTTTGCCTTTACTTTGTTTCTTATTTATTGCTTATTACGGGAATAAAATCTATAAACAAGCTTAAAGTGAAAAGATATTGTCTGGCGTTGGATCTTATAAATGATCCTTTATTAATTCATAAATACATCGAGCACCACAAAAGGGTTTGGCCTGAAATCATTGAAAGTATCAAGAATAGCGGGATTTTGGACATGCAAATTTATCATATTAGTGATCGTCTGTTTATGATTATGGAAGTGGGGGAAAACTTTTCTTTTGAGAAGAAAAATAAAATGGATAGTCAAAATCCTTTCGTTATTAAATGGGAGGAACTCATGGCCAATTACCAAAAAAATATTTCGTTTTCCTCTCCTAACCAGAAATGGGTTTTAATGGATAAAATTTTTCAATTGAATTGATCATTTTTTTATGCTTGGAGTGATTTCCTCTAAACTGTTTATCTACAACTTAAATCTTTTTAAGGTAGAGGGATAACAGACTGATTTATTCATAATAAATTATTAAATTTGAATTTATTTACTATATTATAAAATAATACTACTATCATAATAATATTTCTCATGGGGTTTACTCCTAAAGCTCAAACATATTATAGCTTTAATGCATTATTAAGGCCACTTCGACGGAAAATGATGCTTGCTCTATGGAATCAAACACTTTATCCTCAAATAATGAAGGGCTTTATGAACACTTTTGTTGTTGGAACCAAATCGTATTGAAGCTTTTAAAAAATTTAACACTTGTGAATTTTAAATTATTTAAGTACCTGTTATTTTTGGTTAGCTCTTTAGTCTTTAGCCAAGAGGTTGTGTTTTCTTCGCCTTTAAGCTTGGTGAAAACTTATGAAAACGGGATTTCAATGACTTACAATATGGGTCAGGCTTTTATTGGCACTCAATCCAATGGGCTTTCGTTAAACAGTGGCTTTTTAAATTTATTAGGTTCCGCGACAACCATAACCGTATCTTTGACTTCTTCCGCTTCAGATAATGAAATCTCAAACTCAGAAGTAGTTACCATTACCGCTACTTTCTCTCAGGCGATGTCGCCTACCCCTACCATTTCACTATCAGGTATCGTTTCAGATGTATTCATGACAGAAACTAGTAATTCCTTTACTTGGATGTATTCTTGGACTCAAACCACGACAACGTTTTTCAAAACCGTGGCAACTGTTTCTGGAACCTCTATTTCGGGCATTACCTATAGTGGGTCTGAAAGTTTAACGCTCAATATTAAGAATGGAATTGCACCCAGTGGAAGTGGAAATGCTGAAAGTCCATATTTGATTGGCACATTTGAGAATTTAATATGGATTGGTGAAGATTCGACAAGATGGAATAAACATTACCTTCAGATTAAAAATATTGATGCATCTCCGACCAAATATTGGAATGATATTGAAACCGATAACTCAATCTTTGAAGGTTGGAAGCCGATAGGAAATGCCGCTACACCATTTACAGGTAGCTACATAGGTGATTGGTATGAAATACACAACCTTCACATTAATAGATTAAGCGAATCAGATGTTGGATTCTTTGGAAAAGTAAGCAGTCCAAGTAATGGTAATTCTGAAATCAAAAATATGATTCTCTCAGATATTTCAATTGTTGGGAATGCAAGAGTTGGAGGGCTCATTGGTGAACTAAAAGGAGACGAAAATCAAAACATTCTTGTTACGAATTCTAGGGTTGATGGCGGTATAGTCATCGGAAAAGAAAATGTAGGTGGTTTCGTAGGATTGATTGATGATTATGCAAAAATAACTTTAAGTTCTTCAGATGCTTATGTGGAAGGTCACGATATCAGTGGCGTATGTGCTCAGGCATTTGGAATTGCTGTTGGAGGGTTTGCGGGAAAAATAAATAATCATGGAGAAATAACCCACAGTACTTCTTATGGAAATGTTAACGCTAAAGACATCGTAGGCGGATTTGTTGGGGAAATAGGAGCTAATTCAAGAATTGAGAATTCTTTTTCTAGAGGATCCGTGTCAGTTTGTATTAACAGTACTGGAATAGCAGGAGGTTTCGTAGGATTTGATGATACAGGAAACAGTGATTTTGGACGGAAATTCACTTACAGTACCGGAGGTGTAAGTGGAAACAGTGCTTCAATTGGTGGTGCCTCTGGGGCAACAAATTCAACACCAAGCAGTAGAAATAATTTTTGGGATTCACAAACTTCAAATTTATCAGTGAGCTCTTCAAATGCAACGAATGTTGAAGCACCTGAAACAAGCCAAAAACTTAAAAACAAGAACACTTATAACGGCTGGGACTTTGAAAACTCTTGGTTGATCACAGGAAATCTTAACGATTCGTATCCTATTATTAGAGGAAATAATCAGTTTTCATTAGTAGCTGCAACGATTAATTTAATTTCTGGTGTAGTAACAGTTTCACTTTCAGAACCTATAAATTCAGGGTCATCCAGTACAAGTGAAACCATAACCGCTGCTGACCTATTAGTGTCATTATTAAGTGACACCAATAGTTCTGTAACCAACGTTGTTTCAACTCCAATAGAATTAACTCTAGAAAATGATAATAAAGTGTTTTCGTTTGTCATTTCCTATACAGGAATTTTTGATGGAGACGAAGTTTTAAAAATAGGACCTAGAGAGGACGATAGTGTGTCAGGAAATAGCTCAGGGAATGTTTCTTCTAGTTTATATTTTACAATTAATTCTTCAGAGTTTTATGTGGATTCAATAATACCGACTGTAACTTTGAGTCACACGCCTACTGAAACCCTTTTAATAAATTCAGATACACTTACGATTTCTGCGACTTTTAGTGAAGCCATGCAATCGACTCCCACGATAAACATAACGGGCATCGTGACCAACAGTTTAATGAGTGCTACTTCTAGCGCATCAGTTTGGACTTATTTCTGGACGGTTTCAACAACTTTAAGTGGGGAGGTAAGTGCCGTAGTTTCAGGAAGTGATTTGGCTGGAAATGCTTATTCAGGAACTGAAAGTATAACCTTTATAATTGACAACAGCTTGCCGACTGTAACGTTGTCAAGATCAGACAATGGCGGCATTCTAACCAACTCTAATGTGGTGACACTTACAGCTGTTTTCAGCGAAGCGATGCGAGAAACACCTACACTTACTATTTCAGGAGTGCTAACAGACATCCTGATGACAGCTACCACGAGTGCCTCAGTTTGGACCTATTTTTGGACGGTTTCAACAACATTAAACGGTGAGGTAAGTGCCGTGGTTTCAGGAAGTGATCTATTGGGCAATCCTTATTCAGGATCGGATGAATTAACTTTTACGTTAGACAATTTAGGTCCTTCTGTCACACTAACCAGTTCGGATGATGATAAAGTCGTTTCAATTAATGATGACATAACAATTACCGCAAACTTTAATGAAGATGTTCGGAACACCCCTACCATTAGTATTACAGGTGTAGTGTCGGATAGTTTAATGACGGCAACCACATCCGCTACATGGACATATTTATGGACAGTTTCATCAACCACTAATACGACTTTTTCAGCTACCGTTTCAGGATCAGACCTTTTTGGAAATCCATACAATGGAACTGAGAGCATTACGTTTACTAAAGATCAGTTTGGACCTGAGATACTCTCGGTGGTTACAGACCCAGCCATGGAATATCTCGATGTGTCTTTCAGTGAAGGTGTTTATAGTTTAAACAAAAGTTTAAGTGGTGTACTTTCGACTTCTTTTGTTATTTACAAAGGGGATGATGAGAACTCCGGGATCACAATAACTAATATTTCTTTGGCTGGTGCAACAAATGGTTTAACTGGTGGGGAGCTACTCTTAAGATTATCAATCGATATCCCAGCAGGAACTCCTTTAGGTGATGTCTATTATTTAACAGCAGTTGCTTCTGCTGTATTTGATATAGATCTAAATCCGATGTCTACAATTCAAAACAACAACATAATTGTTCTAGACGACGATAAAGACAACGATGGCGTAAAAGACATATTCGATAAGTGCCCTAAAACTCCTGAGGGAGAAGAAGTTAATGAAACTGGTTGTGCCTTCTTCGAAGTTGATACAGACCTCGATGCAATACCAGATGTTGACGATAATTGTCCATTAATAAACAATCCTCTTCAGGAAGATCGAGATAATGATGGGCAAGGAGACTTGTGTGATCCAGACCCAATTATTAAAATCACCTCCATTCCGACTGAAGAGACTGTAGCGCTAGGAACAATAGTTGGTACGATCTCAACCTCTGATTTAAATAATTCAGAAATCACCCTTAGTATTCAAGATGAATTAAGTCTTTTTGCTTTGGAAGGAAATAACATCATTTTGACTGGAGAACTCGATTTTGAAGCGATAGAATCCCATATGATAACTATTTCTGCGAATAGTAAGTTTGGGTCATCGGTTTTAACAGTTTTGATAAAAGTAATCGATGTGCCAAATACCACGTATGATGCTAGTTTTTATGTGTCAATTTTTAAGGTTGATGGACAAACAAGATCTGACATAACAACTAAAGGCTATAAGAGATTTCATAACCCATATAATCGAGGTGTTGGAAAATGGAAAATCAGAAAAAACATATCAGGAGGAGCAGATGCAAAACTATTTGTAATCAAAGTCCCACCCCCAGTTTCTAAGAGAAATGAAGAGGAGTCTGAAGAATATCTGGCATTTATTGATACTCCCAGTTTTGATAATCCAATGGATCACAATAAGGACAATATTTATGAAGTTGATGTGGAGTATTTCAACACAGAAGATGGAGCGCCAGAAATCGCTGTACCGATCACTCAATTCCAACTTCAGGTTGCAGAAGGAACCAATACCGTTCTAGAATTGCAATCCAGATTGGCACTTCCTACTGATGACACAGATGGTGATGGTATTCCAGATGTAGAGGATAATAGTCCTGTGGTTGCCAATCCAGATCAAGAAGATCTCGATGGAGATGGTATTGGAGATGTGTCTGATGACTTTGACCAAGATGGTGTTTGGAATCCAGATGATGATTGTTCCGAAACTACCCTGGGTAGAAGAGTAGGTGCAGATGGATGTGAAATTTTCTATTTATCGTCTGAGAACTTCAAACTCTATAAAACTGAAAAATGCCCAGGTGGGAACTCCATTACTATTGAGTCTCAAGACTTCTCAAATATCTTTAATATTGATGTTACGGGTGCAATAAACAAACAAGAAAATTTCCAAGGAAGTCGATGGAAATTAGAAAACCTATCGGGAGGGAACTATAAATTGTGTATCACTGCCGAAGGGGTGAATAGAAGTGAATTTGAGCGTTGTTTTGAAGTTAATATAAAAGACGCTGATCCGCTCACTGTTTTTGCTTCAAAAAATCAAGACCAAGAGCTTGTCACTTTTCAGCTTTCTGGCGGAAAGGTATATGACGTTATTCATAACGGGGTAAGAACTCAAAGCGCTCGTTCTTCTCAAAGTGTACAACTTAAAAAAGGACTCAATACCGTAAAAATATCAACAGGACTTGAATGCCAAGGCGTTTTTGAAGAACAATATTTTGTATCTGAAAACATCGCCTATTCTCCGAATCCTTTCAATGAAAAACTTAATCTTTTCATTGGAGGAACTGATACTGAAGTTAAAATTGAAATTTTCTCAACCGAAGGGCGTTTAATCAATTCATTGATTGGAAACTTAAGCCTGAATAATAGAAGCATTAGTGTCAATACTCAAAATTTAAATATGGGAAGCTATATTATTAAGCTTACTGGAAAAACAGTGAAACAATCCTTTATCGCATTAAAAAAATAAGTGTATGAAAAATTATTTTTATTTAATGATTCTATTATTATCAATCTGTTGCTCTAAAGATCCTGCTGAAGTTAGTAACCCCACAAGTTTTGAGTTAATCGCTCCCGCCAATAATGAGACTTGTTTGGAAGGGTCAATAATAAATGACAACCAAAAAGAAATTGTTTTTCAATGGGGAGGCAGTACCAATGCAACAAGCTATTCTCTTGACATTATAAACTTAACAACAAACGTTGGCCAAACATTACAAAGTAATGGCACCTCACTTTCTGTAAAGCTTACTCCCGCTGAGCCGTATTCCTGGAAGGTGATTGCCAGTGGTGAAGAAGGTTCCAAATCAGCGACCAGCGACCAATGGAAATTCTTTCTCGCGGGAGATGGAGTGGTCAATTACGCGCCTTTTCCTCCCGAATTAATCTCTCCCAGGCCTGCTGCAACAATAGATGTCAATTCTCTCAATGAGATTGTTTTAAACTGGACTTGCTCTGATGTAGACAATGACATTATTACTTACAAGGTTTATCTAGACACCACTGACGGATCTACCTTAGTGAGAGAACTGGACTATGTCCAAAACAATACTGAACTCGGGGTTGATGTTGTTAATGATGGAAATTACTTCTGGAAGGTTATTGCAATTGACAGCAATGGAAATAGTTCTTCCTCAGGGGTTTATAGTTTTAAAACAAAATAGTATTTATTAAAAATACTTGTAAAACATCATAGCTATCAATTCTACTCAAAAAAGGCTATAATTTGTAGTCTTTTTCCTACTTTAGCTAAAGTCATTAAACAATTAGGGCATAACAAAACCAACGCTCCCAAGTCAAATATTTTTTGATTAGTCATAAACTGTTTGGTGAAATTATTATGTATGAAATTTATCCATACACCTAATGCAAATCCCTGCTAACACGGGAATCAATTAAATAAAAATCTCCACGATATACGCCTTCTTTAGTTAATAAAGTCATTTGTCACAGAAAATTATTGTGAAAAAAATAAAAAAATTACTGAGGCTCTATACTCTTAGGAAAAGATGAATACCTGTTGAAATTTAATTTAATTAAATTTAATAAAAAATCAATTTTTGGAAGCAATCATTCACCATTACGAAAACATAATTTCTACGACAAACAAAGTTCTATTAATTGGGAAAAATTTATTCTTTTGGTTTTTAAAAAGTTTCTGCAATTTAAACCTCTTGGATTTTAAAACAACTGGCTTCACCCGAACCAATATTTCCTTTAATAAAAAGCTAATCATTTATAATTTATTGACCATTTTTTTATTCCTAAACACACTGATTTTAAGAGCAAATACATCCGCTGACAGCGACAATATTAGCTTTTCGATAATTCAAAGAGGTTCCTCACAAATAACCTCAGTTACTAAGGTGTATGATATGCCGTATGTTGATATTAAATTTAGTCAAGGGGTCTATGCTTTTTCCCAAAATGATCTTTTAATTGGAGTATCAGCAGATGATTTCGTGATTAATTTGGCAAATAATGAACCTGCTGAAATAACAGTCAGTAGTGTTACGCTGACAGATGGTACAACAACCCCCGAAGGTGGCGAAACAACTTTAAGGTTTCACCTCGACATCCCAGAGGGACAGTCATTGAAAATAACTTATAAAATTGAACCTAAGTATCAAACGGTGTATAATTACGATCTTATTCCTATGATCCAAACACAACCCAATGGTTTGATTCTTTTTTACATTGATGTAGACGATGATGGTGTTGAAGATGTGAATGACCAATGTCTGAGCACCCCTCCTGGTGCAAACGTCAATGAGTCAGGGTGTGCTTCCTTCGAAGTTGATACAGATTTAGACACTATTCCTGATGTAGAAGATAACTGTCCCTCTGAAAGCAATATCGGACAAGAAGATAGCGATGGAGACGGCATCGGAGATAAATGTGATATAGAACCTACCATTGAAGTCTCCTTAGTTGATACAGAAGAAACCGTTGAAGTCGGAACTGTAGTGGCTACTATTTCAACCTTTGTTTCAAGTGGTGGAGAAACAAGTCTCAGTATTCAAGATGAATTCGGTCTGTTTGCTTTAGATGGAAATAATATCATTACGACGGCAGAACTCGATTATGAAACGTTACCATCTCACACAATTTCTATTACTGCAACGAATGAATTTGGATCATCGGTTACAACAACTAAAATTGACCTTATTGACGTACCCAATACCGTCTATGATGCTAGTTTTTATGTGTCAGTTTTTGAGGTTGATGGACAAACAAGTCCTGAAGTAACAGGTAAGGGTTATAAAAGATATTTCAACCCTTTCAATCGTGGGGTAGGTAAATGGAAAATAAGAAAAAAAATTGTTGGAGGAGCAGATGCAAAGCTGTTTGTAATCAAATTGCCACCTCCAGTCTCCAAGAGGACTGACGAAGTACTCGATGAATATCTCGCTTTTATTGATCCTCCAAGTTTTGACAACCCAATGGATCACAATAAGGACAATGTTTATGAGGTTGATGTAGAATTCACTAACACAGTAGATGGAGCGCCGGAAATCGCCGTTCCAATTACACAGTTCCAACTTCAGGTCCCTGAGGGTACCGACACAATTTTAGAGCTACAATACAGACTCGCACTTCCAACTGATGACACAGATGGTGATGGTATTCCAGATATAGAGGATAATAGTCCTGTGGTTGCCAATCCAGATCAAGAAGATCTTGATGGAGATGGTGTGGGTGATGTTTCTGATGACTTTGATCATGATGGCGTTTGGAATTCAAGCGATAAATGTTTTGACACACCACTGGGAAGAAGAGTAAATTCGGAAGGCTGTGAAATCTTCTATTTACCTACTGATAATTTCAAAATTTTTAAAACTGAAAAATGCCCTGGGGAAAATTCTATTACCATAGAATCTGAAAACATTTCCTATAACTATAATGTTGATATTACCGGTGAATTAATTGCCCAACAAACTTTTAAAGAAAACAGTTTGAATTTAGAAAACCTATCAGGAGGGAACTATAAATTATGTATCACTGCCGAAGGGGTGAATAGAAGTGAATTTGAGCGTTGTTTTGAAGTTAATATAAAAGACGCTGATCCGCTCACTGTTTTTGCTTCAAAAAATCAAGACCAAGAGCTTGTCACTTTTCAGCTTTCTGGCGGAAAGGTATATGACGTTATTCATAACGGGGTAAGAACTCAAAGCGCTCGTTCTTCTCAAAGTGTACAACTTAAAAAAGGACTCAATACCGTAAAAATATCAACAGGACTTGAATGCCAAGGCGTTTTTGAAGAACAATATTTTGTATCTGAAAACATCGCCTATTCTCCGAATCCTTTCAATGAAAAACTTAATCTTTTCATTGGAGGAACTGATACTGAAGTTAAAATTGAAATTTTCTCAACCGAAGGGCGTTTAATCAATTCATTGATTGGAAACTTAAGCCTGAATAATAGAAGCATTAGTGTCAATACTCAAAATTTAAATATGGGAAGCTATATTATTAAGCTTACTGGAAAAACAGTGAAACAATCCTTTATCGCATTAAAAAAATAAGTGTATGAAAAATTATTTTTATTTAATGATTCTATTATTATCAATCTGTTGCTCTAAAGATCCTGCTGAAGTTAGTAACCCCACAAGTTTTGAGTTAATCGCTCCCGCCAATAATGAGACTTGTTTGGAAGGGTCAATAATAAATGACAACCAAAAAGAAATTGTTTTTCAATGGGGAGGCAGTACCAATGCAACAAGCTATTCTCTTGACATTATAAACTTAACAACAAACGTTGGCCAAACATTACAAAGTAATGGCACCTCACTTTCTGTAAAGCTTACTCCCGCTGAGCCGTATTCCTGGAAGGTGATTGCCAGTGGTGAAGAAGGTTCCAAATCAGCGACCAGCGACCAATGGAAATTCTTTCTCGCGGGAGATGGAGTGGTCAATTACGCGCCTTTTCCTCCCGAATTAATCTCTCCCAGGCCTGCTGCAACAATAGATGTCAATTCTCTCAATGAGATTGTTTTAAACTGGACTTGCTCTGATGTAGACAATGACATTATTACTTACAAGGTTTATCTAGACACCACTGACGGATCTACCTTAGTGAGAGAACTGGACTATGTCCAAAACAATACTGAACTCGGGGTTGATGTTGTTAATGATGGAAATTACTTCTGGAAGGTTATTGCAATTGACAGCAATGGAAATAGTTCTTCCTCAGGGGTTTATAGTTTTAAAACACAATAATGTTTTTTCAAAATTAATTTCCTTATTTTTAGTAAAATTAATTTTTTGGAAACAATCATTCACTATTTTGAAAACATACCTTCTGTACACCGGAGTTTAATATTAGTTGGCGGAATTTCGTTCTTCTGGTTACTGGAAGGGTTTTTTCCATTAATTCGTTTTGATTATAAAAAATGGAAACATGCAATTCCAAATATTTTTTTTACAATAACAACCATTCTAATTAATTTTTCGATGGCGTTTTTACTCGTAAAAACATCGGATTGGGTAATTCAAAATGAATTTGGAATCCTAAATTGGTTGCCCGAAATGTCACTTCCAATTAAAATTCTACTGGGCGTTTTATTATTGGATTTCTTTGGGGCCTATCTGCCACATTATGTTGAACATCAGGTGAAACCGCTTTGGATGATCCATTTGGTTCATCACAGTGATCATAAAGTAGATACTACAACAGCCAATCGACATCATCCCTTAGAAAGTATCGTCCGTTTTAGTTTCACACTTCTGGGTGTTTTTATAATTGGAGCTTCAATTGGAATCGTCTTTTTATACCAATCACTTTCTTTGATTGCAACACAATTTTCCCATGCCAACATCAAGTTACCAAAAAGCCTAGATAAAGTTATTAGTTATTTTATAGTTTCACCTGACATGCACAAGACGCATCACCATTACAAACTTCCATACACAGACAGCAACTATGGTAATATTTTTTCTATCTGGGATCGAATTCTTGGAACTTATATGGAAATGGATCGAGAAAAATTAATCTATGGGGTGGATGTATTTCCTGATGAAAAGAAAAACAGCAACATCTTAAACTTGCTAAAACAACCTTTCGAAAAATATCAGAGGCCAACAATTAGCGAATCAGATTAAAGTATTTCTTTTATCTTTTGAATTAATTCCTTCAAGGGGTACTGAGATTGTGCTCCAGTATCCATTTCCTTTAAAATAAACTCTTGATTTTTAAATTCTTCAGAACCAATCATAATGACAAATGGAATAGATCGTTGATTGGCATAAATGAATTGTTTTTTAAGTTTGGAATCCGTCGGGTAAAATTCGCTAACAATCCCCTCTCGTCTTAACTTCATCAAATACTCAAAAGAACAGGCAGCAGTCTCTTCACCAAAATTCAAAAATAAAAATCGAGGCTGATTGGCCAAAGTTTTTGGAAATAAATTTAATTCTTCCAAAACGAGATAAATTCGATCAAACCCAAAAGAAATCCCAAAACCACTGGTGTTTTTTAATCCAAACAAGTCCGTAAGATTGTCATAGCGACCTCCTCCACCAATAGAACCCATTTTCACTTCAGCTGGAGGAGCAACCTCTAGGATCAGTCCAGTATAATAGTTGAGACCACGTGCAAGCGTGACATCAAGATCAACTTTAATTTTTTTTAAGGTGTTGGCTTTAAAGTATTCATTAATAAAGGATAATTCTTCAAGACCTTCTTGAGCAACATCATTCTCATTTAAAATTTCTGTGATGGTTTTTAATTGGGAATCAAAGCTTCCATCGAGTTCCAAGATGGGATTTAAGCGATCAATTGCATCTGATGAAAAACCTTTTACAGTCAACTCATCTATTACACCTTGTTGGCCAATTTTGTCGAGTTTATCCAAAGCAACTGTAAATTCGATCAACTTGGATTCAACGCCAATAAGCTTTGCAATCCCAGCCAATAACTTGCGGTGATTCAAATGAATTGTCACACCATCCAAATTTAAATCAGAAAAGACTTGGTCGTATAGGAGTATCGCCTCTATTTCCTGCCAAATAGAGGGTTCTCCGACAACATCTGCATCACATTGTAGGAATTCCTGAAAACGACCATGCTGAGGTCTGTCAGCCCTCCATACGGTTTGGATTTGATAACGTCTAAAAGGAAATTGAATCTCATTTTGGTGTTGTGCTACGTAACGAGCAAAAGGAACCGTAAGGTCATAGCGCAATGCTTTTTCAGAAAGTGAGTTAGAAAACTGAGATAGATTGCCTTCTTCGAAAGCTTTTAAATCCGCTGACTTAACTTTATCTCCAGAATTAAGAATTTTAAAAATCAATCGATCTCCTTCTTGACCATATTTACCCATCAGGGTTTCTGATCTTTCGAAAGAAGGGGTTTCTATGGTCTGAAAGCCGTAATTCTCAAAAGCAGCAATAAGATGTTGCTTTAAATAATTTCGTTTCACCAACTCTTTTGGAGAAAAATCGCGTGTACCTTTTGGTATTGATGGTTTTTTACTGGACATAAATGAAGTAGTGATTAACAAAGATGCTACAAAAGTATCTATTTTGAAAGAAAACTTTTAATCTGTTCAAAACGATCTGCCTTTGCAATAGATGCCCCATTCTTGATTAGGCCAAACATCGCAACTTTAAAGTCTCCTTCAATGGCTTTTGAAGATTGAAAAATAGTAACACTAGAGTGCTTGATGTTTTCTATCAGCCATTGCCAGGCACCTTCATTAACCAATGAAGGTACGTTTTCTTCAGACTTAATTAAAATCAAATCAATAGATTTCTTTTGGCGTTTAAAAAGAAAAAGATGGTTTTCGCTCAAGTTTTCTAAATACTCGACTTTTTCTAGAGTACGATCCCAAACCATATCGCTAAACAAATCCATTTCTTCTGCAACAATGTTAGAATTTTGCGATTTCAATTCGTCCCATTTTTTTTTATCGATTGATTGCGAAGCCAAAAAAAGAGAAAACTCCTCATGAAGTTCTTCAAATTGCTCTAGTGTTAAGCGTGCATATTTCATCTTAAAATTTTTCAAAAAAAATCCCCACACAAGGCGGGGATTAAAATATTTAAAATATAAATTATATTTTCTCAGGAATCACTTCGAAAGGGAACTGAATCAAAACTTCACGATGAAGTCTAATTTCAGCTTGATAAGTTCCTAATCTTTTAATAGATTTCCCAGCAATTGAAATTGCACTCTTATCTATTTCATGTCCTTCTGCTTTGAAGGCAGAGGCAACGTCAAGAGCAGAAACAGATCCGAATAATTTATTTCCAGATCCTACCTTTGAGGCAATTTTCATTTCTACTTTAGATAGTTTTTTACCCAAAGCAGTAGCATCATCTACTACTTTTTTCTCTTTAAAAGCTCTTTGCTTTAAGTTCTCAGCAAGAACTTTTTTCGCAGATACTGTTGCCAATACTGCTTTTCCTTTTGGTATAAGAAAGTTTCTTCCGAATCCGTTTTTAACTTTTACTATGTCATCTTTAAACCCAAGATTCTGAATATCTTCTTTTAGTATTAATTCCATGACCATATTATTTTAGTAGATCAGCGACATAAGGCATTAAACCTAGATGACGTGCTCTTTTGATTGCTACTGAAACTTTTCTTTGGTATTTCAGCGAAGTACCGGTTAATCTGCGAGGTAAAATTTTACCCTGATCGTTTACAAATCTTAATAAGAAGTCTGGATCTTTGTAATCAACATATTTGATCCCAGATCTTTTAAACATGCAATATTTCTTCTTGATATTGGTGTCAATATTTAATGGAGTTAAATATCTAATTTCACCTTCTTTTTTCCCTGAGGACTGATCTTCAATTTTAGACATTTCTCTTAAGCTTTTACTTTAGGTTCTTTTCTGTTTTTTCTTTTCTCTGCCCATGCAAGCGCATGAATATCGAGTTTCACGGTCAAGTAACGCATTACTTTCTCGTCACGTCTAAACTCTACTTCGAGAGCATCAACTGCGGGGCCTTCGGCCTCGTATTGAAACAAATGGTAAAAACCACTGTTTTTGTTTTGGATGGGATAAGCTAACTTCTTAAGTCCCCAGTTTTCTTTATGAACGATTTTGCCCTGTTGAGAGACAACAAGCGATTCATATTTTTTTACTGCTTCCTCTGTCTGAGTTTCAGAAAGAACGGGATTTAAAATGAAAACAGTTTCATAATGATTCATAATAATTTATTTTTAGAGCTGCAAAAGTAAGCTAAACTTAAAATTGTACCAAAATTTTATTTCCTTTTTATAAAAAAAGATTAAATTTATTTCATTGTTACTATTTCTATTTAATGAACCCCAAAACAAAATGCCTCTAAAATATATCTATATAGACTCCAACCCCGTAGACAGATTACATTTTTGTCAGACCTTAAAGAAATTCAATAATTTTAAACTAATGGCTGAATTTTCTGATGCTGTCAATGCCGCAGAGTTTTTGAACTACAATGAGATTGATTTTGCTATCATTTCTTCGGATCTTCCTGTTTACGATGGTTTTGAGTTCTCTGATCAACTCAAACAGAAAATTGAGATTGTTATGTTAACCAAAAACCCACAAGATGCAATCAAAGCTTTTGAGGAAGGTTTTGTGGATTGTATTCAAAAACCTGTTTCGTACGAACGGTTTAAAAAAACAGCCGATAGATTAGTAAAAAGAATTACACCTTTAATCTTAAGTGAAAAAAAAGAAGATTTTTTTATCCATTTTAAATGTAACCTTAAGTCTGAAAAAGTGCTAGTTGACAATGTCAAATGGATCGAAGCTATGGGTGACTATGTTAAAATCGAGACTCAAGACAAGAACTACGTTGTTCTTTCTTCGATGAAAGCTTTTATCTTACGTTTACCCAAAAATCAATTTGTGAGAATTCACAAGTCCTATATTGTTAACCTTAAGAAGGTTATTAATCATGACAGCAACAATGTTTTTATGGATGGTAAGCTTTTACCCTTAAGTAGAAATCAAAAATTAAAATTTAAAGAGAGTTTTGATAAATATCAATAAGGATCTACATCCACATTGACCCTTGCAGATTTAAATTTTCCAATTGCATCAAAGCTTTTTAGAGTTCGAGATATTAAATGTTTAACCACTTTTCTAGAAGTATCGTTCTCGACCTTAATCAGTAGTTGCATCTGATAATAATTTCTGAGCCTAGCAATATTTGGGAAAATTGGTCCAAGAATTTGACCCGAGTAGGATTGATTGAGCACATTGAATATCCAATTCGATGCAAGCTTTACCGTCTCTAGGTCTTTGTGTTTTATCACAATTCGAATCAAACGATAGTAGGGAGGATACAGATACTGCTTTCTTTCTTGGAGCTGATCTTTCAGCATGCCTTCATAATCATTCTCTATTACTTGTTGAATGATGGAATGCTTTGGCTGATAGGTTTGAATAACCACCTTACCTCTTTCTCCTTTTCTACCTGCCCTACCTGCAACTTGACTTAACATCTGGTAAGTTCTTTCATGAGATCTAAAATCAGGAAAGTTTAGTAAATGATCCGCATTTAGCACTCCAACAAGTCGAACGTGTTTAAAGTCAAGGCCTTTAACGACCATTTGAGTTCCAACTAATATTTTTGTTTCTTGAGCGGTAAAAGAGTTTATTAGTTTATCAAAATCCCATTTTCCTCGGGTGCTGTCCCAATCCATTCTGCCTACTTTAACTCCAGGGAAGAATTGCTCAACCTGTTCTTGAATTTGCTGAGTACCCACCCCTTTGGTGGCTAGGTTTGTCATCCCGCAAGCATGACACTGGGTCGGTTTAGGAACTTGATATCCGCAATAGTGACATTTTAGCTTCTCCGAATACTGATGGTAGGTTAATGTAACGTCACACTGATTACACTGTGGCATGTGACCACAATCCATACACTCATGAACAGGAGCATAACCACGTCGGTTCTGAAACAGGATAATTTGTTTGTCTTCTTTTAATGCATTAGAAATTCCCTCTAATAAAGTCTGAGAAAAAACACCTTTCATTTGTTTTTTACGATAGGCTTCTTTGAGATCCACCGTCGTTATTTCAGGCAATGCAACGCCTCCATAGCGTTCGTTAAGCTTTACCCATCCATATTTTCCAGTCGTACTGTTAAATGAAGTTTCGATTGAGGGAGTTGCTGATCCTAGAATTACTTTGGCATTGTGCAAACTAGCCAACACGATCGAACTGTCGCGGGCGTGATATCTTGGGGAAGGATCAAATTGTTTATAAGAAACCTCGTGTTCTTCATCTACCACGATCAACCCTAGCTTTTTGAAAGGTAAAAATAGTGAAGATCTTGCCCCTACCACTACCCCAGCATTTTCATTTTTTGATATAATTTTCTGCCACACCTCCGTTCTTTCATGTATCGAAAACTTTGAATGATAAACCGCTACTCTTTTCCCAAACCTTTCCTGAAGACGCTGAACCATTTGGGGAGTCAATGCTATTTCAGGAAGTAAATATAAAACCTGATCACCTTTGGCCAAGACTTCTGCAATGAGCTCCATGTAGACCTCTGTTTTCCCTGAACCAGTAATCCCCTGGAATAACACCACTTCCTTGCTAATCAACTCCTCTTTTATACTGTCCAGAGCGATTTGCTGCGCGGGAGATAGTGAATATTCTTTATCAGATTTATCAAAAGTATACAAAACACGATCTTCTTGTAGGTGAGTTTCTTCAAGATATCCTTTATTAATCAGAGCTCTCAGGACTGTTGAATTACTCCCCGATTGTTTAATTAAGTGTAATGCGTTTTTCCAACTTTCCCCTGTGGGGTTTCCCTCAAAAACAGAAAGCATCACTTCCTTTTGTTTGGGAGCATTTTTTAATAATTCAAAAAGATTTCTTAGTTCATCATTCTCAATAAACTTTGATGCAACACGAATGTATCGAACTTTTTTGGGGATATACTTTTCAGCTAATTTTTGATGAATGTCAACATATTCTTTTAAAAACAATCCTTGTAATAGGCCCAGTACATTCTTTTTGCTTAAGATTTTAGAAATATCATTTATACTCAATGCTTTGGTATCTAAAGCCTCGTAAACCAAAAACTCATCATCGCTCAAAACCGGTTCTTCTACTCCATCAGGCAATTGTTTTTTAACGACTAGGGTTTCACTTTCGAGGAGTAGGGTGGTGGGAATCGCAGCCTTGAGGATGTCTCCCATTCTGCTGTGATAATATTTCGAAATCCAGTTCCAGAACTGCAACTGCTCTTTAGTAACGGTTGGAGTGTCGTCTAATACCATCTCAATAAACTTCGCATCGTAGGTTTGCGGAGCAACTTGGTGCAGTCGAATTATAATTCCAGTGTAAATTTTAGATTTTCCAAAAGAAACAGCAACCCGATATCCTGGAATCAATCGGTTAAAATCGACCTCTTCTAGCGCATAAGTAAAGGGTTTGTCCAAACCCAAAGGAAGTATAATGTCAGCGAAGTAATGCATTTTCTAAAAATACAACTTTAGCCAATATCAAGACTTGAATTGGTCTTGATTTTTAAGACGATTTAATGTGGCGTTTAATTCAAATCCCAATAAGAGCATATTTGAATTGAGCCAGATGTAGAACAGAAAAATCAGCAAGGCTCCAATGGAACCATAAAGCTGATTGTAGGTTGAAAAGTTCTCAATATATATACCAAAAAGATAGGTTGTTAGAATAATTAGAAGACAAGTCATCAAAGCCCCAGGAGAAAAGAATTTGGTTTTTTTCCCCTCAATCGTTCCAAAAAAGTAGAGAATCGTAACCGATAAATAGGTCAAAATAATGTAGAATAAAATTTGACCCCAACGAATCCAATTTATTTCACTGGGTATTAAACTCTCTAGGTTATTGAGAATATAGATTTCAAAAAACACAAAGGCAACAACACCAAAAAGCAACAAAAAAGCCAATAGAATTGCAACCATCATTGAAAACAAATACTGACGCAAAAGACTGCGAGAAAGCTCAACGTGGTAGGATCCTTCAAAACCAGAAAAAATAGAACTGACTCCGTTGGCTGTAAGAAAGATTGATAATAAAAAAACAGAAGACAGCAAACCAGTTCTCTGCTTGATACGAATGTCATCAAAAATATCTGTAAAAAAACTTTGACTGTCTAAAGGAAGTAGTCTTTCTAGAAAATCAAATAAAACATTATCAAAATTATCGATAGGAATAAATGCGATAAGGTTTAGTAAAAAAAGAAGGAATGGAAACAGGGCCATAAAAAAGCTAAATGATATGCTCCCAGCTCGTGAGGAAAGCGTACCCTTCAAAACCCCTGAAACATACATCTGTAAGAGATCATAAAAAGAGAAATAGGTGTATCCCGGTAGCTTTAAAGATTCCAAAATCGCAACAAGGTTGCGGACAACTGGTATGCGTTTTAATTTATTTTTCAAACCTTAATATTTCTTTAATCAAAGATAAAACAAATCTAAAGGACAATTGTTTTATTTATAATAAAACAAATTGAGTTTGTACCTTTGTGACATGCAAAAACTTTTGTTGCTTGTTGGAAAAACGGAGGATAAAAACGTTAAAATCTTAATTGATGAGTATCATAAAAGGATTCTAAAATACCATCGTTTTGAAATTGAAATTATTCCTGAAATAAAAAACTCAAAAAATATCAGTCAATCATTACAAAAAAGTAAAGAAGGAGAATTGATCATTAAAAAAACAAAAGCTGGTGATTGTATCATTCTACTAGATGAAAATGGAAAACAATACAACTCTCTTGATTTTTCTAAATACATCGAAAAGAAAAGAATGTCTCCCTTCAGGCGATTAATCTTTGTCGTTGGAGGTCCTTATGGGTTTTCTGAAGAAGTCATTGCAAAAAGTCATGAGAAATTATCATTATCCAAAATGACTTTTTCGCACCAGATGATAAGACTATTTTTTGTAGAACAATTGTATCGCGCCAACACCATTCTTAAAAACGAACCTTACCACCACCAATAATTATGAAACTAATCTTTGCAACACATAACTTGAATAAGGTTAAGGAAATCCTTCCTTTAGTTGGAGACAACAAACTATCAAGTTTAGACGACCTAGGTTTTTATGATGAAATTGAGGAAACAGGAAAAACTTTAGAAGAAAATGCCTTGATAAAAGCAAGGTTCATTTATGATAAATTTAATGAAAATTGTTTTGCAGATGACACAGGTCTAGAGGTTGAGTGTTTGGAGGGAGCTCCGGGAGTATATTCTGCTAGATTTGCAGGAAATCAAAAAAATGCTGAGAACAACATGGACAAACTCCTTGATTTGTTAAAGAACAAAACCAATCGAAAAGCACAATTCAGAACTGTTATTGCTCTGATAATCGATGGGGAAGAACATCTTTTTGAGGGAATTGTCAAAGGTGAAATTTTAGAAAAAAAGAAAGGTGACAAAGGGTTTGGCTATGATCCTGTTTTTTTACCTGATGGATACGATCAGAGTTTTGCTGAGCTTCCCAGGAACGAAAAAAATGAAATTAGTCACCGTGCTCGTGCCCTTAAAAAGTTAAATAAATTTCTAAATGATAAATAAAAGGTGATTTGTTCGGCAGTAATTTGTTATTTTTATTAAATAGAAAATTGGTCGTCTTTACTCCTAAATATATTAATGAAAAAAGTTTTAATCTTTTTGTGTTTTATCAAAGTCATTTCTATCAATGCGCAAGAGATATATCAAAGTTTTAGTGCAATTGTAGAAAATGAGGCCACTGGTTTTCCCATGGAAAGTGTTCATGTTGTTAACTTAAACATTATCATTGGTGCGACAACCGATGAAAAGGGAGTTTTCGAAATCCCTGCTAAAGTGAATGATACTTTGTACTTTTCCTATTTAGGATTTAAACCTCTAAAAGTTGCTGTAACTCAAGACATGGTCAAATTTAAAAATTCGAAATTCAAATTAACCGAACTTGCTTTTGCCCTTGAAGAAATCATCCTAAGACCTTATCAACTGACAGGTTACTTGGACATTGATGTGAAAAAAGTCCCGATAAACTCCGCGGGGAGGTATAGTATTCCTGGACTACCAAATTCTGGATATGAGGGAGGAAGTCGAAACCCCTACTCTATTTCGAAAACCTTTGCTTCTCTTTTCAACCCTGCAGATTATTTACATAATTTGTTCGGTAAAAATCCGATTCAAATGAAGAAACTCAAGAAAATGAGAGAAAATGATGAAATCAAAAACCTTTTGGCTTCAAAGTTTGATCGTGAAATATTGATGCAACTCCTTAAAATTGAAAGATATAATATTGATGATATTTTAAGAAACTGTAATTATTCAGACAATTTCATCAAAGAATCCAATGACTTACAAATACTAGAGGCGATTAGTGGTTGCTATGAAGAGTACAGAGTTCTCAAACTTTAAAAATCAGGATGATCTTCTGATGTAATCAAATTTTTTAGTTAAATCCAACAATTGAATGTGATTTGATTTCACCAATCATTGATAGAACCGTATCTTTACCTCATAAACAATTATTTTACTCATGTTATTGACTGCATTAAATGCGATTTCCCCTATTGATGGACGTTATCGCTCCAAAACAAAAGAATTTGCAGCTTATTTTTCTGAAGAAGCTTTAATAAAATATCGCGTACAAGTTGAAATTGAATATTTCATTGCTCTTTGCGAAATAAAACTTGATCCCTTAAAGGATTTTAACCCTTCTCTTTTTGAAGACTTGAGAAGTATTTATAAGCAGTTTACTACTGATGATGCAAAAGAAATTAAGGAGATTGAAAAAACAACCAATCATGATGTAAAGGCTGTTGAGTATTTCATCAAAAAAGAATTTGAGCGTCTAGATTTACACAAGTTTAAGGAGTTCATTCATTTTGGATTGACTTCTCAAGACATCAACAACACTGCTATTCCCTTATCAATAAAAGATGCAATTCAAAAAGTATATTTACCTCACTTGGAAGAGTTGTTAGAGAAAATGTCGGAATTGTCCGAAGAATGCAAAGACATCTCCATGTTGGCTAGAACTCACGGTCAACCTGCATCACCGACACGCTTGGGAAAAGAAATAGCTGTTTTCACACACCGGATTGAAGCTCAAAAAGCTACACTTATGCAAGTTCCAAATTCTGCTAAATTTTCAGGAGCCACAGGGAATTTTAATGCGCATAAGGTTGCTTACCCTAATCATGATTGGAGAAAATTTGGAAAAGATTTTGTAGAAAAAACCTTAGACCTAGACTACTCTTTTCCTACCACTCAAATTGAACATTACGACGGAATTGCTGCCCTTTGTGACGCACTAAAAAGAATCAACACGATTTTCATTGATTTTAGTCGAGACATTTGGACTTACATCTCAATGGATTATTTCAAACAGCTAATAAAAGATGGTGAAGTAGGGTCATCTGCCATGCCGCACAAAGTAAACCCCATCGATTTTGAAAATGCTGAAGGAAACCTTGGTATTGCAAATGCGATACTTATTTATTTTGCCTCAAAACTTCCTGTTTCAAGATTACAAAGAGACCTAACGGACAGTACTGTATTAAGGAATATTGGCGTCCCTTTTGGTCACCAACTTATTGGTTTTAAATCCATGCTTAAGGGATTGAAAAAGCTAATTGTTAATGAAGAAAAAATCAAAAAAGATTTGAACGATAATTGGGCTGTAGTTGCCGAAGCAATTCAGACAATTCTAAGAAGGGAAAGTTATCCTAATCCTTATGAAGCTTTGAAAGATCTCACCAGAACAAATGAAGGGATTACGAAGACGTCAATCCATCATTTCATAGAGGGTCTCAATGTAAGTGATGCAATTAAAATTGAATTAAAAGATATTACTCCTTTTAATTACACGGGAATATGATGCTATTTAAGCCCTGCTTTTTTAAGTTGATCTCCACCAGGTAGATCCATTTTTGCTGCCAATTTAGCGATTTGATTCAGATCAAGATCTCCCTCTATCATTAGCACTACAGATTCAATGGCTTGCCCTCTTATTTTGGCTTCTGGCACACTTTTAGAAATGCCCTTAGAATACATCAATAGTTTTTCAATTTTGTTTTCTGACTTGCCTTGTTTGGCATAAAAAAACAATTCAGTATCGGATTCGCTCATTGTCATTAAGGTTTCCAAATCATTTTTTTCCGCTTCTTTATCAACCCACTCGTTAAATTCATTTTGAATTTCTCCCTCTCCTGAAATTAAAACCTTAAAGCTTTTTATATTATTTATGATCTCTAAAATTTCAGCAGACTCAGGATCATCCTTTCCCAGAAACGACATTTGTCCAAGCAGCTGAAACATTTTTGGACCAATTGAGGCATAGGTTACGTCGGGTACGTTTTCAAAATGATCAAAAATTGATTGACCACTCGTTAGATTGAATGACATTAAAAAAATGATAAAACAATAAAAAAATTTCATGGGATACTATTTTAAATATTATTTGAAATTTATAATAATAAAATTTATAATACTTAAAAAATATCTTAAAATTTATAATTGATTGGGTTTGGCATGAAATGTGTAATTTAGAGGACTAAATACTTCACAATCTCGATGAAAAATAAACACTATTATTTAACATTTATAGCTTTTACTTTTTTTTTGACTTCGTGCTCAAAAGATGAAGCCGCAACACCAGCTGATGAAACAACAGAATTCATATCGGATTTACTTGTAAATCCTGAGCTTTTGAGTGGCTATTGGAACATCGAAAACAATACTAATGCAAGCAAAAGTGTCTCTGGAGCAGCTGCTGCTTGTGAAGTTTCTCTGATTTTATTTAATCAGGATAAGACATTCAAAATCAAAAATGGTGATACTGTAGTTAACGGAAATTACGAAGTGACAGGGGAAGACACTGTAAACTTATTACAACAATTGACTTCAGTTGGAAGCATCACTGACATTGTTGTTCTAAATGAAAAAATTACTTTTAGTCTTGATCTCACTAGTGTATGCACACAAGACGTTAAAGGTGTAAAATACTTTGCGGTAAATGACTTTATTTGGAAAAGTATGAACGAATTATATTACTGGCAAGAAGATGTTCTTGATCTGGATGATTCTATAGATGATAATACTGGTGACTACGGCACCTTCTTGAGGGAGAAACCAGATCCAGAAGAATTTTTCAACTCTTTAAAATTCTCAGAAGACCGGTTCAGTTTCTTAGATTCTGATTATGTATCACTTGTCAATTCTCTAGCGGGTATTTCTGCCTCAAATGGTGTGGAGTTTATTTTAAATAAGTTTAGTGATAGCAATAATGTTTTCGGTGTGGTTACCTATATTGAAAAAGAGTCAGATGCAAGCTTAAAAAACATAAAAAGAGGCGATATTTTTACCGGAGTGAATGGTACAGACTTAACTATTTCAAATTACAACTCATTGTTATTTGGTGATAATCTGAGCTATACCCTTAACATGGCTGACTTCTCAAATAGCAACATTACGCCAAATGGCGTAGAAGTTGCCCTAACGAAAGTGGAAAATTTCCAAGATAATTCAATTCATATAAGCAAAACAATCAGATCAGGGGGGGCTAAAATTGGTTACCTGATGTACAACGGTTTTGTGGGAAGTTTTGATCAAAATTTAAATGATGTTTTTGCAGGCTTTAAGTTAGATAACATTACTGATTTGGTTATTGACTTGAGATACAATGGCGGAGGGCTACTTTCTTCTTGCGCCTATCTTGCTGGTATGATTTCGGGACAATTTACCGGAGAAATTTTTGCTCAGAATATATACAATTCTAAATTGATGGAGTATTACGAGTCAATAAATAACACTGATTGGATGAAGTTTCTATTTGTAGATGAAATGATTGATGGCACCCCTATTAATTCGTTGAATCTTAATAAAGTTTACATCCTGACTTCTTCAAGAAGTGCTTCTGCAAGTGAACTTCTGATAAATGGGCTAGCGTCTCACATTCAAGTGGTACAAATTGGAGATACTACTTATGGTAAGAATGTAGGATCTATAACAGTTTACGACTACATCGACAACAACCGTACAAAAAATCCTGACCACACCTACGCCCTACAGCCCATTATATTTAAAGTTGCTAATAGTGCAGGTTTTTCTGACTATTCTGATGGGTTAACCCCTGATCCTGGGCTGCAACTTAAAGAGGATATTGCCAATATGGGCGTGCTTGGTGAAGTTACAGAACCTCTTCTTGCCTTAGCCATAGGTCAAATTAATGGAACCTCTGCTAGATCAGCAATTAAAACTCCTAAATTACCACTTGATAATACAATTGAAGATCCAAAAATGTTGAGCCGACAAAATTTAGTTAGTGAAAAGCAGTTGCCCTAATCTATTGTAAATGAAACTCCTGCAAGGACATTTCTTCCTCTTGTAGTATATTCTGGAATAATAACATATTCAGCATCAAATAAATTTACCACACTGAAAAACAAATTTGTATTCCGTTTACCCAGTCGGTGATTTAACTGCAGCGTAACAAGACCGTAAGCATCCAAATCGGTAACCTTATCATTCGCAATTCTTTTACCATAATATTGTCCAATAATATTAAAGTTAGTTTTTGGAGACAATGGAAAGTCCATAACCCCGTTAAAACTATGCTTAGAAATCATTCTTAAATCACCTGTTGTTGAATCTGTATAAAGATAATTCAACCGAATATCCATCGTTTCTCTAACATTAAATTCATAACCCATCTCCACACCTTCATACATTATTTCTTTAGAGGAGTTTCCATATTTTGAAGTTGTGTTGTCAAAAATTAAAGTTGGATTTTCTGAACGATTAAAATACACCAGAGATAGGGCATTTTTTTCAGAGCGGATTTCAAAACCAAATTCAAAACTTTTGTTTTCTTCCGGTTTTAAGTCTAGATTCCCATAGACAGGGTCGAACAGTTGATAGAGTCCTGGTGAGATAAAAGCTTTACTGTAACACGTTAGGAGTTTTAATTTCCGTTTTTCATTCAGATTAATATTAAAAGAGGGGTTGATGCTGTAAATAAAATTACCGCCGTAGTTGTCATGATGATTATAACGCAAACCAACATTAAAATTAAATCCTGAAGGATCAAGATAAACTGTGTTGATGTATACATCTGACTGGGAAACACGAGTATTGTATGCAGCTTCCATTTCGCTATTTTGATATTGAAGCCCCAATATGGTATAAAACTTATTGTTAAAAATATATTTATTATACAAATCAACATTTAAATTATCACTTTCATAGCCATAGGTAAAAGGACTTTCGTATTCACGAACATTGTCTTGAAAACCAGCATTTAAGTTTAAAATTCCATTCTCATAGGCATAGGAGGTATTTAAAGAATAACGATTCAATGAAGTGCCATATTTATAATCTGCGTCTTCTATAGGATATCCACTGTCAAGATCAGAGTTTACCTCGTCACTATTCCACTTTATCTGCCATTTAATAGCTTCACTAATCTTACCTGAAAAGCCAAGGTTAAAATTGGTCAAGTTAAATGCATCTGGAGTTCCATCTTTAACTGCACTCAATCCATCACTATAACGTTCTGCATAGGAAGCTTGAAAGCCAATTCCGGCTGTGGTTCCCGTAAGACTAATATTATGATTTCCAGCATTCACGCTATTTAAAGGTTCGTTTGCAGCCTGCTCCGTACCCCATGTTTTTTTAATAAAAACACTTAAAGATTCAGAAGCTTTTTTAGTGGTAATATTTACAACTCCAACTGCTGCAGAACTTCCATAAAGCGCACTTGCAGCCCCTTTGACAACCTCTATCGACTCGATCATTTCAAGGTTGAGTGAATTGATGTCAAAGTCATTATCAATCCTTGATGGATCTGAAACACGAACGCCATCAATAAGAATTAAAACCTGTCTGTTGCGACCTCCTCTTATGGATAAAGTAGGGTTTTGCCCTGAATGTAAATTTCTTCCGAGCACATCAATTCCAAGATGAGAAGATAAAAGTGCTCCTAGACCGAGACTAGAAAATTTTTCTATTTCTTTTGATGAAATTTTGACCACCGTTTTTCCTGACTGTGATCGCTTTAAAGCAAAGCGAGAATCGGAAACAATAATCTCTTCAAGGAAGACGTTTGTGCCAGTAACTGTGTCAGAATTTTCTTCGTTTTCTGTTGTTTTGAGCTCAATCAGCTCTTGAGAAAATGAGTTAAATGAAATGAATAGTAAAAAAAAAAGAGGCTTTTTAATCGTATGCATTTTTAAAAAATATAGTGTATTCAAAAAAGAACTTGTTTATGCCGAAATAATCTGTCTCTTTTGCATGTAGTAGAAGGAGTAAATCATCAATACAGAAAAAAACAAGTCTCCTAAAATAGTATTTAGAAAAAATGGAATGGCTAGGGTATAACAAGTGATTAAATCAGTAAAAGTGCTGGGGTAATAAAGAAACCAAACTCCAAAATTACTAACCAAAAAGAAAATTACGGACGAAGATAAGACTACGCCAATATTGATTTTCTTAACTAAACTCCCAAAAAGAGAAATCAAAATAAAAGCTCCATAAACAAAGGGTATTGATCCATGAAGACCAAGGACCAAATCAGAAATAAACATAATAATCATCGGAATTATAATAGCAATCCAACGGTTGTTAAAACCCTTAGATGATAACAAGGCAATTGCAGCAACAGGAGTGAAATTTGGTGGATGTGGCAAAAATCTCGAGAGAACTGCAAAAGATATTACACAAATCAAAAATATATACTTATTTATCATCTTAGATTATATCATTGTTAAATGTATAAAATTAATATTTATTTAGTCAAATACATTTTCCTTCTAGCGTAAAGATCGTAAAACTCGTCATCTTTTAAGCTATCAATAAACAAAATACTTTCTCCAGTGCTTTTCATTTCAGGTCCAAGTTGCTTGTTTACATTTGGAAATTTATCAAAAGAAAAAACCGGTTGTTTAATCGCATAACCGTCAAGTTGTGGATTAAAGTCAAAGTCAGTTACCTTGCTGTGTCCTAGCATTACTTTTGTCGCATAGTTAACATATGGTTCATTGTAGGCTTTTGCAATAAAAGGCACTGTTCTTGAAGCCCTAGGATTTGCCTCAATTACATAAACTTTTTCGTCTTTAATTGCATACTGAATGTTGATCAAACCAACAGTGTTTAGTGCCAATGCGATTTTGTTGGTATGGTCTTTAATTTGCTGTAAAACAAACTCTCCAATGTTAAAAACAGGAAGTGTAGCATTCGAATCACCAGAGTGAATTCCGCAGGGTTCGATATGCTCCATTATTCCAATAATATAAACATTTTCACCATCGCAGATTGCATCTGCTTCAGCTTCTATGGCTCCATCAAGATAGTGATCCAGTAAAAGCTTATTGTTTGGAATTTTTCTTAAAAGATCGACTACATGAGTTTCTAGTTCTTCCTTGTTTATAACAATTTTCATGCCTTGACCTCCCAAGACATATGAAGGACGTACCAAAATCGGAAAACTCAGCTCGTCAGTTAAAGCGATGGCTTGCTCCGCAGTTTCTGCAACTCCAAACTCTGGATAAGGAATATTATTGTTCTTTAGCAAGGTTGAGAAACTACCCCTATCTTCAGCTAGATCTAAAGATTTAAAACTTGTCCCGATGATTTTAATACCGTAACGATCTAGTTTTTCAGCTAATTTTAGAGCGGTCTGTCCTCCCAACTGAACGATGACACCTTCGGGTTTTTCATGACGAATGATGTCATAAATATGCTCCCAAAAAACAGGTTCAAAATATAATTTATCAGCAACATCAAAATCTGTAGAAACGGTCTCTGGATTACAATTGATCATGATGGTTTCATAATCACATTCAGCAGCAGCTAAGACACCATGAACGCAGCAGTAGTCAAATTCGATTCCTTGACCAATTCTATTTGGACCTGAACCCAAAACGATTACCTTTTTACGATCACTTACTTTACTTTCATTATCACTAAAAGGTTCGCTACCTTTAAGTTGCATTTTCCCTTCGAATGTTGAGTAATAATATGGGGTTGATGCTGAAAATTCTGCAGCACAAGTATCAACTAATTTATAAACCCTTTGAATGCCTAATTCGTCACGCTTTTTGTAAAGTTGACTTTCAAGACATCCCAACATGTGGGCAATTTGTCTATCAGCAAACCCTTTTTGTTTAGCTTCGAGCAACAAAGGTTGGTCGATTGATTTTATATCAAATTTTGAAATTTCTTTTTCCAATTCGTGCAACTCTTGATATTGCTTAAGAAACCACATGTCAATTTTGGTGATTTCATGAATTCTACTTAATGGAATTCCCATTTGAATAGCATCATAAATCACAAAAACTCTATCCCAACTTGCGTTTGTTAACTTTTCTATAATTTGATTATAATCCTTATAACCTTTTCCATCAGCTCCAAGTCCGTTTCTTTTAATTTCCAATGACTGGGTGGCTTTGTGAAGCGCTTCTTGGAAAGATCTACCGATTCCCATAACTTCACCGACAGATTTCATTTGGAGTCCTAATTTCCTATCAGAACCCTCAAACTTATCAAAGTTCCAACGTGGTATTTTGACAATGACATAATCCAATGTGGGTTCGAATAAAGCAGAAGTCGATTTTGTAATTTGGTTTTGGAGCTCATCTAGTGTATATCCTATGGCTAACTTGGCAGCAATCTTTGCAATAGGATAACCTGTTGCCTTCGACGCTAAAGCAGAGGATCTCGATACCCTTGGATTAATTTCAATGGCAATAATGTCTTCCTTTTCATCAGCACTTACAGCAAACTGAACGTTACAGCCTCCGGCAAAGTCTCCAATACTCCTCATCATCTTGATTGCCATATCTCGCATCCTTTGAAAAGTAGGGTCAGAAAGTGTCATGGCAGGGGCTACTGTAATGGAGTCTCCCGTGTGAATCCCCATGGGATCCATGTTTTCTATGGTACAGATAATTACTACATTATCGTTTTTATCTCTTAATAACTCAAGCTCATATTCTTTCCACCCGACCAATGCTTTGTCAATCAATACTTCGTGTATAGGAGAAGCCTCCAATCCCCTAGTTAGTAGTTCTTCGAACTCATCAGCATTGTGAACAAAAGAAGCACCTGTTCCCCCTAGTGTAAAAGAGGGTCTAATGACCAATGGAAATCCAAATTTCTGCGCAATTTCTTTCCCTCTTAAAAAAGAGTTCGCTGTTTCGGCAGGAGCAACAGGAATGTCAATTGTCTTTAAAAGCTTTTTAAATTGGTCTCTATCTTCCGTAATATTGATCGCAGCGATGTCAACTCCGATAATTTCAACACCAAAGTCTTTCCAGATGCCTTTATCATCAGCTTCAATACACAGGTTCAAAGCCGTCTGACCTCCCATGGTAGGGAGTACTGCGTCAATTTTGTGTTTATTAAGAATCTCAATAAGTGATTTACTTGTCAGTGGTTTGAGATATACATGATCAGCCATTGAAGGGTCTGTCATGATAGTGGCAGGATTCGAATTGATCAAAATTGTTTCGATTCCGTCCTCTCTAATCGAACGTAAGGCTTGCGTTCCAGCATAGTCAAATTCACATGCTTGACCAATAACAATAGGACCTGAGCCTATAATTAGTATACTTTTTATCTCAGATTGTTTCGGCATAAAGATAGTTTATAAAATTTCTTAAATATAAAAAAAAAGGTGCTATTCTATAGAGAATAACACCTGTATAAATGTAAAATTTTTTATCATTTTTTGTGACGAGGTTCAGAGGAAACAGAAATCTTCTTTCTACCTTTTGCACGTCGCTTTGCAAGTACTTTCCTGCCGTTAGCTGTTGCCATGCGTTCACGGAAACCGTGTTTGTTTCTTCTTTTTCTTTTCGAGGGTTGAAAGGTTCTTTTCATTTGATGAAAACTCTGTGTTATTTATTTTTTTAAGCCGGGCAAATATACAATATCTTTTTTCTTCTACAAACGGATTTAAAACTATTCTTGTTAACTTTGATCTCAAATTTATATTTCATGTTTCCTAAAATATTCAAACTAATAATCACTGGACTAATAATTGTCTATAGCGGATATCAGTTTTACGAGAACGAAATCGGCAACGGAATATTCCTACTTCTACTGTCAGGGATGTTTGTTTTGATTTATTTCAAAAACGAAATTATTTTCCTTTCCTTCCTCCGACTCAGAAAACAAGATTTCGCAGGTACTGAAAAATGGCTCAACAGAATTAAAAATCCCGAAAGTTCTTTAGTTAAAAAACAACAGGGATATTTCCATTACCTACACGGCATTATCAAATCACAAACTAATTTGACTGCGGCTGAGAAAAGTTTTAAAAAAGCAATTCAACTTGGTCTTTCAATGGATCATGATCTGGCAATGGCAAAAATGAGCCTTGCTGGCATACTGATGCAGAAACGAAGAAAAAGGGAAGCTACTGCACTTTTGTCAGAAGCAAAAAAATTAGACAAACATGGCATGTTGACTTCTCAATTGAAGACAATGCAACAGCAAATGAAGAAAATTTAATAATATCCTTTTTCAGGTATAGAAATCTCGTAATACTTTCTTGACTTGTTTTTCAAATGATTTTCTAACAACCAAGGATTATGGATTTTTAGAATTTTATAATTAATATCTATTTCCTTAGAAAATTCTGCAAGGTTATTGATCGCTGTATCAAGACCATATTTGCGAACAGGAATTGCCTTATATAAATCCTGACTCTCATAAACATATCCAAATTTAGTGGGATTTTCCATGATTAGTTTTACTGCAAGTATCCTAAAAACATACCTACTAGTCTCGGTACCCAGCAATAAATCAAAATAGTCATCTGCTTGTTGGGTGTCTAAAATCCGTTGAATTCCAGACATGCCTCGATTATATGAAGCTGCAGCTAGCGTCCAAGAACCCAACTTACTTTTAGCTTTCTTTAGATATTTTGAAGCCACGACTGTTGAAAGCTCTAGGTGGTATCGTTCGTCAACATTGGTGTTTATTTCCAACCCCATTTCTTGACCAGTATTCTTCATCAGCTGCCAAAATCCCTTTGCTCCAGCTGGAGATCGAACGTTTTCAAGACCGCTTTCGATAACAGCCAAATACTTAAAATCTTTAGGGATTCCTTGCGCCACTAAAATTCTTTCAATTTCAGGAAAATACTTATTGGCTCGCTTAATCATCAACATCATATTGGACTGCCAATAGGTATTAACCAACAATTCCTTGTCAAGCCTTTCCTTTAAATCAGGAGAAGTCAGAGCAATTTTTTCACCTGCAAAAGTAAGCGAATCTGGAATTTCAAGAGCATAAACTTTTTGAGAAGGCTGTTCACCATAAGTTTTAAAGGCAGAAGTAATGGGCCCTAATCTTAAAACAAATCCAGCTAGAAGAATAACAAAAACAGGGGCCATCCACCTTAAATACTTATAATTATTTTGATTCATTTATTGAAAGATTAGTTTGATGCCTCTAAATTATCTAAATCAATTATATTATTTGAAATAATTTTAGGGAGATTTTTATTTAACCACTGAAATTGGGTGAGCACTATAGAATGATTTCCTTCTATTTCAATGTATGGCTTTTGAATGTTTTTAATCGGAAACACGCTATCCTTTAGACCATGAATATGAATCACAGTCTCGTCAGCCTTAGACCTATTCCAATTAACTAGCTGATTTATAGACCAATCTAAATATCTATGATCTCTTTCCGATAAATAACGCTGGTAGAGTGAGACCCTACGCTTAAGATCCTTCCCAAAAGCAAACATGGCTAACGACTCAATATTTTCAATCCACTGAGTAGGCAAAAGCTTGTGCATATTTGTCTTTTGGGCAATTTTCATGTGAGCAGGAAGCTCCTGATTACTCTTAATGCTTGAAATAATTATCACCTTCTCACATTTTAAGAACCTAGAAATCTCTTGTACTAATAAGCCTCCAAAAGAAACTCCCAATAATATGGGATTTTCATCCTTAATCCTTAAACACATTCTCTGCGCATAATCCGAAAGAGGCTCATTTTTGTTAGGTGTCATCCATGACAAATAGTTAACCTCATAGTGCTCTGAAAGCTTAAGGTACTCAAATATATTTGGGCTCGCAGCCATTCCTGGCATTAAGTAAATTGATCTTTTTTTCATTTTTATCGCCTTAAACGATTGCTGTTTTTTAAAAAACCCCTAAATTTGCAATTCCCCTATTTCACAACGAAGTTTTTTAGTCTATATTAATCTCAAAATTAATAAATAAAGATGCATAAAGTTGAATTAACAAACAATGAGTTTCTAAGACAATTTGAAACGACTCTAGAGGGATCACTTGCAAGGATTGAATACGCTGAGCAAGAAAGAAAAATTTTTTTGACGAAACTTATTATCCCTGAAGAAATTGACAACATCGAATTCGAGGAAAACTTTATCAAAACAGTATTAGAATTTATTGCAGAAAAAAAACTTCGAGTGGTGCCAACTTCCCCTAAAATTGCAGGTTTTGTTAGAAGAAACAAGGCATACAAATCATTACTACCTGTTGGAATTAAGCTATAGAACAGCTTTTAACTCTTACATATCCTTCCTCATCAATAGCGTCTAAATTGACCTTTTCAATTTTATTTGACTTGCCTGGGTCCCAAGGCGCTCTTACTTTTACATAATTTTCAGTAAAGCCAGTTATATAACCTTTCTTGTTTTCACTTTCAAACAAGACTTTTCTGGTTTTACCTAGCTGACTTTCATAAAAAAGTCTTCTTTTTTTAACGGATAGGGCTCTTAACATTTTACTTCTTTTACTACGAATCAACTGAGGGACAACTTCAGCATAGGTTTCGGCTTCTGTATTTGGTCGTTCAGAATAAGAAAAAACGTGCAGGTAGGCCACGTCCAAATCTGCTAAAAACTTAAAGGTTTCAATAAAGTCAGCATCTGTTTCGCCAGGAAAACCGACGATTACATCCACACCAATACAAGCATCTGGCATCAGATGTTTGATCCTAGATATCCTGTTGACATATAAATCACTCAAATACCGTCGCTTCATTTTCTTAAGAATTTTATCACTTCCACTTTGAAGGGGAATATGAAAGTGAGGTACAAAGCTTTTGCTTTTAGACACAAAATCTATAATATTATCGTTTAAAAGGTTGGGTTCGATTGATGAAATTCTAATCCTTTTCAATGCTTCGACTTTATCGAGGGCCGAAATGAGTTCTAAAAAAGTATGTTCATGTATTTTGTTTCCAAGTTCTCCTTTTCCATAATCTCCAATATTAACTCCAGTTAACACAATTTCCTTGATGTCTTTTGAAGTGATTTCAACAGCTTGATCAATAATGTTTTCTAGAGTGTCACTCCGAGATATGCCCCGCGCTTGAGGAATTGTGCAATAGGTACACTTATAATCGCAACCATCTTGCACCTTTAAAAATGCACGAGTTCTGTCCCCCAAAGAATAGGAACTCTCATAATAATTAGCACTGGAAATTTCACAGGAATGAATTGCTCCGGTAGTTTTTTTTGTTAAATCATCTAAGTAATCAATCAATTTAAATTTTTCGGTTGCTCCCAAAACCAAATCAACTCCATCAACTGCTGCCAATTCTTCGGGCTGTAATTGAGCATAACATCCAACGGCCGCAACAAATGCTTTTGGATTTTGCTTTAGAACTTTTGCAACAAGACCTTTGAATCTTTTGTCTGCGTTTTCTGTAACCGAGCATGTGTTGATGACGTAGACCTCTGCAGGAACATCAAAATTAACCCGTTCAAAACGGTTTTCATCAAAATCGCGAGAGATGGTAGCTGTTTCAGAAAAATTCAGTTTGCACCCTAATGTATGGAATGCAATCCTTGGTTTGATTATTTCTTTTGTTATTTGATCCACATTCATGATCAGTTCGTTTAACTAAAAAGCTTAATTTAGATGCAAATATACAATTTTGAAGCATGCGGAAAACCCGCCTTAGAACTCATTTAATCGGCATAGCGCTCTCTCTTTTCATTGTCACAAACCTTGTTTCTTGTGATCAAAATTCATTAAAAGACAAGGATCACTTGATCTTTCGGTACAATGAATATAAAAACATCACTTCTTTAGACCCCGCATTCACTCGAACCTTGCCAAATATCTGGGCGACAAATCAAATTTTTAATGGTTTGGTTCAATTGGATGACTCATTAAACGTTAAACCTGACATCGCTAAAAGTTGGAATATTTCTGAGGAAGGTTTGATCTATAAATTCAACCTTAGGCAGGATGTTTTTTTTCATGAATCTATCGTATTCAAAAGTAAAAAAAGAAGAAAAGTAATCGCCAGTGATTTTGTTTATAGTCTTAATCGGTTGAAGGATCCGAAAACGGCTTCTCCTGGCGGATGGGTTTTGCAGAATGTCAAATCGCTCGAGTCCGTCAATGACAGTTTGCTTAAAATCACACTTAAAAAACCTTTTCCCGCATTTCTAGGTATACTTTCAATGCGTTATTGTTCTGTTATTCCTCATGAAGCCATAGAAAAATATGGTGAAGACTTTAGAAGTAACCCAATCGGAACTGGGCCCTTTACATTTAAAAGATGGGAAGAAAACGTTAAGCTCGTTTTTAGAAAAAATCCAAACTATCACGAAACGGATATTGAAGGCATACCACTCCCCTACCTTGAAGCTATCGCAATCACTTTCGTTCCTGACATTCAAAGTGAATTCATGCTTTTTATTCAAGGCAAAACTGATTTATTAAATTCGTTAGACAACTCCTATAAAGACGAGTTACTTTCGCCCGAAGGAGTTTTACAAGAAAAACATCTCGATAAGATAAACATGCAAAAGGGCCCATATCTGAATACGGAATACTTAGGATTCTACTTAGACTCAAAATCTAAAGTGATAAAATCTCCTCTAATAAGAGAAGCCATCAACATTGGATTTGACCGTCAAAAACTGGTTTTATATTTAAGGAATAACATTGGATTTAAAGCAAATAAAGGATTTATCCCTATGGGACTTCCCGGGCATGCCTCTGCTGATTTCACAGCCTATGATTCCTCAAAAGCAGCACTTTTAGTAAAAGAATTTAAAGAAAAAACAGGTCTTGAACCTAAAATAACATTATCCACTGATGCCAACTATGTGGATATTTGCGAGTATTTACAGCGGGAATTGCAAAAAATAGGAATTGATATTAAAATCGATGTGATGCCACCTGCAACATTAAAACAAGCCAGGTCATCGGGCAAACTCGAAATGTTTAGATCGAGCTGGATCGCTGATTACCCCGATGCTGAAAACTACCTATCGTTATTGTATTCAAAAAACTTTAGCCCAACGGGGCCGAATTACACCCATTTTTCAGACCCAGAATTTGATGTACTTTTTGAAAAGAGTTTTGAAATATCAAACCCTAGAAAAAGAGCTGAAATCTATCAAGAAATGGACAGCATTGCAATGAAAAAACATCCCATGATCTTACTCTATTATGATCAAGTAATCCGTTTTTACCAGAAAAACGTTGAGGGTTTAAGCATTAACCCAATAAATCTGCTCAACCTAAAAGGGGTACGGAAAAACAAGTCATAAAAAAAACCGTCAATGACGGTTTTTATATCTAATTAAAACGATAACAATCAAATTAATCTTCGCTTTCTTCTTTATCTTCTTTTTTAAACTTGGAGTACTTATTTTTGAACTTGTCAATTCTACCTGCAGTATCAACCAATTTAGATTTACCCGTGTAGAAAGGATGAGAAGTTCGAGAAATCTCGAGCTTAACTAGCGGATATTCAGTGCCTTCAAACTCAATAGTTTCTTTGGTGTTTACAGTTGACTTTGAAATAAAAACATCGTCATTTGACATGTCCTTAAACGCAACTAATCTATAATTCTCAGGATGTATACCAGTTCTCATAATTATCTTTTATATTGAAAAGTCTGCAAATTTAATGGTTTTTTTGAATACTTTAGCCTTTGTTCTAAGAAAATTGAACTTTTATTCAAACAAACCTCAAATCTCAGTAATAAAAAACATTAAAAACATGGAAAATCAACGAATTACACCCGCACAAACAGCATTAAACTTTGGGATAATCCTTGGAGCCTACAATATTATAGTGGGCATCATGCTTTATTTTCTAAACATGCACTATCAAAATGATCAAACGGTAGGGATAATCAATATTGTTTTTACAGTAATAATAATCATGGTGGGAATCATTCAATATAAAAAAGCAAATGAAGGTTTTTTAAGCTTGACAGAGGCATTGAAAATTGGCCTTGGAGTTGCAGTTATTTCTGGAGTACTTGGCATCATTTATTATTTTATTTTGACTGGAATATTAGACCCTGAAACATTGGACAAATCATTAGAATTTCAAAAACAAAAGATGTTATCGAGTGACCCAGAGATGTCAGTTGAAAGCGCTAATAAATTCGTCGAAATGCAACGGAAATTTTCCTCTCCCTTGATCATATCCGCCTTTGCGATTGTTGGATCTTTATTTATTGGATTTGTAATTTCTCTAATTGGTGGACTGATTGTCAAAAAATCACGTCCTGAATAGGACAAATTTCTTATTTTTGTTGGTGAAATAAAACTCTTCATGGAACTTTCCATCATAATTCCGTTACTAAATGAAAGTGATTCTATTGAAGAACTTCACCAATGGATACAGGCTTCACTTTTGAATCATAATTATGATTTCGAGATCATCTATGTGGATGACGGTAGTACCGACGATTCGTGGGAGGTTATCGAAAGATTAGTCCAACAGAACAAAAATACGCAAGGAATTAGATTTCAAAAGAATTTTGGAAAATCTCAAGCACTTCACGCTGGCTTTAAGCTTGCTGCAGGGGACTATGTGATGACCATGGATGCTGATCTTCAGGACTCCCCCGAAGAAATTCACCCCATGATCACCACTTTAAAAGAAAAAAACCTCGACATCCTTTCAGGTTGGAAGAAAAAAAGATATGACTCTATTTTATTTAAAAACATACCTTCCAAATTATTCAACTGGGCGGCAAGGAGGGTCTCGGGAATTAAACTTCACGATTTTAATTGCGGAATCAAGGCCTATAAAAAGGAAGTCATTAAAACCATTGAAGTATATGGAGAAATGCACCGCTATATCCCAGTAATCGCTGCACATCAAGGTTTTGATAAAATTGAGGAACAAATCGTTCAACATCAAGCCCGACAACATGGAAAAACTAAATTTGGAGCGGATCGGTTTGTCAAGGGCTTTTTAGATTTAATTACCCTTTGGTTTATAAATGGTTTCGGAAAGCAACCCATGCACTTTTTTGGATTTTGGGGAACCTTAATGCTTTTAACAGGATTCTGCTTCACCATTTATCTTGGGATTGATAAACTCTATCTCCACACTCAAGCCAGATTAATAACTCAACGACCCGAGTTTTACATCGCATTAACAACCATGATTCTTGGAACTCAGCTTTTTATCGCAGGCTTTTTAGGAGAGATTTTGATGCGATATAAAAAAGACATGAAAAGATATATCATCTCAAAAAGAATCAAAAGCAAAGCATGACAGTTAATTCCAAAATTGAAGAATGGACAAAATCCCCCTTCGACCAAGAAACACAAAATGAATTGATCCAACTCAAAAAGAATCCTGAAAAACTTGAGGATGCTTTTTATAAGAATCTTGAGTTTGGAACGGGAGGAATGCGCGGAATAATGGGGATTGGGACCAATCGAATCAATAAATACACTTTAGGGAAAAGCACTCAAGGCTTAAGTGACTATTTAAAAAAATCTTTCCCTAATAAAAATGAAATTAAAGTTGTCATTGCCTACGACTGTAGGATAAACAGCAAGAGTCTGTCCCATCAAGTCGCAGCAGTTTTTTCTGCCAATGGCATCCAAGTATATCTTTTTTCAGACCTGCGACCTACTCCCGAGCTTTCCTTTGCGGTTAAACATCTTAATGCACAATGTGGTATTGTTTTAACAGCATCTCATAATCCACCAGAATACAATGGTTATAAAGTTTATTGGGAAGATGGGGGACAAATTGTTCCTCCCCATGACAATCAGATCATCAATCAAATCGACAAAACTGAATTTGGTGATATCAATTTTACCCCTAATGAGAAATTAATCACTTTAATTGATCGGGAAATCGATGAAGCATTTTTTAATGTCGCTATCGAGCTAGGAAAATTTGAAATTAAGAATCGTGAAAACTATAAAGTCGTTTTCACTTCACTTCACGGAACTTCGATCACTGCTGTTCCTCAAGTTTTAGAGAAAGCCGGATATTCACAAGTCTATCTTGTAAAGGAACAATCGAAACCTGACGGAAACTTTCCAACAGTAAAATCTCCGAATCCCGAAGAACCTGAGGCATTAAAGTTAGCGCTTCTAGAAGCTGAGAAGCAAGGGGCCGATATCGTGATTGGAACGGATCCTGACTGTGACCGATTGGGGATTGCAGTAAGAGATGAAACAGGTGAATTCTGTTTACTCAATGGAAATCAAACAATGGTTGTGATGACCTATTTCCTTTTGGAACAGTGGAGGCAGAAAGATGCTTTGAATGGAAAACAATTTATCGCAAGTACCATCGTATCCACACCAATGATTGCAAAAATCGCCTCAAGTTATGGCGTTGAATATAAAGAAACATTGACTGGTTTCAAATGGATTGCTAAACTTATTGAAGATTTTCCTGAGTTGGAATTTATTGGTGGTGGTGAAGAAAGCTTCGGATATCTCGTTGGAAATAAAGTTCGAGATAAAGATGCAGTGACTGCAACCCTTCTGGCGTGTGAAGTAGGGGCTTATGCAAAAAGTATCGGGAAAAGCTTCTTTGAAATCCTTGAAGATTGCTATCGTGAATTTGGTGCCTATAAAGAAAGATTACTCTCTTTTACTCAGAAAGGAAAAGAAGGTGCTGAGAAAATCAGCTTAATGATGAATAATTTTAGGGAAAACCCTCCCAAAACTATTGCGGGTCAATCAATTTCATACATCGAAGATTATCAAAAAGGATTTCGCATCAACCTTAAAGATCACTCAAGAGAAAAACTAAATTTTGATATTGCAAATGTCTTAATATACCTGCTTGAAGATGGGTCTAAAATAGCAATTCGTCCTAGCGGAACGGAACCCAAAATTAAATTCTACTTTAGCACCAATCAAAAAATCGAAAAACATCAGTCATGGAAAGAAGTCGAAAAAGAGCTTGAATCTAAAATTGATGAGTTAACAAAAGGAATGGGGATCTAAATGAATTATTTCGGAAAAATACTAAAATTTGGTTTACCCTATAAGAAATTTGCATTTCTCAATATATTCTTTAACATCCTCTATGCCTTGTTTAGCGCCCTATCCTATGTGGCAATGATCCCGATGATGCAAATCCTCTTTGGCACAACAAAACAGATATTTGAGCCTCCTGTTTATAATGAAGTGGAGGGGATCAAAAGTTATGTTGAAGGTTTTTTTAATTATAAGATCACGCAATACATGTCTGAAGATAGTGGCAAGGCCTTAATGTTCGTTATTGCGACAATTATAATCCTCTTTTTTCTGAAAAATATTTTCAACTACTTAGCAATGTTTTTTATCACTTTTCTCAGAAATGGTGTACTGAAGGATCTTAGAAATGCCTTGTATAAAAAAACAACTGCTTTGCCTGTTAGTTTCTTTTCAGAAAAGAAAAAAGGAGATCTGATGGCCAGAATATCATCCGATGTTTTGGAACTTCAACATTCATTTCTATCGGTATTAGAATTAATCGTAAGAGATCCATTAACAATCATTTTTTCGCTTATTGTCATGTTTACTTTCAGCACCAAGCTAACCCTGTTCGTGTTGATTTTTATTCCCATCTCTGGAGCCATAATCTCACAAATCGGGAAGTCTTTAAAGAAAAAATCTGGACGGGTACAAGAAGAACAAGGTGAGTTTTTATCTATTTTAGAAGAAACGATCGGAGGTATAAAAATAATTAAAGCGTTTAATTCTGAAAATATCTTTATTAAAAAATTCTCTGACTCAACACAGCGGTTTTTCAAATACTCTAATGATCTCTTGAACCGTCAAAACATGGCTTCTCCAGTGAGTGAATTTCTTGGAATTCTGGTCATCAGTATTTTACTGTGGTATGGTGGTAAAATGGTTTTGTTAGACCAGACCCTAAACGGTGCTATTTTTCTTTCCTACATGGGACTTGCCTATAATATTTTAACACCTGCAAAAGGCATCAGTAGATCTTTATACAATATTAAAAAGGGAGACGCAGCTGCACAAAGAGTCCTCGAAATACTCGAAGCCGAAGATGATATGGCAGACGATCATGATGCTGTTGTGATTGACAAGCTAAAAGATAAAATCGTTTTTAAAAACATTTCTTTCTCCTATGAAAGCAAAATCATTCTTAAAGATTTTTCTTTAAACCTTAAAAAGGGTCAAACCATAGCGCTTGTAGGTGCCTCAGGAAGTGGTAAAACAACAGTTGCCAATTTGTTAAATAGGTTTTACGACATCAACAATGGTGCGTTAACAATCGATGGAATCTCTATCGATAAAATCAAAAAATCATCCCTTTATGGGTTAACGGGAATGGTAACGCAAGATTCCATCTTATTCAACGACACTGTGAGGAACAACATCTCCCTAGGCAACCCAAATGCTAGTAATAAAGAAATAGAGGAAGCTGCAAAAATCGCCAATGCAGAAGAATTTATTTTAAATTTAGAAAATGGATATGAAACTGTAATTGGTGAATCTGGTAACAAATTGTCAGGAGGACAAAAACAAAGGCTCTCCATTGCACGTGCAATTTTAAAAAATCCTGATGTTTTAATATTGGATGAAGCTACTTCTGCTTTGGACACCGCTTCTGAGAAACTAGTTCAAAATGCCTTAGAATATTTGATGAAAAACAGAACCTCGTTGGTCATCGCTCACCGACTTTCAACCATTCAAAAAGCTGACCTAATTGTGGTTATGAATGGAGGTGAAATTGTTGAAACTGGAGATCACAAGTCCCTGATGGGAGTTGATTCTACATACAAAAAGTTGGTGGACCTTCAAACTTTTTAAGAAACTCATTAAACTTTTTTTTAAAAAATCAATCTAAACATTAAATAAAACTTTGGAAAGCCAAAATCAATTTATAAATGCACTTAAAAACCCTGAAACACAGTCAAGTGCTTTTACAAAATTGTTAGCGGACTACAAAGAAAGACTTTACTGGCACATAAGAAAAATCGTAATAGAACACGACGACGCTGATGATGTATTGCAAAATACTTTTGTAAAGGTTTTTCAAAATATTAATGGTTTTAAAGGAAATAGTACAATTTACACTTGGATGTATAAGATTGCAACAAATGAAGCACTCAACTTAATTAAGAAAAAATCAAAACGTTATGGGGTTTCGAATGAAGAGTGGATCCAAACAAAAGTTTCTAGACTTGAGTCAGACTCCTATTTTGACGGCGATGAACTAAGTATTAGGTTACAAAATGCTGTAGCGAATCTGCCCGAGAAACAACGTCTCGTTTTTAACATGAAGTATTTTGATGAAATGAAATACGACAATATATCTGAAATACTAGGCACATCAGTTGGAGGGCTTAAAGCCTCTTATCATCAGGCTGTAAAAAAAATTAAAAAACAAATAAATGAGTGATTTAAAAAACATAAATCCTTTTAGAGTTCCTAACAATTATTTTAATGATTTTGACGAGAACCTTAAAGGCAAGATCGATTTAGAAAATCACAAAATTGATTTCAAAGTCCCAGAAAATTATTTTTCAAAAGTTGAAGCGATTATTATTTCACAAATCCATTTCAATAAAACTAAAACCGTTCCAATATTTCGTTATTTATTGGGAGTTGCGGCGGCAATAATGGGCTTTATTTTTATAACGTCCGACACTTCTGTGGATGACAACACTGAAACGACTGTTTTTATCTTAGAGGACTACTTAATGGAAAACTCAACTTATGAAATTGCCGGCCATAATGCGGATTACTTAAGTTATGAAATGATAAATATGGATCAGTCAATTAATTATGAAGATGCTCTTGAACTTAGATTATTAAGTGAAACTCCAATGAATTTAAATCTTTTTGATGATGAATAAAATTTTAATTTTAGTAATGACCTTTAGCATTAGTACGGGCTTTGGTCAAGTAAAAACAAGTTTTGAACGAATCAAGGCTTTAAAGATGGCCTATATTGCTGAAAAAATAGACCTAACTAATGAGGAAGAAACTATATTCTGGGAAGTTTATGATAAGTACGAACTAAAGATTTACGAAGAGTGTAGAAAAAAACTTAGAGAAATCAGAAAACAGTATTCAAAAAGTATTGATAGCCTCACCAAAGAGGAAGCAATCAATGTGCTCAAACAAGTCTATAAAATTGAGCATTTGGCTGTGGATTTTGAAGAAGAAAGGGATAATGCTTTACTTATATATCTCCCTCCCGAAAAAATACTTAAAATTCATCATGCTGAATACCACTTCAACAGAGAAATGGTGTATAAGAGAAAAAAACCAGTAGTCCAGGAAAAAAAGGACTAGGTTTAAGCTAACTTTGGTGCATGAAATTGCACAAAAACTTAGCACTAGGTATTATTTCCGGCTTAGAAGCCATTTTAGCAAAAAATCACAACGCGAACGACGTTGTGAGAAGGCTATTAAAAAGTAACTCCAGTTGGGGTTCGAGAGATAGAAAAACAGTTGCCAAAATTCTTTACGATATTATTCGTTGGAAACGACTCTATTTAGGAATTGTAGACCTTGAGGGTAAGAATAACACCAATAGTAACTGGGGACTCATTGCCTGCTGGATGGTTTTAAACAATCACCAACTTCCAGATTGGGAAGTGTTTTCAAAATTTAAGGCTGACAGTTTTAAAGAAAAACATGATGCGCTTATTAAAATACGAAAATACAAACAGGCGATTCCAGACTGGTTAGACGAAAAGGGAGTTGAAGCTTTCGGCGAAGCATTTTGGGAAAAAGAAATTAACACTCTAAATGAGCCTGCTAAATTAGTCATACGTGTTAATCGATTAAAAACAACCCCAGAAAAACTAAAATATTCACTCCATGAGAAATATGGTTTTAACACCAAAGGGGTTTCTGAACTTCCAGATGCTTTAGAATTTGAAACTCACCAAAGTCTCATAAACATCGTGGAGTATAGAGAAGGGCATTTTGAAATCCAAGATGGAAATTCACAAATGATAGCACCTTGGCTTCAACCCAAAGCGGGAGAACAATATTTTGACTGCTGTGCCGGAGCCGGTGGAAAGAGTTTACACCTGGCAAACCTGACCCATGACAAATCACAAATTATTGCTTTTGATATATTTTCTTCCAAACTAGCAGAATTAAAAAGAAGAGCCGACAGAAATGGGATCAAATCCATCAAGACTTATTTTGTTAATGATGAAAATAAAATTGATAAATACAGTGGTAAGGGTAATGGCGTTTTGATTGATGCGCCCTGTAGTGGATTGGGAGTATTAAAAAGAAATCCTGATGCCAAATGGCTGATGAACCCCAATCGGATGAAGGAAATTCAAGTACAACAAAAACAAATTCTTCAAAGCTACTCAAAATTGGTGATTCCTGGGGGCAAATTAGTCTATGCTACTTGTTCTATTTTTCCAGAAGAAAACAGAATGCAAGTCGATGATTTTTTAACTTCTGAAACTGGAAAAGATTTCACTTTGGCGTCTGATAAAACCTATTTTTCACAAGAATCGGGTTACGATGGATTTTATGCTGCGCTCATGGTCAAGAAAATGTGAATAAATTGATGAAAAGTTATCCCTATTTGAGGTCTTAAAGTTCTGTTTAACTGCTCAGAAAAAATTATTTTTACAGCTTCAAAACAATTAAATATGATTTATTTTTTCGGAGCCATTTCTTCCAAAGTCTTCGCCCTTGAAACTTCTAAAAAACTTGAAGAAAGCGCGATAGAGAAACTCGTATGGCTTTTCGACCAAAGTCCATTGATTGACCAAGAAACCATAAATCAAAATTTTATTGGCCCGCGAGCAACCATGATTACTCCGTGGAGTACTAATGCTGTTGAGATCTGTCAAAACATGGGCATTCATGGGATTAAAAGAATTGAATCATTTCAGCCTTACAATAGTGCGTCAGGTTTTGATCCTATGTTAAATCAAAAGTTTGAAATTTTAAATCAAGTTATTTTTGAAATAAATATTAAACCCGAACCAATACTTTCCGTTGAGGACATCAGAACTTTCAACGAAAAAGAGGGTTTGGCTTTGAATGAGGAAGAAATCGTTTATTTAGATGAATTGGCAAAAAAACTTGATCGCCCACTAACTGATTCTGAGGTTTTTGGTTTTTCGCAAGTAAATTCAGAGCACTGTCGACATAAAATATTTAATGGAACGTTTGTTATTGATGGCAAAGAAATGCCGCAAAGCTTATTTCAATTAATTAAAAAAACATCTATAGAAAATCCAAATACAATTGTTTCGGCCTATAAGGACAATGTTGCTTTTATCGAAGGTCCCGAAATAGAACAGTTTGCTCCCAAAGAAGCACATGTGCCAAGCGCATATGAAAAAACTAACGTTCAAAGTGTGATATCTATTAAAGCAGAAACTCATAATTTCCCAACAACTGTTGAACCTTTCAATGGTGCTGCAACTGGGTCGGGTGGAGAAATCCGAGATCGTATGGCAGGTGGTCAAGGGTCTTTGCCATTGGCCGGTACGGCTGTTTACATGACCCCTTATTCCAGGGTCAATGACAATCGAAAATGGGAAAATGCTTTCGAAGCTAGACCTTGGAGATATCAAACCCCTTTGGATATTTTAATCAAAGCCTCAAATGGTGCTTCAGATTTTGGGAATAAGTTTGGTCAACCACTCATCAATGGTTCTCTTTTCACTTTCGAGCATCAAGAGGGGCAAATGAAATGGGGTTATGATAAAGTAATCATGTTGGCTGGTGGGATCGGAACAGCCATTCATAAGCAAGCAATAAAACAGAAACCTAAAAAAGGAGATTTAATTGTCATTTTAGGAGGAGATAATTATAGAATTGGAATGGGGGGCGCAGCAGTATCATCTGCAAATACTGGATCATTTAATAATGCCATTGAGCTCAATGCTGTTCAACGTTCAAACCCTGAAATGCAAAAGCGGGTTTCTAATACGGTCAGAGCCTTGGTTGAATCTGGAAATAATCCTATTATTTCGATTCATGATCATGGCGCGGGAGGGCATTTAAATTGTCTTTCAGAACTTGTCGAGGAAAACGGAGGAAAAATTGCAATTGATCAACTTCCAATTGGGGATCCTACCCTATCGGCTAAAGAAATCATTGGAAATGAGTCGCAAGAGCGAATGGGTTTAATCATTGACCCTAAAGACAGATCGAAATTGGAATCTATTGCGAACAGAGAACGTGCTCCGATGTATGTTGTGGGAACTGTTGCTGAAGATCATCAATTTACTTTTGTTGACAACAGGAATAATACAAAACCAATTGATTTAAGTCTTGATGCTCTGTTTGGTAGCGCTCCGAAAACCATTATGGATGACAAAACTGTTCTTTATGATTTTGATCCTATTCCATTTTCTAAAGAACAATTCACAGAAGATTTAAAATCTGTTCTCCAACTAGAAGCCGTTGGCTGTAAAGATTGGCTGACCAATAAGGTTGATCGATGTGTTACTGGAAAAGTAGCTCAGCAACAAACCATTGGGCCTTTGCAGCTTCCTTTAAGCAACTGTGGTGTTGTTGCCCTAGATTTTAAGGGCGAAAAAGGAATTGCAACTGCTATTGGTCATGCGCCCGTAAGCGCAATGATCGATCCAGGGAAAGGAAGTGTAAATGCAATTGCAGAAAGTTTAACCAATTTAATCTGGGCGCCCCTTACTAATGGGCTCCAATCAGTCAGCCTCTCTGCCAATTGGATGTGGCCTTGTAACAATCCCGGTGAAGATGTTCGATTATACAAAGCAGTAGAAGCATGTGCTGATTTTGCAATCGCACTTGGAATCAATATCCCAACGGGGAAAGATTCCCTTTCAATGAAACAACAATATTCTGAGGGTCCTGTAACGGCTCCGGGTACTGTTGTGATTTCAGCTGCAGGAGAATGTTTAGATGTTAAAAAAGTAATTACTCCTGAACTTAAAAAAAATGGTGGAGACCTGTATTACATTAATCTATCTCAAGAAAACTACACTTTAGGTGGGTCTTCTTTTGGGCAAATCCATAATAAAATAGGTAAAAAAACTGCCAGTATTAAAGATGCCAACTACTTTAAAAAAGTATTTAATTCGATTCAATCTAAAATTATTTCAGGTAGTATTAGCGCAGGACATGATGTTTCTTCAGGAGGATTAATCACAACACTGCTAGAAATGTGTTTTCCACAAAACAACATAGCAATGAGCCTTGACTTGACTCCTCTGGGGGAATTTGACTCAAATATTTTGCTTTTTTCAGAAAATTCAGGGATTGTGATACAAGCTAAATCGGCATTGGATATTGAGCTTAAAAAGGAAGGAATAAACTGTCTCAGAATCGGAGAAACCACAGGAAATCAATCATTATTATTGAAAAATAATTCTATAGAATTCTCTTTTAATGTTCCTTCTCTAAGGGATGTTTGGTATGCAACCTCAACGGCTTTAGACCAGCATCAAACATCAAACGGTCTTGCAAAAGCTCGATTTGAAAATTATAAAAATCAAGCATTATCTTATAAATTTCCAACTGGATTTTTAGGAAACACACCTGCACTAGAGGGACGAAAAAAAGTAAAATCAGCCATCATAAGAGAGCAAGGGAGTAACTCGGAAAGAGAAATGGCCTATGCAATGCAATTGGCTGGATTTGAAGTGATTGACGTCCACATGACAGACTTAATTGAAGGTAGAGAAACGCTTGAAGATATACAATTCATCGCCGCTGTGGGTGGCTTCTCCAACTCAGATGTATTGGGTTCTGCTAAAGGTTGGGCAGGATCTTTCCTTTATAACGAAAAAGCAAAAGTAAGCTTAGATAACTTTTTCAAACGCGAAGACACACTTTCGTTGGGTGTTTGCAATGGATGTCAACTTTTTGTAGCATTGGGAATGATAACACCCGAGCATCAAGAAAAACCAAAAATGTTACACAATGAATCAGGTAAATTTGAATGTCACTTTACAGCAGTCACTGTTCAACCCTCGAGCTCGGTTTTAATGAAAGGGCTGGAAGGAAGTACCTTGGGAATTTGGGCAGCGCATGGAGAAGGAAAATTCAATTTTCCAATGAATGAAGATCAATATCAAATCCCAGCAAAATATCATTTTGAAGAATACCCTGCCAATCCAAATGGATCTGACTTTAATGCAGCGATGTTGAGTAGTCAAGACGGCCGTCACTTGGTAATGATGCCTCACTTGGAGCGTTCAACTTTCCCTTGGAATTGGGGATATTATCCTCAGGACAGAAAAGATGAGGTTTCTCCATGGGTTATTGCCTTTGAAAATGCTCATAAATGGCTTTCAAAATAAGTATCTAGTGCAACTCTAAGAAACATTTCTTATTTTGCAATTAAAAACATAATATATGCCCACCAGAATATTTGATTTCTTAAGTTATCAACTAAAGCAACGTCCCCTTGATCGCGCTTTAAACACAAAGTATAATGGGGTGTGGAAGTCTACTTCCACTGCTGATTACGCTTCTTCCGCCAATTTGATGAGTGCCGCTTTTTTAAATTTACAAATAAAGCCGCAAGATAAGATTGCAATGATATCCTCTAACAATAGATCCGAGTGGTGTATTGTTGATGTCGGGATCCTTCAGGCAGGTGCAGTTAATGTCCCAATTTATCCTACCATTAGTCAAAATGATTATGAATATATATTAAATCATTCTGAAAGCAAATACTGTTTTGTGTCAGATCAAGAGGTCTATGACAAGGTCATGGCCATTAAGAAAAATGTGAAAAGCCTAATCGAAATTTATTGTTTCGACGACATTCCCGGATGTAAAAACTGGACTGAATTATTAACCTTAGGTGAAAATAACTTAAATGAAGAGTTATTAAATAAAACAAAGGATGCTGTAAAACCTGAAGCTTTAGCAACAATAATCTATACTTCGGGAACTACAGGGATACCAAAAGGAGTGATGTTAAGTCACCAAAATGTAGTCTCAAATGTCCTATCGGCCTCAAAGAGACTCCCACTTGAAATCGGAAAGTCAACTGCGTTGAGTTTTCTTCCAATTTGTCACATTTTTGAAAGGGTAATTTTATACATCTATCTCTACAATGGAATTAAAGTTTATTTTGCCGAATCGATGGAAACCATTCCAGATGACTTAAGAGACGTTAAGCCTGAGGTTATGACAGCTGTACCAAGACTTCTAGAAAAAGTATATGATAAAATTTACGCTAAAGGTGAAGATCTGACTGGTTTTAAAAAGAAATTATTTTATTGGGCTGTTGAAATTGGTTTACAGTTTGAGCCCTATGCTCAGAACGGTTTCTGGTATGAAATGAAATTAAAAATTGCTAAAAAATTGATTCTCTCTAAATGGCAAGAAGCCTTGGGAGGTAACTTAAAATTAATTGCGTCTGGTAGTGCGGCATTGCAACCACGTTTAGCAAGAGTTTTTTCGGCTGCAGGGATGATCCTTGTTGAAGGATATGGGCTTACCGAAACTTCTCCTGTCATTTCTGTAAACGACCTAAGAAAGGGAGGATTTCGAATTGGCAGTGTTGGAAAAGTAATTGATGGTGTAACCGTTAAAATTGCTGAAGACGGTGAAATTCTTTGTAAAGGACCTAATGTAATGATGGGTTATTATAAGGAAATTGAAAAAACCAAGGAGGTGATGTCAGGAGACTTTTTCCATACCGGAGATATTGGAATGATTGACGATGATGGTTTCTTAAAGATTACAGATCGTAAAAAAGAAATGTTTAAGACTTCTGGTGGAAAATATATCGCGCCTCAAGTGATCGAAAATGAAATGAAACAATCTTTGTTCATCGAACAAATCATGGTGATTGGTGAAGGTCAGAAGATGCCAGCTGCTCTAATTCAACCAAACTTCGACCATATTAAGAATTGGTTTGCTCAAAATGGAATTGATTCAAAAGATGATCTTGTTTCTATTTGTAAAAATCAAAGCTTACTTGATGAAATTCAAAAAGAAATCGATGTTCACAACCAAAGATTTGGAAAATGGGAACAAATCAAAAAATTTGAATTAACTCCTAAAATGTGGAGTGTTGAAAACGAATTTCTCACCCCTACCATGAAAGTAAAACGCAATACGTTAAAAACATATTACAAAGATTTAATTACTAAAATCTACCAATAATTATTTTTTAATATTTATTGATAATATTCTTTAATTTATTTGCTATGCATGCATAATATTATTTATATTTGAAAAATAAGACCACAATTATAAATGAGAAAGAAAACGATTGATGCTGCATTACGATCAACATGGAATTCAGTCAGCAAGATGTATAATAAGGAAGCAAACAAGTATAATTCCACAATGGCTACGGGCTTTGTGCTACTAAATATAGATGCTGAGGGTACGGCCTCCACTTCCCTTGGAAAAAAATTAGGAATGGAAGCTACAAGTCTTTCTAGGTTATTAAATAGCATGGAGGAAAAGAATCTGATTATGCGTTCTCCCAATCCTAATGACGGAAGAAGTGTGTTAATATTTTTAACCTCTTTCGGGAAATCAAAGCGGAATGATTCGAGAGAAGTCGTTCTTAAATTTAATAATGTCATAGAAAAACGTCTAACAAGTGTTCAAATAAAACATTTTTTTGAAGTTGTAAATTGCATCAAAGAAGAAAGTAAAAAGTTTGAGCATTTTTAAAATTAAAAAACAAGCTAATGATAAAAGAAGAACAAAAGTTAGTGAATGGTGGAGAATTCATCGTTCGCGATGTTGACCCAAAAGAAGTGTTTACTCCTGAAGACTTTTCAGAGGAACAATTGATGATGAAATCGGCTGTCAAGGAATTCGTAGATCGAGAAATATGGCCACATAAAGACCGTTTTGAAAATAAAGATTATGCGTTTACTGAGGAATTGATGAAAAAAGCCGGTGATTTAGGCTTCCTAGGTGTTTCTGTACCAGAAAGTTATGGAGGAATGGGCATGGGATTCATTTCGGTCATGTTGGTTTGTGATTATATTTCTGGTGCTACAGGTTCTTTTTCAACTGCTTTTGGTGCACACACTGGAATCGGAACACTTCCCATAATTCTTTATGGGACTGAAACTCAAAAGCTAGAATATGGACCAAAACTCGCTTCAGGAGATTGGTTTGGTTCATATTGTTTAACTGAACCAGGAGCTGGTTCAGATGCCAATTCGGGAAAAACAAAAGCGGTACTTTCGGAGGACGGAACTCATTACAAAATCAGTGGTCAGAAAATGTGGATTTCAAACGCAGGATTTGCAAGTGTGTTTATTGTTTTTGCCCGTATTGAAGATGACAAGAACATCACTGGATTTATTGTCCCAAATGATCCCTCAAACGGAATCACAATGGGAGATGAAGAACGTAAATTAGGCATTCATGCTTCTTCGACGCGACAGGTGTTTTTTAACGAAACTAAAGTGCCTGTAGATCACATGCTCGCAGGAAGAGGAGATGGTTTTAAAATCGCAATGAATGCGTTGAATGTTGGAAGAATAAAGCTTGGAGCTGCATGTCTAGATGCACAACGAAGAGTTATCAGTTGCTCAGTGAAATATGCAAATGAACGGATTCAATTTAATACTCCAATTGCACAGTTCGGAGCAATTAAAGAAAAGCTGGCGCGTATGGCGACTTCTTGCTTTGCAGGAGAATCAGCAACTTATCGTGCTGCCAACGATGTAGAGTTAAAAATAAAATCATTTGAAGCAGAAGGCTTAAGCCATCAACAAGCAGAACTTAAGGGCGTGGAAGAGTTTGCCATTGAATGTTCGATAATCAAAGTAGGGGCTTCTGAGGACATACAGAGCTGTGCTGATGATGGTATTCAAATCTACGGAGGAATGGGCTTTTCTGCTGAAACACCAATTGAATCTGCTTGGAGAGATGCCCGTATCGGCCGAATCTATGAAGGAACCAACGAAATCAATCGGATGCTTTCTGTTGGAATGTTGCTTAAAAAAGCAATGAAAGGAAAAATCGACTTGATGGGAGCTGTAATGAAAGCTGCAGATGAAATGAAAAACCAACAGAGTAAAACCTCTGAAACTGTTCATAAAGACTTAAGCGCTGAAATTATTCAAGTTAAAAATCTTAAAAAAGCATTTCTAATCTTAACAGGATCTGCCTTTCAAAAATATGGTGCTGAATTAGACAAGCACCAACAGGTTTTGTTAAGCCTTGCTGATATTCTGATCGAAACTTATTTTGCTGAATCTACACTTTTAAGAACCCTTAAAAATATAGGTAAAGGGAATGATGCAGAATCTCAAAAAGCAATGACAAGACTTTATGTTTTTGATGCTACAGAAATCGTCTTAAGAAAAGGGAAAGAGATTATTGGAAACATTGCGGATGCTGAAGAAAAATCGAAACTATTAAAAGGCGTTCACCAGTTGTGCCGTTATGAGGATTTACCGGATGTTATTTCACTAAAAACTCAAATTGCTGATCTGCTAATTGCTGAAAATCAATACTGTTTTTAAACTTATAATCTTTTTAAAAATAAAAAGGAGTTCTTGTAAAGGGCTCTTTTTTATTTAATAATAGTTGTCCGTCTGAAGGTGTTTGAATACCCCACGTTGATTTCTTCTATACTTACTAAAGTTAAAGGCTACAAAAATTTCAAATACACTGGGCGAAAATATTTTATCTATCGTTCTTATCGCAAAGTTATAACCTGCGCCAAATTCAAAATTCTCGTAGGACAAGCCTACAGTCAGTCCAATATTATTGATATTAAAACTCGCATCATTTGAAAGTTGTTGGTTTAAACCAAATGAAAATTGACCAAACTGAACATCTTGCTCTAAATTCATATAAAGAATGTTATCATACTTCGAAACGGAGCCATAGGCCAAGAGATAGGAATATCGAGGAAGAAAATTTCTTTCGTAGGGGTTTAGATCAAACTCGTATCCGCCTAACAGAGATATTCCAAGCGGTTTTTTGTAATCGGATTCTTTATTAAAGCTGGTGTTGGGTTGATTAATGTGCTTGATGGATAAACCAAGGATGTACAGATCATTGTGATAGATTAAGGAAACGCCTAAATCAAAATAATTCACATTACTTATTAATTCCCCTAAGGGATCAATGGTTTCGGTGCTGATTGATCCGATCGCAGCATCCAGCTGATCTTCAAAAATTAAATTATCTAAATTCATTGAAGAACTTCCTACTCCAATGCTGAGAGCAGGGAGGAAAAACGATTTGTTCGATGCCTGAATTTTATAGATATATGTGAAATTAAAAATAGATTTAACAAGTCCGATGCTTTCAACATTAAGTGAATTCAAATCAAATCCAAGACTAAATTTGTTTTCGTCAAAGGAAACTGCAGCAAATGCATATTTATTGTCAATTCTTTCTGTTTCATTAATACTTAAAGAGTTATATAAAACACCAACCTTGTTTACACTATTCATTCCAAAATAGCTTGAATTACTTTTTTGCATAAAACGGGATTGGTGAAGAAAATAGTCTTCTTGACTCTTAATCTGATTCATAAATAGAAAAGATAGCACCATTGAATAAAGTAGTTGTCTTTTTTTCATCATCTGAGAATTATAAAAGTTCCACTTCTTACGACCGTTGTTTTTTCGTCGAGCAACTGTCCCTCTATCGCATATACATAATAAGGGGTTTCAGAACCTGAATTTTCCCCATCCCAGCCTTCGACTTTTAATCCCACTGGGTTTTGAGGGTCTGGCTCACTTACTGTTTCGTTATAGAGTAAGTTCCCCCGATTGTTAAAGACGCTAAAACTTAAATTAGAGAACCCTGAGAAAACAACACTAAACTTGTCATTAATTCCGTCATTATTTGGACTAAAAACATTTGGAGCTAAAACATTGAAACCTTTTCCTACGCTTATGACCTTTGTTATTTCTTTATCACAACCATATAAGTTTCTTACCCTTAGGGTCACAAAATAAGTTCCTGAAATTGGATAAGTGTGGCGAACGGAAGTTGGATTTTCACTTACACGATCTACCTCTACTAAATCTGTTCCATCACCGAAAGACCAAACCGAAGAAATATAGGCGCCTTCTGTTATGTTTGAAAACGTGACTTCCTCTCTTGCCAATACAGCTGTACCAGGACTCAATGAATTAGAGGGAGAGGTGAAATTGAAGTTCGGTTCTCCTAATTCGAGTAACTTAATTTCTTTTTCTACCGAACAATCATTTGAATTTATAATCTTTAAAATCGCTGTCTCTTTAGGATTCGGGATTCTCAGCACAAACGAGGAAATGTTGTTTTCAGTCTCTAGGCTTTCAGATTCAACAATTTGATTGTCATAATAAAAAGTCAACTCTCCTCCTAAACTATTAAAGATTGACAGGCTCAAGTATCCTGGATCTAACTTACATAAGTCAGTGTCTGGGAATGGGTTGTCGACGACATGAAATTCTTTATTTGGAGAGACTACAATATCCTCTTTGTAATAAGCATAGGGATTATCGTTTTCTTCGGATTTACATACTTCCAAATCAGATTTAATGATCAAACGATAGCGACCTGAGTCGAGATTTGACAATAAAGTTGCATTCTTATAATTAGTAAGCTCTATGAAGCTAGAAGTATCCGTACTAGTCCCAGCGGTTAAAGTGTCTTCTTTATACCATCTGATGGTGTACAAAGCAGTCCCCCCTGTTACGCTAATTCCAATTTGACCATCAGCATTATTACCGCTACAAGTAGGTGGTATTGATTTGACTAAGTTTCCTCCTTCCAAAACATCAGGGTCTTCAAGTGCTCCCGCTACGGAAATTGTTGTTTTATAAAAATTTGAAGTTACTTCAATAAATATCGGGTCAGTAGTCGTACAATTATTACTGTCATAAACGCTCAGTTCATAAATCCCCTGGTAAGCTTGGTTTATTAATGGCCCTACAAATCTTGATACTAAGCCTTCAGTACTTGTGAATTTCCAACTGTATTGATAGACAAGTTGGCCGTTTATTAAATAAGGGCTTCCTCCTTTTATTTGCCCTTCAAGGTCAATTATTGTGGACTCGACACAATCTTCAATCTCAATCTTTGTTAATCCGGTATAAGTAATCGGCTCAGGACTTGAGATTTCGAATGGATATGTGATTTGACAACTTGGATCTAGGCTATTACTCACATTAAGAGTATGTGCTCCATCAGCAAGTCCTCTAATCACATAAAGCCCCCCTAGCGCTGGTCCTGAAAAGTCAGTATTGGTGTTATTAATAACACTTCCATCAATTGAAAAGGTGAGATCGGCTTTTGTTCCAAAAGCATCGGTTAGATTATTTATAATATTAAATTGAACTTTAGAATCTATGGTTCGACTGGAGCAAAGTGATTTAATGTCTACACTAAAGTTTTCGATTTCAAAAACACTTTCCCCGATGATAATATTCCTCGTCGTGACAGGACCTCCACAATCTTCATTTTCGAGCGAATTAGAATTGTCAGAAATAATGGCGCGATAGGTTCCAATTTCAAGTCCCGTAACAATAGCGTTGTTTTGTAGGTTAGAGAGTGGCACCCAATTGTATTCGAAAACCTCCTCAGAATTAACGATACTAACGCTTGATGTCGACGTAGTTGAAGTTGTAGTTCCTGTAGGACTTGGAGTTGAAGGGTTGTTGACGACTATAGCTTTATACTGTTCCCATGCGATTTTATAGGGTAAGTTACCCCCACTAATCTTCAATTCGATTCTATTGGCATCAGCAGAACAGCCCGACTGAATTACTACTGGATTTTCAACAGTTAAAACTCCATTCGCTGCAGACCCTACTATGACTTGTTCGTTAAAAAGCTCGCAACCTTCTTTACTGGTTACTTTTATTAGATATGTTCCTGGGTTTTTAATATTGTCTAGCCTCGCTCCAGAGCCTTCCCAAGTTTCATAAAGATTGGTGTCTGCACTTATCCATTGAACTTGAGTGTTTTGTGGTTCTGAAATGGTTGTACTGTTGACCGTTTTCAATGCAATACTTCCCAACACACCACTGGCGCAGTCAATGTCGGTTACCTCTGCTCTTATTTCAACACCCGCAGTACTCGTGAAAGTTACAGGATCGGGCGAGTTTGTAGGCTCACATCCGTTTGCGTCAATGAGGACTGCCGTGTAGGTAGGTCCTGTTATTAAAGGGTCAAGATTATCAATAGAAAATTCCCGCTCATTTCTCACGTATTGTTTTCCATTTAATTTTAGGGTAAATGGTGCAACTCCTCCAAAAATTTCAAAATTTAAGGTACCCGTATTATTTAAACAAATGGTGCCAGAAGTCGATTTTGTCATTAAGAATTGAAGCTCATCGGGTTGATTCACCACAAAGCTTTTACTGATCTGACAGGGTTCTGGCGTTGGATTGATTCCTGCTGGAGGTGCATCCGAAACGGTCAACTCATAATCCCCAGCAATAAGGTTCTCTAATTTTGGTGTATTTGAGCTTGGAATTACATTTCCATCCCTTGTCCAACTGTAAGAATAAGATCCAAGTCCACCCGAAACAACAACTTGAATCACTGCATTTGAATCGTCTGAGCAACCTAAATTTAATTCTCCATTTGAATCCAGAACAGTATTTGTTGAAATTTGAATGGAAAGCTGATCCACACTTCCGATGGTGAAGGACTGAGTGTCTTTACATCCTAAAATTTTGTCCGTCACTGTAACCAAATAGTTTCCAGGCTGAAGGTTATAAATGTCTCTCGTATTTGCATTAAAGTTTGTTCCTGTCCATTGGTAAGAGTATTGCCCAGAACCACCGCTGAAAGCATCTCCTTTAGCGCCACCCCCTAATTCAATAAACCCATTACCAGTGCTATCATTACAATAATCGGATACAACAAGCGGAATTTCAGAATCAAACATCATGTTAAAAGGAAGATAGACTGCTTTTTGAACTGATTTTATGCACCGACTGTCAGTAACTTCAATTAAATAATTTGCTCCAGGAGTTAATCCAGTATAATTTTTAGAACCATTAGAAGCTTGCGATTGAATCAAAACACTAGAACTATCAAATAGCTTAAAAGTATAAGGAGAAACACCACCACTCGCAACAACTTCAAATGCCCCGTTACATACAGTTGTTGAAATCTGTAACGAATCAGGTTCTTCAATTGTAAAAGAGGCTTGGGAAGTCAAAGTTCTGCAGCTTCCATAAGTTACCTGAAAATAATAAACCCCTGCACCTAAGTTTGAGATACTTAAATTAGAACTGGAAAATCCGTTGGGTCCTGTCCAGGCGTAAGAAAAACTCCTGGTAACATTCGATACAGTATTCGTATTTGTAATCGTTGGAGTCACAAGTCCCAGATAGCTCGTAGTTAATTGGGTTGACGTTGTAAATGCAACTCCAGCTTCATCCGCTGTTAATCTTATGCCTGACGCACCGTCAATTGCGGCTGTTACCTGACTTTCTAGAGTGCCAGTGGCGGAATTAATCTCATTCACTAATTCTACTGCAACTTCTGCCTCTGATTGAACAGCCCCTCCAAAAATTGTTGCTATTACAGTATGCTCATATGTATTTCCATTTATTGATATGGAATAGACGTCTCCTAGATTGGGAGGATTTATTAAGGAGATTTGGTCAACCTGAGCTACATCACTTTGCAGGCCTTGAATTCTTAAATCAAAGGCAGGGGAAGTTGGAGGAATTGTGATTGAACCATCTGAACCTCCATTACAACTTATATGTGCCAAATCATTATCCCTAATAAAATTAGCATCTATTATGGGTAAAGGAATTACTTCGATAGTTCCAGATAAACTTACTTCTGGTTTACAAGAGCTTCCTTGGGTTGTAATTGTATAAGAATATTGACTTACTGAAGTGATTGATACATTTGGGATTCCAGAAATCGTGATCGTATTTCCTGAACGCGAGGGTGTCACCCCATCTGGTAAACCAGTTACTGATACTGCAAGTGAATTTTCAATCTCATAAATAATTGGAAGAATTGCAGTAGAAACACAAACTCCATTAACACCAACTTGATTGGTTGTTAATGATGCGGAAGTTAACCTGATAACCGGATTTGGCTCAACAGTTATTTTCCCTTTCAATGTAGCAGAGGTGCAGTAAGTTCCAGAAGTGGTTATACTATAATTATATTCTGTAGTGCTTGTAACCAGTTGACTTGGACTGCCTGATATTAATATGGTTCTAGTTAAGGGATTATAATTCTCAGTAAGTCCTGCGGGTAAACCTAAAACATAGTAACTCTGAGCACTTCCGCCTAATTGGTAAGTAATTGTAACCAACCCTGCTACCGGTCCTGAGTTACAAATGGTTTGATTGTCTGTCCCAACTGCTGAACTTAATGAAATTA
>JAFMCL010000035.1 GCA_017857815.1 Flavobacteriaceae bacterium | reverse complement strand
GATACTACAAATTGGAGTGCAATTGTTGGAGGTTCATCTGTTGATGTTACAGGCACGGAACAATTCATGGGGTATCAAATTAATGGTCGAGATGTATATCAGAAATATGTTGGTGGGACCTCCCCAACAGGATATGCTAATTTGTATTTAGAGTTGAACGGAGTAGACACCCTACTTTCTGTAGAAGGCGTAATCAAACGAAATAATCAACCTCAATGGCATTCAATATCACAAATAGGTAACGATCGCGATGGGCATTCAGGGGCGGTTTATCAAGAAAATGATGATATTGCTATGTATGCAGGGGCTCTTTTAGCAGATTTTCAAGGACAGCCCTTTAAAATTGTACTGAAGTACACGAAGTAGAGTGTTAGTGTATTGAGCTATAAAATTTTAAAAAACTTAGTAGCAATGGTAACCATTGCAGAACGCACAACTGCCTTTTTTATGATGCATAAACTAGACAAAGGGAAAAATGCTAAAGCATTAGCTAAATAACTTACAGAAATGCTTTTGCCATACAAAAATCCAGTAAAAAAGTCAATCACCTCTGATAATGGTAGAGAATTTGCGGAACAAAAAATAATCAGTAAAAAACTAAAAACAGCATTTTACTTTGCAAACCCATATGCCTCGTGGGAAAGAGGACTCCGCGAATACACCAAAATACTCATAAGGCGATATATAGTAAAGGGTTGCCCATGGCAACCCTTTACTATTTTTATGAGCCGTCCGAATTGTAAAAAAACAGAATATTTTTTCTTAAATTTGATAAAACCCAAATCATGCCACTTTTCACTTTTCGTTTTCCCCTTTCCATTTACCACTTTTTACTTTTTTTTGTTTTATCCAGCGCTTGTAATGCACAACCAAGTCCCCATGCAGACTTGACACTCCCCGACGGAAGTCTTTTGAGAGACAAGGGTAAACCCAATTTGATTTTGGCGGTGGGACAAAGCACCTGCCCTGCCTGCCAAATAGATCATTTTGCCTTAGAGCGTTTTTATAAAAGATGGGCGGCAAAAGGTTTTGAAGTAGTTTATGTATCTATAGATAAGGAAGCAGAAGACTTTGCAGCGTTTTATGCAGAAGACCCATGGGAAACCCAACACGATAGCCTCCGCTGGGACGGTGTTTTGGCCACCGAGTTAAAACTTATCGGCACTCCTACCCTTTATGCGTTTGACAAGAACATGAACCTACTCAAAGAAGCCGAAAATGCCCACCAGATGCATTATTGGTTGGTGGACAACTATAAATAGCATAAGTATGAAGTAGGTACATTATACGATTATTACTCCAATCTATATTTACCAGCATTTATAGTAACCATTCGTTACATTTCGGTTTTTTTCCAATTGAACCATTGTATTTCAAATCTAGCTATTGTCTCAAACTCCAACCTACATGACCCTATGGATTTTAACCAAGCCAGTGTTTTTCTGTTTATAAAATCCATATTGCTATTGGATTTAACTGCCTTTTATACCTTAAATGCGCAGGTTAAAATCGGAGAAGATGAAGATTTGGCAATCGGTTTTATAGCGGGTTCTATATTATAAAAAATTACTCAAAAAAAAGTGATGTTTTATGTTGAATGATTTTTTTAGGCCTAAAGACTATTGATATTCAACGGAGATAAAATTACGTGTTAACTTATCCCCATTGTAAAATATAGATTTAAATAGTTTTTCGTAAATTCTGCATTAATTTATTTTTTATGGAAGTTGTAAAACACGAAGAAGGTTTTGAAAAGCTCGAAACAAACCCAAATATCATCAGAAAGGTTATTCATTTAAAAGACTTAATGTTTACCATCATTGAGTTTTCGAATGGCCCTATGGAGGCGCCTGACCCTCCTCACAATCACCCCCACGAACAAATCTCTTATGTTGCCGCAGGCAGACTAAAATTATTTGTTGAAGACCGAGAATACCTCCTCAATGAAGGAGATGTTTTTAAAATTGAATCCAACCTAAACCATTCAATACAAACTTTAACGGAATTTGTAAAACTCATCGATGGATTCTCACCGATTCGAGAAGATTTCTTAAAACCTTCCCATTAAAAAAAAATCCAATCATTTTTAAAATTTCATTTACATTAATTTAATTTAAACCAAAAGTGAAAAGAATAAAAACCTTGCTCCTTTTTTTGATTTTACTCACATTTGTAAATTGTGAATCCCCGTCTAGTAAAATGGGTGATTTTAAGTTATTGCCCCATCCACAAGAATTTTCAATCACAGGAGTAAGTGATTTAAAATACAGTGATCTCAAGTATTATTACGCTTCTAATAATGAGGTACTCCCTAAAAACGGGCCACTACTTGAGGATATTCTTGAAACAAAGGACTCAAAGGGTGCACAAATTAGCTTTTCAATAGAAAGTGATTTGGATATACGTCCGGAAGGTTATCAGCTTGAAATTTCTGCTGATCAGGCTGTGATAACAGCCAAAGATAGAGCGGGCTTGATTTATGGATTTTCTACCTTAGAACAGCTCATGGAAGACGCCAAAGACCAAAACGTTGCCCTTCCCATTTGCAATATAAAAGACTACCCCCTACTCGCCTATCGCGCTATTCAACTGGACATCAAACACCACAGAGAGAAGGTTTCCTATTATTACAATTTGATGGACAAGTTGAAAAAATATAAAATCAATGGAATCATAATAGAGTTTGAAGATAAAATTAAATATGAGCGGCAACCTTTAATTGGAACTGAAGAAGCGTTGAGTATTGCCGAATGGAAAAAACTGAGTGAATATGCTCACGCAAGAAACATCCAAATCAGTCCGCTAGTTCAAGGGCTAGGACATGCCTCATATATTTTAAAACACAAGAAATATAAGGATCTTCGGGATGACCCTGAAAACGATTGGGCTTTCAACCCCTTAGATCCCAGAACCTATGAACTTCAGTTTGATTTGTACCACGATGCTATAAATGCTACTCCTTATGGGAAGTACTTACACGTGGGAGGTGATGAAGTGCACACCACCGGAAGGGGAAGTGGCAAAACATCATTGGAACTGCAATTGAAATGGCTCAACAAAGTCTGTAAATTTGCTGCTGACAATGATAGAATACCTATTTTTTGGGATGACATGCCGTTAAAACATGCTGGGGTTTATCATCCCATGTTTAAACCAGAAATGACAAAAGAAGCAGTCGATAAAGTTTGGGAAGAAAACCAGTATAAATTAGAAGAATTCTTGCACCTTTTTCCTAAAAATTGCATCTATATGCGCTGGAATTATAGTGCCTCCCAATCCATTGGAAATTCGAAAACAATGGAATGGTTTTCTGAAAAAGGATTTCAAGTAATGGGAGCAACTGCTGGACAAACTCGCTGGGTTTTGATGCCGCAAAAAGAAAGTAATATGGAAAACATAAAAACATTTACTTTGTCTTCTATTGATCATAATCTCAGTGGTTTATTACTTACGCTCTGGGATGACGATTCGCCTCATTTTGAATTGTATATGCGTGGAATAATCGCTTTTTCTGCCTATTCTTGGTCAGGAGAAAACAGCACCAAAGAAGCCATTAAGTCTGCCTACAGACAAAGGGAGTTTTCTTATGAAGTAGCAAATAAGGAACATGCCTTTATCGATCAATTAGAAGCACCAGTTGCCTTTTGGAAAAACATGCTCCTAGATGGGTTTGATCGAAATAAAATAATAAAAAGTAACCAACCTTCAGAAGATTTATTGATTGAGCTCCCCAACAAAGAAAACAAGGGGAAATGGAGTAAAAAATATAAGGATCTTTTAAATGAAGCCCAACTAAAACTATTGACCTGTGATTCAATTGATTTAAAAATAAAATATATGAAGAGCCAAGCCAAGAGGAACAACTTTACCCTTGAGGTTTATGAGCAGGTCAATAATATCGTACGTTATAGCAATGCGCTACTAATTTCACTCAAAAATTATGATGAGTCAAAAAACAAAAAGCAAGCCTCACTAAATCTTGATAAATTAAAGCAATTGGTTGAGGAGTTTGACTCGACAAGAAATGAGCTAGAAAAGACCTATGCAAAAACTCGAATTCTCACCAAATCTAAAGATTATATTTTGGATCAAGACCACCATAACCATTTAGCGAATCAGTCAAGGTCTTTCGATTGGCAATTTCATGTTGAAATGCTAATGCTTGAAAAAATAGAAGAAGAATTATTTTGACTCATAGCAAAACCATAATTATGAAAATTAAAAATAGTCTATTTATTTCATTATTTCTTTTAATTTATTCCTGTAATACCACCGCAGGAGTAGAAATGAAGCAAGAAAGTACCATCGCTGTCGAAGTGACTGATACAAATGAAATAATCCTCAAAAAGGCAACCCATGTTATTCCAACACCAAATCAATTCCAGGCATTGAAAACTGAATATATGGCCTTTATTCACTTTGGCCCTAACACCTTTTCAAAAAGAGAATGGGGAAGCGGAATAGAAAATCCAGAGATATTCAATCTGCAAAATCTAGATACTGATCAATGGTGCAAAACCATGAAATCGGCGGGAATGAAAATGGTCGTTTTTACGGCCAAGCATCACGATGGATTTGTTTTGTTTCAAAGTCGTTACACCAAGCATGGGGTGATGTCCTCTCCCTTTAAAAACGGTAAAGGAGACGTATTGAAAGAATTGTCTGAATCTTGCGAAAAATATGGGTTGAAATTGGGGATTTACCTTTCCCCTGCAGACTTGTATCAAATTGAAAATAAAGAAGGACTGTATGGAAACCTTAGTAAATATTCTGAAAGAGTTATACCCAAAGTTGTGGAAGGTCGCCCTTTTAAAGACAAAAGAACTTTCAAGTTTATGGTAGATGATTACAATGAATATTATCTCAACCAGCTTTTTGAATTATTAACAGAATATGGTCCTATTCATGAAGTGTGGCTAGACGGGGCACATCCAAAAAGAAAAGGAGGGCAAAAATATAATTACCTGGCGTGGAAGGAACTAATAAGCGAACTGGCTCCCGAAGCAGTTGTTTTTGGCAAACAAGATGTTAGATGGTGTGGAAATGAAGCTGGTATTACTCGCAAAACGGAATGGAATGTTATCCCCTATCAAGAAGATCCTAGGGATATGAATTCTTTTGTTGATCTCACAAATATCGATCTTGGAAGCCGAGAAAAACTTTATCAGGGAAAGTTTCTTCATTACCAACAAGGGGAAGTTGACACCTCCATTCGTGAAGGTTGGTTTTATCGGAATGATGATGAGCAAAAGGTTAGAAATGCAGATGATATTTTTGATATTTACGAAAGATCGGTTGGTGGCAACGCAACTTTAATCATGAACATTCCCCCAAATCGAGAAGGACGTTTTTCACCCCGTGATGTGGAGGCTTTAATCGAATCCGGAAGAAGAATAAAATCAACATACACCAAAAATTTACTTCAAGGAGCAACTGGGTCAAATGAAATTTTAGATGAAAATGAAAATAGTTTTTTATTGATTGACAGCACCAAAGAAGTATTAATAATAACAAAAAAACCAATTTCGACCAACAGATTTGTCATTCAAGAGGCCATTACCACACACAGTGAAAGGATAGAGAAACATGCCCTAGACGCATGGTTAGGAGACGAATGGAAAGAAATCGCCTCGGGAACGAATATTGGGTATAAAAAAATCCTTCGTTATCCAGAAATTGAAACCAATAAATTCAGAATTCGAGTTTTAAAATCAAGAAATACCCCCGCAATATCAGGAGTTAAAGCACACTATTACGAACCAATTCCTCCAGAAATCGCTATTGAAATAGATTCAATAGGGCAGGTAACAATTGCTCCAAAAAAACATGAGTTCAATTGGAAACCTCATGGAGAAAACACAATTCTAAATATCAATGGAGACATCGAAATTCGTTATACACTCGATGGAACTACACCCTCCAAAAACTCAAAGCAATATACAGCTCCATTTAGTTTAAAAACAGGGGTAGTAAAGGCTACGGCTTTTGTCAAAGAAAAATCAGGTAACGAAGCTTTATTAAGTATCAAATAAAATGTAATATGAAAATCGGTTACCTTCAAAACGATCCCATATTCGGCGAAAAAAATAAGAATTTTGAAGACATTGGTCAACTAATTAAAAACCTGAAGACTGACCTTTTGGTTCTCCCTGAATTGTTTGCCACTGGCTATACCTTCACTTCTGCAGAAGAATCTAGAAATCTTGCCGAAAAAAAAGATGGAGCAACTGCAACTTTTTTAAAAAAAATCTCTCTACAGATTGAAGGTACTGTAATTGGCGGTTTTATAGAGTTAGAAGATGACAAAGTATATAATGCTCTTCTAATTGTTTCAAAAGGAAAAGTGATTGACACTTATAAAAAAATTCATCTTTTTAATCGTGAAAATTTATGGTTTACACCAGGTGATAAAGCGCCTAAAGTCTATGAAATTGATGGTGTTAAAATCGGTGTTATGATCTGTTTTGATTGGATTTTCCCTGAAACATGTCGATCGCTTGCGCTTCAGGGAATGCAAGTGCTCGCCCACCCTTCAAACCTCGTCCTACCCCATTGTCAAAGTGCGATGATTACGCGCTGCTTAGAAAACAGAATCTTTGCAATAACCGCAAATAGAATAGGAAACGAGCTTAGAGGAGGTGATGAATTTAGTTTTACGGGGAAGAGTCAAATTACTTCTTGGAATGGAAAAACTCTTACCACTGCAAGTGAAGACAAAGTCGAGGTAGGAATTATAGAAATCGATGAAAAAGAGGCCAACAACAAGCAAATCAATGCTTTTAATGATCTAATTAAAAACAGAAGGTCAAACTTATATGACCTTTAAGTACATTTCAATCAAAAAATTAATGATACAGTCTTATAAAAGAAAACATAAATTAGAAAAAAAGTATGATACGATCGTCATTGGATCTGGTATTGGGGGACTCACGGCAGCTGCTTTATTGGCTAAAGAAGGAGAAAAGGTTCTTATATTAGAAAGACATTATACAGCGGGTGGTTTTACGCATGTTTTTAAGAGAAAAGGATATGAATGGGATGTAGGAATTCATTACATCGGAGAAGTGCAAAGACCGAACAGCGCCATCAAAAAAATCTTTGATTATATCACTAATGGTAAATTAGAATGGGCAGATATGGGCGAAGTTTATGATCGCATTATCATTGGAAAAAAAACCTATGATTTTGTAAAAGGAGTTGATAATTTTCAAAAAAAAATATTTGAATATTTTCCAGTAGAAAAAGAAGCGATTAAAAAATATATAGAACTTATTTTTCTTTCTAACAAATCCATGGGTAAGTTTTATAGCGCCAAAGCCCTTCCAGCTATTGTGAATTTTTTTATGGGTAGGCGAATGCGAAAAGACTATTTAAAATATGCCGATCAGACAACTCAAGAAGTTTTAGAGTCCATCACTGATAATCAGGAATTAATAAAAGTCTTGACCGGCCAATATGGGGACTATGGTTTGCCCCCAAGACAAAGTAGTTTTGCGATGCATGCATCGGTTGTCAAACACTATTTTAGTGGTGGAAGCTTTCCGGTGGGAGGGTCTTCTCAGATATTAAAAACCATTGACCCTATCATTGAAGCTGCTTCAGGAACAATTTTGACTAATGCCGAGGTGCAACAAGTCATCATTGAAAACAATCAGGCAATAGGAGTAAAAATGAAAGATGGAAAAAGTTTTTATGCTGAAAAAATTATTAGCGGGACTGGTGTTTTTAATACCTATGAAAAACTGATTCCAGAGCAAATTGTAGAAAAACATCAGCTCAGAAAACAGCTTAAAAAAATCAATCCCTCTGTTGCTCATGTCAGTCTTTATATTGGTTTAAACGGAAGCCCAGAGGAATTAAAACTACCAAAAAGTAACTTTTGGATTTATCCTGAGAAAGGAGATCATGATGAATGTGTAGCCAATTATTTAAAGGACAATCAAGCCCCTTTTCCTGTAGTATATATTTCCTTTCCTTCGGCTAAAGACCCCACTTGGTCTGAACGTTATCCAAATAAAAGTACGATAGACATCATTACACTACTCCCCTACGAATTGGTTGCAAAATGGCAAGGTTCAAAATGGATGAAACGCGGTGCTGAATACGAAGCTTTTAAAGAAAAAATAAGTACCCGTTTGCTTGAAGCACTATTTATTCAACTTCCCCACCTGAAAAACAAAATTGATGTCTACGAACTTTCTACGCCTTTGACAACACAAAATTTCGTGAATTATACGAAAGGTGAAATCTATGGCATTGATCATACCCCCCAACGTTTTAGACAGAAATTCTTAAAACCTCGAACTCCAATCAAAAACTTCTACCTGACTGGCCAAGACATCGTAACCGCAGGAGTTGGAGGCGCGCTGTTTTCGGGTGTAATAACTGCCTCCTTGTTAAAGGGTAAGAACTTGATGCAAAAAATTTCCATTTCAAAATAAATTTGATTTTACAGCAAATAATCTGTTGAAACAAAATTAGATTCCTTTGAATTTAATAAATTTTCCAAAATCTCATTGTTGTAAGGATTGTCCTTAGAAGCAACAAAAGTTCTTATAGAAAAAGAACGCAGTGCATCAAAAACGCTTAAGGTTCCAACAGCAGAGTTCTTTCTTCCAGCAAATGGATAAACGTCTGGGCCTCGTTGACAAGCACTGTTTAGATTCACACGACAAACCAAGTTCGATAAAATATCGATCAGTGGTCCGATTTTTCTTACATCTCTTCCGAAAAGACTCACTTGCTGACCATAGTCTGAAGCTGCCATCGCATCCAAAGGCTCGTTAATATCTTTATAGGCAATGATTGGTATTACAGGACCAAATTGTTCTTCTTTGTAAACATTCATGCTCTCATCAACGGGATAAAGCACTGCAGGGTAAGAGTAATTTACGGACTGTTGGCCGCCCTTTTTGTTCATGACTTTGGCGCCTTTTGAAACCGCATCATCAATAAGTCCTTTAATGTAGGCTGGTTTTGAAGGTTCAGGAAGTGGGGTTAAAAAAGAACCTTCTTCCCATGGTAAACCGTATTTCAAAGCATCAACAGCAGCAGAAAACTTAGTGTTAAATTCATCAACTAAAGATTCGTGTACATAGAGCACTTTCAGTGCAGTACACCGTTGTCCGTTAAATGATAAAGTTCCTGAAATGCATTCTTTGATGGTATGATCTAAATCAGCATCAGGAAGAATAATTCCCGGGTTCTTAGCCTCCAAACCTAAAACTAATCTCAATTTATTTTTTCTAGGGTGCTCATCTTGTAAAGCAACTGCTGAGGTACTGTGTCCAATTAAGGCCAACACATCTATAACTCCAGTTTTCATAATCGGCTGAGCTATTTTTCTACCTCTACCAAAAACAATATTGACAACTCCGGCTGGAAAACTCTCTTGGAATGCTTTCAGTAACGGAGTAATTAGTAATACACCATGTTTCGCAGGTTTAAATATGGCTGTATTCCCCATAATAATCGCAGGAATTAATAGACAAAAGGTCTCATTCAGTGGATAGTTGTAAGGCCCTAAACAAAGTACTACTCCTAGTGGACCACGACGAATATGTGCATGGATTCCTCCTTCTTTTTCAAACTTCGCACTCCGATGATCAAGTTTTTTATAAGCTTCTACGGTATCATAGATGTAATCAATAGTACGATCAAATTCCTTTTGTGAGTCCCCTAAGGATTTCCCGATTTCCCACATTAAAAGTTTTACGACCTCCTCGCGATGTTCTTTCATTTTACCTGCAAATTTTTCTAAACAGGTCAAACGTTCTTTGACTTTCATGGTCGGCCAAAGCCCTTTACCACGATCAAATGCTTTATTTGCTGCTTCCATTGCTTCTAAAGCAGTTTCAGACTCCATATCAGGAATTGTTCCCAAGAATGTTGGAGCCATTTCTCCCGACTCGTTTTCTGTCTGAATCGATGAAAAAACTTCAGAAGAAGGTCCTTTCCATGATTTGATTTCTCCATTAACCAAATAATCCTTTGAATGAATAGGAGTAACTTGAAACTGTTTTGGGACTTGATTCATTTTCATTGTCATAAGCTTATAAATAAAAAAGAAAACAGGTGTTAAGCCCTGTTTTCTCAATTCAAAATTTCGTTTTTCCGACTGTAATATAATAAAATACAATCATTAGCATTAGGTTATATAATTTTTTTCATGTCAGTCATCGACTCTCTTAATTCATAACCAATCATCTCAACTGGATGGTAACGAATGATTTCGTTAACATCAATTAAGTCACGATTATCAACACCATTACCTTTTCCTTTGGCAAAATCGGCTCCAATAACATCAGTATCTATGCCTTTCATAAAGTCTTCCAAAAGAGGTTTCGCAGCATGATCGAAAAGATAACAGCCATATTCGGCAGTATCAGAAATGACTCGGTTCATTTCAAATAGTTTTTTTCTTGCAATTGTATTCGCAATTAATGGTGTTTCGTGCAAAGACTCATAATAGGCTGACTCTTCTTTAATCCCAGCAGCAACCATCGTGTCAAAAGCCAATTCAACTCCAGCGCGAACAAAAGCAACCATCAATACCCCGTGATCAAAATATTCCTGATCTGATATTTCTTTATCTGTAACTACCGTCTTTTCGAAAGCTGTTTCGCCAGTAGCGGCTCTCCAAGTCAATAGGTTTTTATCATCATTGGCCCAATCTTCCATCATGGTTTTAGAAAAGTGGCCTGACATAATATCGTCCATATGCTTCTGAAATAAAGGAGCAAGGATTTGTTTTAACTCTTCCGAAAGTTCGAAAGCCTTGATTTTAGCAGGGTTAGAAAGGCGATCCATCATGTTTGTAATACCACCGTGTTTTAGTGCTTCGGTGATGGTCTCCCAACCGTATTGGATTAGTTTAGCAGCGTAAGCAGGATCTATTCCTTTCTCAACCATTTTATCAAAAGAAAGAATTGAGCCTGTTTGTAGAACACCACAAAGTATGGTTTGTTCTCCCATTAAATCTGACTTAACTTCAGCTACAAAAGAAGATTCTAAAACACCTGCGCGATGACCTCCCGTTGCAACAGCATAAGCTTTTGCATATTCGAACCCATGATCCTGAGGGTCATTCTCTGGATGAACAGCGATCAATGTGGGCACTCCAAAACCTCTTAAATATTCTTCTCTTACTTCAGAACCAGGACATTTGGGTGCAACCATGATTACGGTCAAATCCTCCCTAATAGTCATTCCTTCCTCAACGATATTAAATCCATGGGAATAAGAAAGTGTAGCACCTTGTTTCATTAAAGGAACAATTGCTTTAACCACTGGAGTGTGATTTTTGTCTGGCGTTAAATTGATCACAAGATCTGCGCTAGGAATCATTTCTTCATAGGTTCCAACAGAAAACTTGTTATCTACTGCGTTCTGGTATGAAGCTCTTTTTTGATCAATTGCCTCCTTACGAAGGGTATAACTGATGTCAAGACCCGAGTCACGCATGTTTAACCCCTGGTTTAATCCCTGAGCTCCGCATCCAACAATTACAATTTTTTTGCCTTTTAAGGCTTCGATACCTTTGTCGAATTCAGAAGAATCCATAAAACGACATTGAGCCAGTTGTTGTAGTTGTTCTCTTAGTGAAAGTTGATTGAAATAATTCGTCATTATTTTATTGATTTAATCGTTAATTGTCTTTTTTAAAAGTATTTAAAATATCTGATATACCCATTTTTGATTTGGTTACCGAAATTCTTCCCGAACGAACAAATTGAAGCAGTCCAAAAGGAGCCAAATCTTTACGCAGTTTTTCTGTTTCTTCACGAAAGCCTGTTTTTTCGATAACAAAAAACTCGGGAGTAACCACAACAATATTCGCATGGCTATCCTTAATCACGTTTTGGATGTGTCGCTCTTCAAAAAGTGAACTGGACTTAACTTTAAACAATGCTGATTCCTGAAAAATTGTTTCCTCATCTGTATGGTAATAAGCCTTGATAACATCAACCTGCTTTTCAATTTGCTGTATGAGTTTCTTCACCTTTTCTTCTTCTAATTCAACGACAATAACAAAGCGAAAAACATTCTTAATCTCTGAAAGAGAAGTCGAAAAGCTTTCAATATTAATGTGTCGTTTTAAAAATATAGCTGAAATTCGGTTTAACAAACCGACATTGTTTTCAGAATAGATTGATATGGTGTAAGTGTTGTTGTTTTTCACAATATAATTAATTAAGACGTATTTCTGAGACTGATGCACCAGTTGGAATCATCGGAAAAACATTAGCTTCTTTCTCAACACATATTTCTAAAAAATAAGGTTTCTCCGAAGCGATCATTTCCGCAACAGCAGCATCAAGGTCTTCTCTTTTGTCAACTTTTTTAGCCTCCAAATTATAGCCTTTTGCAATGGCCACAAAATTAGGGTTTACCATTTCAGTGGAAGCATATCTTTTTTCAAAAAACAGCTGTTGCCATTGTCTTACCATTCCGAGGAAATCATTGTTTAGAACAACAATTTTAACTGCAGTTTGAGTTTGAAAAATGGTTCCCAACTCTTGAATCGTCATCTGATAACCTCCATCACCAATCACGGCAACGACTTCTCTTTCAGGTGCTCCCATTTTTGCTCCTAGGGCTGCTGGAAGGGCAAAGCCCATTGTTCCAAGACCTCCAGAAGTCACGTTACTCTTAGATCGAACAAATTCTGCATATCGACAGGCAACCATTTGATGTTGCCCTACATCCGTAACGATCACAGCATCCCCTTTGGTATGTTTGTTTATTGCCATTATGGCCTCTCCCATGGTCAATCCTTCTTTTGTAGGATTAAGGTCTTTGTCTATAACCTTTTCCACTTCAATTTTCATGAAATCATCAAAACGACTGATCCATTTTTCATGGGTGTTTTTTCTTATCAAAGATAAAATTGTAGCCAAGCTGTCTTTACAACTTCCCATTACTGGAATGTCTGCTTTTACATTTTTGTTTATCTCAGAAGGGTCTATTTCAAAATGAATGACTTTGGCTTGCTTTGCATAAGTACTAAGATCTCCAGTTACTCGATCGTCAAAACGCATCCCGATGGCGATTAACAAATCACATTCGTTGGTAAGCATATTTGGCCCATAATTCCCATGCATTCCGACCATTCCTACATTGAGTGGATGTGCCGTTGGCAAAGCAGAAAGCCCAAGAATGGTCCATGCAGCAGGAATACCAGATTTCTCAACAAAATCTTTAAACTCTTGCTCTGCATTTCCAAGAATAACTCCTTGTCCCCATATAATAAAAGGTTTTTTAGCATTATTAATTGCTTCCGCAGCTTCTGCAATAGCAGCCGGATCGATTTCTGGAACAGGTTTATAACTTCTTATTCCCGTACATTTTTCATAAGAAAAATCAAAAGTATCAAACTGGGCATCCTTCGTAATGTCTATCAAAACGGGTCCTGGACGACCTGAACGCGCAATATAAAATGCCTTAGCCATAACCGATGGAATTTCACTCGCCTTCGTTATTTGGCAATTCCATTTCGTTACTGGTGTTGAAATACCAATAATATCAGTTTCTTGAAAAGCATCAGAACCCAATAAATGAGACCCTACTTGTCCCGTGATACATACCATCGGTGTAGAATCTATTTGAGCATCAGCAATTCCGGTGACCAAGTTGGTTGCACCAGGGCCAGATGTAGCCATGGCTACTCCCACTTTACCTGAAGTTCGAGCAAATCCTTGAGCTGCATGAGTTGCTCCTTGTTCGTGTCTCGTTAAAACATGCTGAAGCTCCTCTTGAAACTTATACAATTCATCGTAGATGGGCATAATTGCTCCCCCAGGATAACCGTAAATCAAGTCAACCCCTTCTGCCAAAAGACAGCGGATAACTGCTTCAGCTCCGCTTATTTTGATTCCCTTCGTTGGATTTTCCGAAATTTTATTCTCCGTTGTTTTCATTATTATTCGGTATCAGTAACACAACCTTCTGAAGCTGTAGCCACACTTTTAATGTATTTAAATAATACTCCCTTAGTAAATTTATATGCTGGTTGTACCCATTTGGTTTTCCTATTTTCAATCTCAGAATCAGACAAATCAACACTCAAAGTATTGGTTTCGGCATCAATCGTAATAACATCCCCATCTTCCAAAAGTCCGATCGAACCTCCTTCTTGTGCTTCAGGAACAATGTGTCCTACGACAAATCCGTGAGTTCCCCCTGAAAATCTACCATCCGTAATAAGCGCGACATCTTTTCCAAGACCCGCACCCATAATTGCAGCTGTAGGTTTCAACATTTCCGGCATCCCCGGGCCTCCTTTTGGTCCTTCATAACGAATGACTACCACATCGCCTTTCTTTACTTTTCCTGCACGGATTCCGTCATTGGCCTCATATTCTCCATTGAAAACTCTGGCAGGACCAACAAAACGCAAACCTTCCTTACCTGTTATTTTAGCAACCGAGCCTCCCGTGGCTATATTTCCTTTTAAAATTCTTATGTGTCCCGTTGCTTTGATCGGATTGTCAAGAGGTCTAAACAGGTCTTGATTTTCTTTTAAGCTGGGCACCAATGCCAAATTCTCAGCAAGGGTCTTACCTGTAACAGTTAAACAATCGCCATGTAGCATATCATTCTCAAGCATAAACTTCAATACTGCTGGAACTCCTCCGATGTTATGAAGGTCTTTCATCAAGTATTTTCCACTTGGCTTTAAGTCGGCCAAAAATGGAGTCGTATCACTTATTCTTTGAAAATCATCAATGGTCAAATCAATATCAGCTGCTTTGGCTATGGCCAGAAAATGCAATACTGCATTTGTAGACCCTCCTAATACTGTGATCAAACGCAATGCGTTTTCCAATGATTTTTTTGTAACAATATCAAGGGGTTTGATGTCCTTTTCCAACAGGTTTTTCATCGCAGGCCCCAAAGCCTTACATTCTTCTATTTTCTGGTCACTTACAGCTGGGTTTGACGAGTTGTATGGCAATGCCATCCCAAGTACTTCTATTGCAGAAGCCATAGTGTTTGCTGTGTACATTCCACCGCAAGCACCTGCTCCAGGGCATGCGTTACGAATAACCTCTTTATATTCTTTTTCGTCAATAACACCAGCTACTTTTTCTCCCCATGCTTCGAAGGCCGAAACAACATCAAGCTCTTTGTCTTTATGACAACCAGCAGCAATGGTTCCACCGTAAACCAATATGGAAGGACGATTAAGACGAAGCATCGCAATTAGAGCACCTGGCATATTTTTGTCACAGCCCACTACCGTAACAACTCCATCATATGACATGGCCTGCACCACGGTTTCAATCGAATCCGCAATAATGTCCCTTGAAGGCAGCGAAAATCGCATGCCAGGAGTTCCCATGGAAATCCCATCACTAACGCCAATGGTATTAAAAATTAAACCCAACATATCATGAGGGGCCATGCCCGCTTTCACATGAACCGAAAGATCATTCAGGTGCATGTTACAAGGATTTCCTTCATAGCCCGTGCTTGCAATTCCTATCAAAGGTTTTTTAAAGTCCTCATCGGTCATTCCGATTGCATGTAACATCGCTTGCGCAGCAGGCTGTGTGGTATCTTGCGTAACTCTTTTACTGAATTTATTAAGCTCCATTCTATTAATTTGCTACAAATTTAATTTGAGTCAATAAATAAGTGTTTATTAATATGTTATTATACATTATGTTCAAAACAAAACAAGCTTATTCAATCAATTGATTTATAACGTTTTAATTAGTTTTTAACCACACATTCAAAGAATAAAATTTTCTAAGAAATTCGATTAGATTATCTTTGAGTTCAAAACAAACCCTAAATTAGAAAATAATGGAAGAAATCAACATAGAAAATACCGTCGATTTAATACATAAGAATCAAGCTGTGTTTTTTTCTTCTCAAATAACTTTGTCCAGTGCTTTCCGAGTTAAAAAACTTAAAAAGCTACTCAAAACAATTGTTCAAAAGGAAAAAGAGATTCACCAAGCCCTTTTTAAAGACCTTAGAAAATCGAGCTTTGAGTCCATGACTTCTGAGACAATTTTTGTGGAAAAGGAAATAAGAAAAATGATCCAACTATTGCCCAGTTGGAGCCGGCCGCAACGTGTCCAAAGTAGTTTATTAAACTTTCCTTCTCGTGATTATATTATTCCTGAGCCTTATGGTAAAACCTTACTTATCAGTCCATGGAATTATCCTTTTCAACTGGCCATCACCCCATTGGTAGGGGCTGTTGCTGCAGGAAATACTGTGGTATTAAAACCCTCTGAATTTGCACCAAACACCGCCAAAATAATCAATGAAATAATCGCTGAAGTTTTTGAACCAGAACATGTAACCGTTCTGGAAGGAAATGTTTCAATGGCGACGGCCTTATTGAAAAAACGTTGGGATTATATCTTTTTTACTGGAAGCACTTCTGTCGGAAAAATTGTTGCAAAAGCAGCGGCTGAACACTTAACGCCAACCACTTTGGAGTTGGGAGGAAAAAGCCCTTGTGTTGTCGACGCAAGTGCCCCGATTAAGACGACCGCAAAAAGAATTGTTTGGGGAAAATTCCTCAATTGTGGGCAGACTTGTATTGCGCCTGACTTCCTTTTGGTTGATCAAAAAATTAAAGCCGAGCTTACTCAACAAATCATAAAAGAAATCCAAAAAGCCTATGGGGAAGATCAATCCCTATCTGCGGATTACGGTAGGATCATTCATGAAAAACATTTGAGTCGTTTGAAAGATTATCTTCATGGCCAAAACATTGTTTTTGGTGGTAATATAGCACAAGACTCCCTTTACTTTGGACCAACGATCGTTGATGAACCAGCGCTGGAAAGTCCTCTTATGAAAGAGGAAATTTTTGGACCCATTCTTCCTATAGTGAGCTATGAATCAGAACAGCATTTGCATGAAATCCTTGAAAATGGCGAACGTCCTTTGGCGTTTTATGTGTTTTCAAAAAAGAACAAATTCGTCAACAGCTTGTTTAGCAAGTATTCTTTTGGCGGCGGAGTCGCCAATGACTCTATCATACATTTTGCCAATGATAATCTTCCTTTTGGCGGGATTGGCAACAGTGGAATGGGCGCTTATCACGGAAAACACAGCTTGGTGTTATTTACTCATAAAAAGCCTGTGGTAAAACGCAGCTTTTGGTTTGATCTACCTGGTCGCTATGCCCCCTACCCCAAGTCCTTATCTTTTCTAAAATTTTTAATTAAAAATCTTTAATGTCAGAAAAAAAAGTAAGTGAAGCCATTGCATACAGAAGATCCGTTAGGATTTTCGATGGCAAGAAAAAAGTAGATACAGGAACTGTCAAGAATTGTCTTGAGCAAGCCCACTTGGCTCCTTCCAGTAGCAACTTACAATTGTGGGAATTTCAACACATCACCTCCGAAGAAAAATGTAAACTTGTTGCAAAAACATGCTTCAACCAACCCGCTGCAAGAACTGCTCAACAATTGGTTGTTGTTGTCGTCAGGAGAGATCTTTGGCGACAAAGGGTCGCAGCCAACATTGAGTACATAAAAAATGGATTCCTCAAAAAGAACATTGTCGATCCTGATACTCAAAAGAAAGCATTAAATTACTATCAAGAGATTATCCCCCAATTATACAAAGGAGGAAATCCATTTCGTGGATTTTTGAACAAATTAGTAATGGGAATTAAAGGGCAATCCAAAACAACCTACCGGGAAGTCAACACAAGCGACTTACGCGTCGTAGGTCATAAAAGTGCTGCACTCGCCGCTCAAAATTTTATGGTCAGTATGGCCGGTCATGGTTATGACACCTGCCCCATGGAGGGGTTTGATTCCAAACAGCTCAAAAAACTACTTAAACTTCCCGCTGGTGCAGAAATAAGCATGATCATTGGTTGTGGCATCAGAAAGCCTGAAGGGGTCTATGGCGACCGTTTTCGCATTCCTTTTGAAAAAGTTTACAAAGAATTATAATAGCTGAAAAGGAATTCTTCTTAAACCAGTATCCGAAGAGTATTTTTTCAATAGGCCATAATAACAATCGACCTATTCTAAACAAATTTTAATAATAGAAAAACCACCCAAGTTGACAGGTTCATATTCTGTCATTTTGAGTGGTTTTTATTTGAAATTAGTCTTTTTGATTAATTCAGAGCAATCTGGAGTTTCATCAAAAAGGGGCAGTACTAGGATTTATTCATTTCATTTGTTAAAATAACAACTATTTCTGTATGTAAATCCAACCCTGCATATCTACTTTTCCATCTGCATCTAGATCAATGGTGTAGAAATAAGGCCCAGAAGGCAGTAGGTCTGCGTTGCCTTCAAAATTTCCTCTCCAGTCATTGTTGTATCCATTTAAGGCGCGGTAGACTTCTCTTCCCAAACGGTTGTAGACGTATACTTTTGCTTGCGGGTACTTTTCAATGTTCTGAATCCTCCACGTATCATTTACACCATCGCCATTAGAAGAAATTCCTTCGGCTGGCAATACAGTAGTGGCATCAGAATAAGCGATGCAATCAGAAGTAAGGGTACAACCCCAGGCGGTCGTGATCTGAACCGCATAACTTCCTTTGATTCCCGTAGGTGTAAAGGATTGTTCCGTAGCCCCTGCTATGGGGGTATTTCCGTTTTCACAATCGATCCACTGATACTGTGCTCCCGCTTGTACTGCGCTTATGGTATTGCCTTCCACTCTGACCGTAGTATCAGGAAGCGGATAGACCGTCAAGTCCAAACGATGCAAGGTGGTACAACCCTCGGCATTTGTTATTTCAAAAGTAGCTGTTGTGTTGTCTTGGGTATAGACTACACCGTCTATCCATTCAAAGGAGTTACATGCCTCTTGCGTATCGGTTAACTCTTGATCGTAATCAATGTTCACTTGTTGAACCGCTGTACTACTGTTGCTTGCTGTATCGGTAAAGGTCCAAGTAACCGTATAGCTTCCCACTTGATCATAGGTTAGTGGTGATGTGGTTGTCCCCGAAATCGTTCCAGAACAATCATCTGTAGCGGTAGGCACTTCCAAAGTTATACGACAAACATCCGTAATCGATGAAAGGACTGGAGCTATTGGTGGAGTCGTATCATTTTCACAAGGATCTTCTTCGGGTTCAGGACTCGGGCTTCCGCCTCCGCCTGAAGTAACTTGTGAAACAACCACCGTTTGAGTAGCTGTACTGCTGTTTCCTTCGGTATCCCTAAAAGTCCATATTACTTCATAGGTTCCAACACTTGTAAAGGTTAAAAGTGTTGTACTTCCGGTAATTGAACCCGAACAGTTGTCTGTGGTAGTAGCCAAAGGAATTGTATAAGGAGTCGTTCCACTTAATGGAGATAAAGTTGGCGTTACCGGTGCGGTAAGATCTCTTGTTGTGCCTGTAACCGTAAAATTAAACGGATTTTCATCCAAATCGTTATTGGCAATACTCAAATCAAATGAGAAACTAGAAACGCTACAATCTGGTGTATAGGCGACTGTAAAAGTAGCCGAAGCGTTTACTGCTAAAGAACTACTAGTATAAGCACTTACCGTAGGTGTACCGTTAATACCCGTCAAATTGGTCAGACCTATGCTTCCTGTCAAAGTTAGGGTATCTGTTCCGCTGTTAACAATGGTATAGGTTACCGTGTTACTTACTCCCGCATTCTTGAGTCCCTGATTGTCTCTACTTCCGTCTGTGAGGGCACCACTTTCGGAAGAGGAAACAGTGATTTCGGGAGTTGCCGAAGCCGTTGCTATTCCCATAACGCTAAAGTTAAACGGATTTTCATCCACATCGTCATTGGCAATACTCAGATTAAAGGAGAAAGCTCCTGTGTTACTTGGGGTATAGCTTACCACAAACGTCGTCGAGGAACTTGCACTAAGGGAGAAACTACCAAAAGTAGTAAGCGTAGGCG
>JAFMCL010000034.1 GCA_017857815.1 Flavobacteriaceae bacterium | reverse complement strand
TATGTCGCCGCCTTCCTCAAGATCGCAACAGCAATGTTGCGGTCTTTTTTTTGCTCTGTAGTCAGATAATGCTATTTCATTTCTAGCCCTATCTCTAAGCGAAGTCATACCTTGTTTGAAGATGTTTTCCATCGAAATTTTCCCGAAGCTTGAATCATCTCCGACAGTTGACGCCAAGTGAAAGTGTTCTTCTATTGGGTCAGGCTTCATCATCTTACCTTCCATGTTTTTTACTTTTCTGTCATCATTCCTTGTTTTGAACTTCTTAGAATGGCAGCTTGGTCTTTTTTACTTAGTTGTCAATTTCTAGAATGTTAGTACCATTACTGTCGGCACCTGCTACAATAAAAAATCCAAAAATATTTTTATTTCCCTCTCCTTCTATTAAAGTTAAATTTCCATTTAATTTTACAGGAGGCGAACTGAAAAGGGTAAATGGACCAGATGATTCTTCATCTACTTTTTCATAACTCTGTTCACTCGATAATTTTACTTTTCTTAGAAACTCATATTCCTCATGTTCAAATGTTAACAAGCGAGATTCTACATGTACTTCATAAGGAGTTTCATAATAGAACTCAAGTTGCTTTAACTCACTAAAAAAATTAGTATTAGTTTTTCCAGAAAAGAGCACGTCGGTTCGTGTATTAGATGCAATGAATTGTATTTCACTAGTAATAGGAATTAGAACTTCCTCGGAAATCGGCTTAATATAATAGTTTTCATAAAAGCTGTAATAATTTATAACGTCTGGAGGATCATCAAAGCTTAGGTCAAAAGTCAATTCTTCTGAAGAAACACTTGATTTTTTGACAGGAATCGGTTCTGGAAGATACTCTACAGCTGACCGAATCACATTGTCACCTATGGTGACTTCCAATGCATATCCATTTCCTATAACTGCTTTTCGGGTTAAGGGTATATTTGTTATGAACCGTCCTATGCCATAATTATTATTAACTAAAATTTTTGGGTTTATTGCTTCTAAAAAAAGAGTTCCAGAAGTTGGGTCAGTACCAGCACCACTAGGGTATTCATAAATTCGTACTGTAAAATCAAATTTATCTTGAATTTCCTCACTTTCAAAATTTTCATAGATCGCCAATGTTTTTGAAATATGAAATTCAATGTGATCAGTTAAATTATGCAATACTGTGAAAATTGCATATTCAGATTGTGGTTTAATATCATATTGAACTTCTTTAACACAGGAAATAGTAAATATGATAAGGAACAATAACGTAAGGCTTCTTAGCTTCATAATTTAAAATTTAAATTGATAACTGACAAAAGGAATAGCGGCTCCCAATAAGGAAAACTCATAAGTACTTGTTCTTTTATCTGATGTCGTTGATGGGATTACAGACAAGGGGTTTTTGCGGGCATAAACATTGTAGACCCCAAAGGTCCAATGGGATTTCCATCTTTTATTTCGCTCTTTTGGATATAGATTAAAGGACAAATCCAAACGATGAATTGGACTGATACGGTACTCATTTCTTTCAGAGAAATTAAAGTGCCTGCCTTGGAGTAAGTCATAGCTTCCAGTGGGTATTGTGATCGGTCTACCGGATCTGAAAGTGAAGGAGGCTGTAGCTTCCCATCTACTCCCCAGCTTACGACTGGTGTTCACATTCAACACATGAGGTCTGTCAAAGTTTGAAGGATAGTACTCCCCTTGATTAATTTCATCTAAATTTGAGTCCGTTTTTCTTTCAGACCTTGAATAAGTATAATTAAAGTTTCCAAACCATTGGTTGAGAACATAGTCGGCGCTAATTTCTAATCCATAAGAAATTCCTTTTGCAGGAATAAACTCCGTTTCGATATATTTATTGGCAATTAAATTAGCACCGTCTTTATATTCAATTAGGTTGTTAAATGATTTGTAGTAGGCCTCTATTCCAACATCAATTCTTTTTTTATCTTTTACTTTATTAAGAGCAAAACCAATCGCGAATTGATCAACTTTTAGTGGTTCAATATACGTTCCAGAAGGTTTCCAAATATCATAAGGGACAACCCCCAATGTGTTAGAAATTAAATGAATGTATTGATACATTCTGTTGTAATTTGCCTTTAGGGCTAGGTCTTCACTCCATTTATACTTCAAGGCAATTCTAGGTTCAAAGTTGTTAAATGCTTTGATCACATCATTTTTTTCATATGTTTTTGAGGAAACAATAGTCGCCAATGATTTGGACCCTGGGGCATATTGATAGACATCTCCTGGTCCAATATTGGAAAACTGAGACCATCTTAAACCGGTATTAATCTGAAACCGTTTCCACTGCGTTTCCCATTCACCGAATAGGCCGATTTCAACAGCATTTTCAGTTTCTAAACTTATGTTCTGAGAATATTTTGAAGCTGCTTCTATTTTAGTAGGACTAAAAGAATGTTTCGTAACACTCCCACCTCCCTTAAACGTATTTTCCGGGTTCAAGTTGTAGGTTAGATTAGTTTTCGTTTCAAACGTTCTTATTCGGGCATTCCAATTAAAGTCTCCTGAAAGATCAATGATTGGATTGTCGGAGCTGTCTGAGCTTAAACCGTAGTCATATTGGCTAAATACGGAACTTAAATTCATGAATAACTTTCCATTAAAAATGCGATTCCATTTAAATGAGACTGAACTTTGGTTCCAGTTAAACTTCGTTTTTTCTTTTTTAGGTCCATTCTTTTTAGTTTCGTCTATTTCAAAATTTAAATTGTCAGCTCCAAAAAATCCAGACAGGTAAACTGTGTTTTTGGGATTAATTCGGTAATGTGTTTTAGCTGTAAAATCATAAAAATATACTTTCTCCTCATTAGTGCTATTGCTTAAATCTTGAAACAAATCTATAAAGGAGCGTCTTCCAGAAATTAGTATTGCAGATTTGTCTTTTACAAGAGGTGTTTCCAATTGAAGGTGAGTGACAATGGGGCCTATGCTTCCTTCAGCTGCAAACTTTTGCGTATTGCCGTCTCTTAATCTTATGTCAAGAACCGAAGAAGCTCTTCCGCCAAAGCGAGCAGGGATTCCACCCGTATATAGTTTTAAATCTTTAATACTTGCTGTGTTAAAAATAGAGAAAAGACCAAACAAGTGGCTGGAGTTATAGAATGGCGCACCGTCAAGAAGTATTAAGTTTTGATCGATATTTCCACCTCTGACATTGAACCCCGAAGTTCCCTCTCCAACACTACTTACTCCAGCCTGACTTTTCATAATTCTATTGATATCCGGAACCCCTAAGAGTGCTGGAAAACGAATCAAATCTTGACGGTTGAATTGAATTACATTCTGTAGTGTTCTCGTTCGTTCTTTTTTATAGGAATCCGAGGAAACTTCTACTTCCGAAAGTGAAGTCGCTTTAAAAGTTAAATTAAAATCGTGCGTAGTTTTACCCTCAACTTTAATGGTTTCCACGATTGTTCCATACCCGATATGACTTAAAGTAAATTGGTTAATTCCCTCTGGAACCTCAAAACTATAGAAGCCAAAATTATTGGTTAAAACATAACTTCCTGAAGGCCCTATAATGGTGGCGCCAATTAGTGTTTCACCACTCTCAGCGTCCTTAACATATCCGCTCAGTGTACCCAACTTTTGTCTTTGTATGGTAGTTTCAGAGGTGGGTTCGTTGATAGATTTTAAAATAACATGAGGTGATCTAATTTTAAACTGTACAGTGCTGCTGGAAAATAACTTCTCAAGGACTTCTTTTAATGTTTCATTCTCAGAACTAACGGAATAAACTGTTTTGTCATTTACATATTCATTATAAATAAACAGATGTTCAGACTGCTGCTCTAGTTCATTAATGATCTCTTTGAGCGGTGTATTTATCATTTCAATTTTAATGGCTTTCTCTGCGCTCCAAAGTGCCGACGATACCAAAAATAAGAAGATAATATTTTTTACTCGATGATCCATGTGTTTGGGGTTTTGTTAAATTTAAAATTATAACTATCTGACAATAAATCTAGAATTGTGTCCAACGGCGTTAAATGATGGAATCTAGCAGTAAAGCGTTTATCAATAAGATTTTTGTTTTTTATATTTATTGGGGTTTCGAAATAGGCAGATAGGGATTGACATATTTCATTGAAAGACAAATCTTTAAAGTCAAGACTTCTGTGTCTCCAAGACATCAATTTATTTGTTTCGATTTCGCTTACCGTCCACTCATTTGTTTTATTATCATATTCAAAATGGTCTCCTGGCTTTAATAATAAAGATTTATTATTTTTGGCCTTCCATAAAAGGCTGCCAGAGCTTAGGTAGGTACGACTAGAATTCTTGGCATTATCATAAATCACGTTAAACTCTGTTCCAAGCACGTTGAGGGAAGATTCATCTTTAAGCACAACTTTAAAAGGTAGTTTTGGATTGTGAGCTACTTTGAAAAAAGCTTCACCTTCAAGGTTGATTGTCCTATTTTTTTTATCAAAGGATTTGTTATAGACTAGCTTGCTATTTTTATTCATCTGGATAACACTTCCATCTGGTAGAGTGTGTTTTTTGATGAAGTTACCAGCACTTACTATTGTTGTTTTAGGTTGAGACATTTCCCAAGCTCCAAATCCTCCAATGCTAACCAAAATAAGAATTACGGCTATTTTCTTTAGAAGGTTTCCGGTTGCTTTTTTAGTCTTTAATAGCAACTTGTTTTTGAAGTCTTCATAGGGATGTTTTTCTAATAGCTGTTCGTTTGACTCAAGTATAGCAACTGTGTTTTTTTGATCATCATAATCATTTAATGCCTCTTTATTTGACGCTAACCACGCGTCTAATATTTTTTGCTCTTTTTTGGATAATGCCTGTTGATTGCGTTTCCAAAAAATCGCTTCTATTTCATCGTTTTCTTTCATAGTATTGGGTATATGTCTAGAAAACGTTTCTAAACCGAAATACCCTAATTACTTTTGGAAAAATTCTTTACGAAATGCCTTTAAGGCTTTTGAAATATGGTGCTCCACAGTTTTAATATTTTTTCCTGTATTGGCAGCTATTGTTTTGTAGTCCTGTCCTTTCTCCCTAGACTGAGAGAAAATATTCTGAGTCAATTCAGGGAGTTGACGCATTACTTTTTCTATGCGCTCTTCCACTTCAAATAGTGGACTACCATCAGTAGTAGGTATTTTTTTTTCTAAACTTTCAGCATAGCTTTTCCTAATCTTTTCCTTTCTAAAATGGTCAATTAAATTATTTCTAATCACCCTAAAGAGAAAAGCTTCTAAATGATTCTGTGTTGCGTTTGGCATGAAATTATCTTGCCATAACTTAATAAGACTCTCCTGAGCTAGGTCTTTCGAAAGCGTTGTGTCTCTTGAGTGTTTTAACGCAAATCGAAATAAAATAGGGAAATATTTGTTGTAGATAGAACCAAACTGATTCTCCGTCCAAGGCGTAGGGGATTGCATGATAGTAATTTGGGTACTACAAATGTACTAAAGAGAAGTTTAATTAATCAAAAGGTTTTAAATATTTCCAAGAATTTTGTCCATTATCCAACTCGTGTGCGCTCCAGTTTGTCCAGAGGAAGGATGGTTTTTAGGAGGATTGAGCAACTGATCTCTCATTTGTTCTACATGATGAAGTTGTACGTTTTCGGGATGTAAGATATCTAAGGTTTCGTCACCTTTCTCAGTTTTTAAATGGATCGGCTGCTCCTCGAAAACCGAAAACCGAATAGTGCCTAAGCTGCCATAAATTGTAACGTTATCTTCACTTTCATGACTTCCAAAATTCCAATTTCCCATGCCAGTGATGTCATTTTCATGAAGCCAGTATCCGGTCACGGCATCTTTGGCAGTATAAAGTTTTTGTTGATTTAAACTGATACCTGCAGCTTCCGACACCTCACCAAATAAATAACAAAACAAGTCTAATCCATGGCTTGCCAAATCATCAAAATAACCACCCGGAGCGACTTTAGAATCAGTTCGCCAATTGTATTCACCCGACAAATCTTGCTCAGAAGCGACTTTGCTTAGTTGCCATTGGATATGCCTTACGGTTCCGATCTCACCTTCATCAATCCAAGATTTTATTTTTAAAAACCTTGGAAGTGTTCTTCGGTAATAGGCAACAAATAGGGGTGTTTTTGAGGCATTAAAAGCATTGTAAATCGCCAAGCTGTCAGCATGGTTTGGAGCAAGAGGTTTTTCGATACAACATGGTTTTCTTGTAGCGGCTACTTTAAGCCCAAATAACTTGTGCGTATCAGGAGGGGTAGCAATATAAACGGCATCGACATCAGGATCATTTATTAATACATCTGCGTCAGTATAGTATTTTTCCACACCATGTCTTTCCGCATAATCTTTAGCCATTCCAGGGGATCTTCTCATGACGGCAATCAGCTCGAATCTTTCTGTTTTTTGATATGCGGGTCCACTTTTAATTTCAGTTACATCTCCACAACCGATAATTCCCCAACGAATATTCTTTTTATCTAGTAACATTATATTTTAATCAATATTGTAAATATAAAAGTTGATTCTGAATTTAAATTAATTTTAAGATTTTATTTAAAATTGATTAAAAAAAAATCACATATATCGAGATACATGTGATTAAATTTTGACTTTAAGGACGATCCCCTACATTGGAGGCAGATCACCACCTTCTTTGGTCGGTAGGATTGAAGATCCCATCAAGTAGATGTCAACCTGTCGCGCAGCTTCTCTTCCTTCGGAAATTGCCCAGACGATCAAAGATTGTCCTCTTCTCATGTCACCTGCGGTAAAAACATTAGGCACGTTAGTTTTATAATTTCCATACTCAGATTTGTAATTAGATCGAACATCCAGTTCTATTCCAAGCTGATTTGCAATCGTAGGTTCAGGTCCAGTAAAACCTAGTGCCAATAAAGCCAAATCACAAGGATATGTTTTTTCAGTTCCCTCTATCTCAATAAGTTCAGGTCGTTTTCCTAGCTCAGTTTTCCATTCAACATTTACGGTTTTAAGTGCAATGAGTTTTCCATTATCGTCTGTTACAAATTCTTTGGTGTTGATGAGCCAATTTCGATCACAACCTTCCTTGTGTGAAGAAGATGTTTTCAATTGTAATGGCCAATAAGGCCAGGGTGTTTGAGGCGATCTGTGTCCAGGAGGTTTTGGCATAATTTCAAAATTAGTAACCGATTTTGCTCCTTGTCTGTTTGAAGTGCCGACACAGTCTGATCCTGTATCTCCACCCCCGATGACAATAACGTCTTTGCCAGAAGCGACCACTTGGTTTTCAACTTTTTTGCCCATCAACACTTTGGTTTGTTGGGTGAGAAAATCCATTGCTTGCACAACACCCTCAGCATCAATTCCCGGAGTGGGTAAACTTCTTCTTTCGGTCGATCCTCCACAAAGAACAACAGAATCAAATGCTTTTAACTTTTCTACTTCATAGTTAACCCCAACGTTTACGTTGAGCTTAAAAATGATCCCTTCTGCTTTAAGTATGGCAACCCTTCTATCGATGATTTCCTTTTCCATCTTGAAATTTGGGATTCCATATCTCAACAACCCACCAATTTCGTCATCTCTTTCAAAAACAGTTACGGTGTGTCCTGCTCTGTTTAATTGTTGAGCGGCTGCAAGTCCTGCGGGACCAGAACCAACAATTGCTACTTTTTTTCCAGTTCTCGTTTTTGGTGATTGAGGTTTAATCCATCCTTCTTTAAAGGCACGTTCAACGATGTTTTTTTCAATATTTTCTATCGAAACTGGATCTTCAATAATCCCTAAAACACATGCTTGCTCACAAGGGGCTGGGCACAGACGTCCAGTAAATTCTGGAAAGTTATTCGTGGAATGCAAAATCCAGGAAGCTTTTTGCCATTCTCCTTGATGAACCATATGGTTAAAGTCAGGAATAAGATTCCCTAATGGACACCCACTGTGACAAAACGGAATACCGCAATCCATGCATCTAGAACCTTGCTTTTCGATTTCATCCTTCTTGAGAGGAACCGTAAATTCCTTATAGTTTTTAAGACGTTTTTCTACTTTTATATAATTTTCGTCTTTTCTATTATATTCTTTAAAACCTGTTATTTTCCCCATTGCTTATACTGTTAGATCTTCAACTAATTGTGGCTCATTTTTCAAGCGTTTAAGTGCACGTTTGTACTCAATAGGCATTACTTTGATGAAGCTTTTTAAGCTATTCTCCCAGTCTCCAAGTAAGGCGCTCCCTTTCTCACTTTGAGTATACTTAACATGCTTTTCTATTAAGCTTTTAAGCGTTGATGCCTCCTCTTCTTCTATAGGTTCAAATTCAATTGTTTCTGTATTACAAAGACCATTAATAAACTTGCTTTCTGGATCAAATATAAAAGCAGTTCCACCGCTCATACCCGCTGCAAAATTTCTACCGGTATTTCCTAATACAATAATGTTCCCTCCTGTCATGTACTCGCAACAATGATCTCCAACGCCTTCAACCACTGCGATGGCTCCAGAATTTCGAACGGCAAAACGTTCTCCGGCGATACCATTAATATAGGCTTCTCCGTTGACTGCTCCAAATAAGCAAACGTTTCCAACAATTATGTTTTCATGCGCGACGAAAGTGGCAGTAGGCGGTTTTTTAACAATAATTTTTGCTCCAGACATTCCTTTACCAAGATAGTCATTGGTGTTTCCTTCCAAGTTAAGCGTAAGTCCAAAAGTTCCAAAAGCACCAAAACTTTGTCCTGCAGATCCTTTAAAGTTCAAAGTCAAAGTGTCTTCAGGAAGCCCTGTGTGTCCATGTCGTTTTGATATCTCATTACTCAGAATAGCACTTAAGGACCGGTCTGTATTATGAATTGGATAGGATAAGCTCGTTTTTGTTCCTTGTTCAATGGCAGCTTTGGCTACTTTTAAGATTTTCATATCGAGCACGTTTTCCAAGCAGTGATCTTGTTTTTCTAAATTTCGCAAGCTCATTTTTCTGTATTCTGCAGGTCGGTGAAGAATATTTGAAAGATCTAACCCTTTGGCTTTATAGTGCTGTATTGCTTTATTAGAATTTATCTTATGGGTTTGCCCAATCATTTCAGTCAAAGTCCTAAACCCAAGTTCTGCCATGATTTGCCTTAATTCATTGGCCACGTAATAAAAGTAATTGATCACGTGTTCTGGAGTCCCTTTAAAGTTTTTACGAAGATCCTTGTCTTGGGTTGCAATTCCTACTGGACAGGTGTTTAGGTGACACTTTCGCATCATAATGCATCCAGAGGCAACCAATGGAGCGGTAGCAAATCCATACTCTTCGGCACCTAACAGTGCAGCAATGGCAACATCTCTCCCAGTTTTTAATTGACCGTCACATTCCACAACAATTCTACTTCTCAAGTTGTTTAACACCAAAGTCTGTTGTGCTTCTGCTAGACCTAATTCCCAAGGTAATCCAGCGTGTTTTAAGGATGTAAGAGGTGAAGCTCCTGTTCCACCATCAAAACCTGAAATTAAAACAACATCAGCTTTTGCCTTTGAAACTCCTGCAGCAATTGTACCCACTCCAACTTCAGAAACCAGTTTAACATTGATTCTCGCTTCGCGATTTGCGTTTTTTAAATCGTAGATCAATTGCGCTAAATCCTCAATCGAATAAATATCGTGGTGGGGAGGAGGGGAAATTAGCCCTACAAAAGGAGTCGAGTTTCTTGCAGAGGCAATCCAAGGCAAAACTTTTTCACCGGGTAGCTGGCCCCCTTCACCTGGTTTGGCTCCCTGAGCCATTTTAATTTGTATTTCTTCCGCGTTGGTTAGATAATGAGAGGTAACACCAAAACGACCAGAAGCAACCTGCTTGATTGCAGAATTTCGACTGTCTCCGTTTTCACTTGGAATAAATCGATCGCGTGATTCTCCGCCTTCACCCGAATTAGATTTTCCTCCAATTCTGTTCATTGCGATAGCTAAGTTTTCATGAGCCTCTCTCGAGATTGACCCATAAGACATTGCACCTGTTTTGAATTTTTTAACAATTTCAGTCCAAGATTCGACCTCTTCAATTGGAATTGGATCTAGGTTGTCAAATTCAAATAGACCTCTAATGGTCATTAGGCTTTTAGATTGTTCGTTTATTGTTTTGGCATAAATGTCATAACTGTCTTGATCTTGAAGTCTAACCGCCTGCTGAAGCTTTGCAACAGTGGTTGGGTTGAACATGTGCCTCTCACCATTTCGTCTCCAGCGATAATCCCCTCCAATGTTAAGACCCAATTTATTGTTTACCATCTTATCTGGATAGGCATTCTTGTATCTTTCTTTGATTTCTTTTTCGATCTCATAAAGACCAATACCTTCAATTCTTGAAGCAGTGTAAGGAAAGTATTTTTCAACAAATCTAGAATTGAAACCTACGATCTCAAAAATCTGAGACCCTCGATAAGAGTGTAAAGTTGAGATACCAATCTTGTTCATCACTTTGATGATACCTGTTCCGATGGCTTTGTTGAAGTTGTTAACCGCTTGGTCTTCTGTCATGCCCGTAACGAATCCTTCTGTTACCTGCATCCGAATGATTTCATTAACCATATAAGGATTAATAGCACTAGCTCCGTAACCAAAAAGCGTGGCAAAGTGATGTGGCTCTCTAGGTTCGGCAGATTCTATTATAATATCAAAAAAGGAACGTTTTCTGAGTCTGTTCATTTGATGATGAACATAAGAGCAAGCCAATAAACAGGGTATGGGCGCGAATTCTTTATTAACGCCGCGGTCTGAAAGAATTATGATATTAGTTCCTCGGTCAATCGCTTTTGAAATCTGATCGATAACATCCTCTAAAGCATCTTCAAGTCCATTCAATCCTTTCTCTACAGGATATAGAATTTTTATGGTCTCAGATTTAAAATTACCAATCGAAATATTTCTAATTTTTTCTAAATCTCCATTTGATATTACCGGGTTCTGAATGGTCAGTTTTTTACACTGTTCTTCAGAAATGTCGAAAATATTTTTATCCTGACCTAATGATAAGCTAATGTCTGTGACAATTTCTTCTCTGATTCCGTCTAGAGGAGGGTTGGTTACTTGTGCGAACAGTTGCTTAAAATAGTTGGGAATTAACTGTGGGATATCTGATAAGACCGCAAGTGGTGTGTCAATCCCCATAGAGGCAAGAGCTTCTTTTCCGGCAGTTGCCATAGGAGTAATTACTTCCTGAATGTCTTCTAATGTATAATTAAAAAGACGTTGTCTGGTTTTAACATCAATGGTTTCAATTGGACAAGTAGTCCCAACTGAGGCTACATCTTTTAGGTGCAAACGATTTTTGTTAAGCCATTCTCGGTAAGGTCTTTCAGAAACAATTTTAGTCTTAATTTCTTGATCATTGATGATACGACCTTCGTTCATGTCCACTAAAAACATTTTTCCGGGCTCTAATCGTCCATGACTTTCAACATCTTCTGGTGCAACTTCGACGACACCAATTTCAGAAGCCATAATCAGCTTTCCGCTTTTTGTAACGGTGTATCTTGAAGGTCTAAGACCGTTTCGGTCAAGAAGAGCTCCCACGTAATCTCCGTCCGTGAAAGGAACGGAGGCAGGGCCATCCCATGGTTCCATAATGCATGCATTGTACTCATAAAAAGCTTTTTGCTCCTGAGACATGGTTTGATGCTTTTCCCATGCTTCTGGAATCATCATCATCATTGCTTCAGGTAGGGATCTTCCTGTGAGGGTTAGCAATTCTACCACCATGTCCATGGAAGCAGAATCTGACTTTCCAGGAATTATGATTGGGAATAATTTATCTATTTGTGGACCAAAAATCTCACTTTTCATAATTTCTTCTCGAACGCGCATTCTACTAACATTACCTCTTAAGGTATTGATTTCACCATTCTGACAAATAAATCTAAAAGGTTGAGCAAGATCCCATGCTGGCATGGTGTTCGTTGAAAATCGTTGATGCACCAAAGCCAATCGTGTTACCAAATCCTCTTGTTGAAGATCTGTAAAATAAGGCTCAATATCTTCGGGCATTATAATCCCTTTGTAGATGAGCGTAGTGATAGACAGACTAGGGATGTAGAAGTAAGAACTTTCTGAGATTTTGGAACCTCTTATGGCGTGTTCAGATATTTTTCGAGCAGCATAAAGCTTTGCTTTAAAGTCAAGTTCGCTTATATCTTCTGATTTACTGATAAAAACTTGCTCAATATTAGGTTCAGACGCTAAAGCAATCTCACCAAGACTAGAAGAGTCAACAGGTACAGTTCTCCAGCCTAAAATACTTAGGCCTTGATTTTTTATTTCATTTTCAAAGGTTTTTTTACAAAACGAATATTGATTATTGTTTTTGGGAAGAAAAACCATCCCAACAGCATATTTTCTAGGTTCGGGGATTTCAAAATCACACACCCTTTTGAAATAGTCGTGAGGGATGTCAATGAGCAATCCTGCTCCGTCTCCTGTTTTGCCATCAGAGCTAACGCCACCTCGATGTTCAAGCTTCACAAGAATCTCTAAGGCGTCATGAATAATCTGATTGGTTTTCTCACCTTTTAGATTACAAATAAATCCTGCCCCACAGTTTTCATGTTCATTTTCTGGCGAATATAATCCTTGTTTTTTTAGTAACATTTGATCTGATGATTTTAGCGCGATTTACAAAAATAATTCTTTATAATAAGTTTTATATTACGAATAAATTACAAATGATAAATAATTATCAAATTTTAATTTTTTACTCCTTAAATTATTAATAAAACAATCAACCTCAATATTCAGTAATTTTTCACTAATAAAACACTTAGAATTCTAAATTTGTAAAGTGATAATTATTGCAAATGGAAAATCAAATTTATAACATAATTGGTGCAATGTCTGGAACTTCTTTAGATGGTCTGGATTTGGTGTACGTTAGGTTTGAAAAAAAATCAAAATGGCATTTTGAAATATTAAATAGCAAAACCTATAACTACCCAAAAAAAATGAAAAATCGCTTGTCTATGGCACTTCATTTGACTCCTCAAGAATTAGAGATTTTAGACCTTGATTTCACAAATTTTTTAAGTAACAGAATACTCAAATTTATTTCGGAGTTTGGAATTAAAAAGATTGATTCAATTGGGTCTCATGGGCACACCGTATTTCACCAACCTGATCAGGGCTTTACGAAACAAATCGGCAACAGGGTTGAATTGTCTGTTTTAACAAAATCTCAAGTAGTTTGTGACTTTAGGACTCAAGATGTGACTCTTGGAGGACAGGGAGCTCCCTTGGTGCCTATTGGCGATTTGTTGTTGTTTGAGAGCCATCAAGCTTGTTTAAATCTCGGTGGATTTGCCAATCTATCTATCAAAACAAATAAGGAAATTATTGCCTATGATATTTGTGCTGTTAATACGGTGTTAAACTTCCTTTCTTCCAAAATTAATTTAGATTTTGATCCAGCTGGAGAAAATGCTGAAAAAGGAAACTTTATTAGCGATTTTTATAACGCATTAGAAGTTTTGGCTTATTATAAAAAAAGGCCCCCCAAATCATTAGGAATTGAATGGGTAAATGAAAATATTTTCAATATTTTGAGTCAATTTAACTCCCATTCCGTCGAAGATTTGCTCCATACTTATGTAACTCACATTGCATGCCAAATTGCAGTTAATATTAAAGGAATGGACGCTGTAATGGTGACGGGAGGCGGCGCATATAATTCTTTTTTAATTAAACAAATTCAAAAGCAAACGGCAACAAAAATTGTTCTACCTCAGGTGGAATTGATTGACTTTAAAGAAGCGCTTATTTTTGCCTTTTTAGCAGTTTTGAAATTAAGGGGGGAAGTAAATTGCTTGTCGAGTGTTACTGGAGCTCTAAGAAATCACTCGAGTGGAAAAATTTTCAACTCTAATCAGTAAAGTGAAGGAGATTATTTATATTTTTAGTAAAAAAAAACTCCCCATCATCTTAAATAATTTTCTATGGAAATCATTCTAGTTTCGATATTTGTGTTAGGCTACCTTGCCATTACTTTAGAGCATTCTTTAAAAGTAGACAAATTAATACCAGCACTGGCCATGATGGCCATATTGTGGGCGCTAATCTCTTTGTTTCATCTCCCTGTTTTTGAGGTAGACACTGAGCTTAAGCAATTGAAACCAACACACATTGATGAAATACTGCTTCATCACCTAGGAAAAACAGCCGAAATTCTAGTTTTTCTTCTGGGCGCAATGACCATCGTAGAAATCATAGATTATTTTAACGGATTTTATACCATTAAAAGTTTTATTAAAACCAAAAGTAAAAAGGGTTTGTTGTTTATATTTTCAATACTTGCTTTTATTCTTTCAGCAATCATAGATAACTTAACAGCAACCATCGTTTTAATTACGATTTTACAAAAAGTCATTAAAGTTCGTGATACTCGAATTTGGTTTGTTGGTTTGATAATCATAGCTGCAAACGCAGGTGGTGCCTGGTCTCCCATAGGAGATGTAACCACCACCATGCTATGGATTGGGAAAAAGGTTACGACAGGTAAATTAATTTCTTATTTACTGATTCCTTCCCTAGTATGTATGTTAATTCCAGTCTTGTGCGCCTCATTGTTACCGGCTTTCAAGGGGAATATTATGGATGAGGTTGAAGAGGATTTAGAGCACAATAAACGTCATAAATATGGCGCGACAATGTTGTATTTAGGGCTTTCAGCCATAGTATTTGTTCCGATTTTCAAAACACTTACGCATCTGCCTCCTTATGTAGGAATGATGTTGTCATTGGCGGTAGTGGCTACTTTTGCAGAAATATTTAGTAAGGCTAAAATAAACATTACATCTGTTGATGATGCACATACAGAGGATGCAAGTCACAGTCCAGTCCATAGCTCGCTTTCTAAAATCGAACTGCCAAGTATTCTATTTTTCTTAGGTATTCTCTTGGCGGTAGCAGCTCTAGAATCCTTAGGATTGCTCTTTGAGTTTGCAGGTACGTTAAATGCTACAATTCCTAATTCTGATATCGTAATTATGCTCCTCGGAGTTGGTTCGGCAGTCATTGACAATGTTCCCTTGGTTGCCGCAAGCATTGGAATGTTTTCTGAGTTGTTGGATGATCCTTTGTGGCATTTCATTGCGTTTTCTGCTGGAACTGGAGGGAGCATGCTGATAATTGGATCTGCCGCTGGTGTGGTTGCGATGGGTATGGAAAAAATGGATTTCTTTTGGTATTTAAAAAAGATATCTTGGCTCGCTGCAATCGGTTTTTTAGGAGGTTCACTTACTTTTATGTTGCTTCGAGGATTTATTGTGTAGTGGATAAAATTTTTCTATTACTAATGCGTTATAACTAAATACTAATTTAATCAAGTAATGATTCAACTAACACAAGATTCCCCATTACAAGAAGAAAAAACACTTTCATTGGTCGAATTGATCCAGGATGGTGGTTTGGGGGGACAGCTCATTATTGGGTTGCTTTTTATTTTACTAATCATTGTGATTTACATCTATTTTGAGCGACTTTTTACGATCAGATCGGCTTCCAAGCTAAGTGGAAACTTTATGGCTCAAATACGGACGTATGTTTTAAGCGATAAAATTGAAGGAGCACAGGCTTTGTGTTTAAGTGAAAACAAACCTGTTGCAAGACTTGTTGCTAAAGGGATATCTCGAATTGGGAGACCGTTGGAGGACATCAATACTGCTATAGAAAACGCCGGAAGATTGGAGGTCTACAAGCTGGAAAAGAATGTTAGTGTATTGGCGACCATTGCAGGGGCTGCCCCAATGATTGGTTTTTTAGGAACTGTTATTGGAATGATTCTTTCGATTTTTGAAATCTCAAATGCTGGCGGAAATATCGATATGCAGTTGCTTTCTAATGGTCTTTATACCGCTATGACAACTACTGTTGCTGGACTTATTGTTGGGATTATAGGATATATCTCTTACAATCATTTGGTTGTTAAAACCAACAAGATTGTTTACCAAATGGAGGCAACCTCTCTAGAGTTTTTTGATTTACTTAACGAACCCGCATAGAATGAATCTTAAGGGAAGAAATAAAATATCACCTGAATTTAACATGTCCTCGATGACAGATATTGTTTTTCTGTTGTTGATTTTTTTCATGATCGCCTCTACTTTAGCAAAAAACCTAGATACAATCGAAATTAAATTACCAGAAGCAAAAGGAAAGACAGAAAACAGAAATACCGTTTCAGTGACGATAAACAATAAATCTCAGTTTTTTATAGATTCAAAGCAGGTTTCCAAAAGACAGATAGAACGGGAACTCCTTTCGAAATTGAAAAGTTCCTCTTCTCCTTCTATTGTTTTGCGGGCAGAGAAAAAAGTCGCCATTGACCAAGTGGTTTACATCATGAATATTGCAAATCAAAACAGCATCAAAGTTGTATTGGCAGTTGATTCACAATGAAATATTTAAAAACGAAACACGAAAGAAAATCAGCAGTAATCACAACGATAATATCGGTTTTGATTATCCTATTGTTTTTTGTATTAGGTTTAAAATATTACGATCCTCCTATTAGTTATGGAATGGAAGTTAACTTTGGAACTTCTTCTCAAGGAAAAGGAGAGGTTCAGCCAAAAAAACCTGCGGTAGCTAAACCTCAAATTCAAGCTGAAAAACCAATACAAAAAGCACCAGTTTCCCAACCAGAACCTGTCAAGGAGATAAAGGCAGTAACCCAAGAAAAAAGTGATGTTACTTTACCAGAAAAAAAAGAAGATAAGCCGAGTGAACCCATCAAAGAAACACCAAAGGAAGTCGTACCTCCTAAATCAAAACTGGATGATGCTACGAAAAACATCCTTTCAAATCTCGTAAACCAAAAGGCAGAGGAGCAAAGTGAACAACCCAAAGGAGAAGGTGACGACACTGTTGCTGGCGACAAAGGGAAGCTTGAAGGAAACCCTTATGCTAACAGTTACTTTAATCGCAGTGGCCCCGGTGGAATGGGCAAAGGATTTGGGCTGAATGGTAGAAGATTAGAGTCTGCAGGGAAAGTTGAACAGGAATGTAATGAAGAAGGAGTAGTGGTTGTTAGAATCACTGTAAATAAGGAGGGAGATGTAATCTTGGCTGAGGCTGGAGTTAAGGGTACTACCAACACCCATCCTTGCTTGCTTGCTCCAGCAAAACAGACTGCTTTATTGCACAAATGGCATCCTGATGCCATGGCACCCTCGAAACAAGTGGGGTTCGTTGTGATTCAATTCAAACTCGGAGAATAATCTTGGAAAACTACGAAGTTATATTGTCGTGGCTGTTCTCACAACTTCCAATGTATCAGCAAAAAGGAGCAGTAGCCTATCGGCCTGACTTGTCTAGGATGCAAGATTTTTGTGACTATTTAGGAAACCCAGAAAAGAAAATTAAATCGGTTCATGTGGCAGGAACCAATGGGAAAGGTTCGACTTCACACATGATTGCTTCGGTATTACAAGAATCAGGCTTTAAAGTCGGTTTGTATACTTCTCCCCATCTCAAAGATTTTAGAGAACGTATTAAAATAAGCGGATCCCTCATTAGTAAAGAATACATTGTCGACTTTGTGTCCAAACATAAACCCTATTTTTTGGAACATTCCTTATCTTTTTTTGAGATGACCGTCGGTTTGGCTTTTTGTTATTTTGAGGAGTCTCAAGTCGACGTCGCTGTGATTGAGGTTGGGATGGGCGGTCGTTTGGATGGCACCAACCTATTGACTCCCGAAGTTTCCGTAATCACAAATATTGGACTTGATCATATGCAGTTTTTGGGGAACAATTTAGCGGAAATCGCAGCTGAGAAGGCCGGAATTATAAAAGAAGGGATTTCAGTTGTAATTGGAGAAACCCATCCAGAAACAAAAGCTATTTTTGAAAAAGTGGCCAAGCAATTAAATGCTCCAATTTCATTTGCAGATCATGAACAAATAGAAAATTATGAATCTGACCTGAAAGGATCCTATCAACTCAACAACATAAAAACTGCTGTAATTGCTCTCGAAACATTAAAAGGCTTTGAAATTAAGACCGATAAAATAAGGCTAGGGTTAAGTAAGGTTATCCTCAATACGGGATTGCAAGGTCGTTGGCAGGTTTTGGGTGATGCTCCAAAAGTCATCGCAGATGTTGCACATAACAAGGAGGGCTTGAAATATGTGATTCCACAAATTTCCACAACACCCCATGAAAATTTACATTTGGTCTTAGGCTTTGTTAATGATAAATCAGTAGCAGAAATCCTAAGTCTTTTTCCTTCCACTGCTTCTTATTATCTTACCCAACCGGAAGTGCCAAGGGCTTTTCCTTTAGAAAATCTTGTTCCAATAGCAACCAACTTGAAATTGAATTTTCAATCGTATTATTCTGTTAAGGTAGCCCTATTCAATGCCAAAGCAAATGCAAAACCCGAAGACTTGATTTATGTGGGTGGGAGTACTTTTGTGGTCGCAGAGATTCTTTAATTAATGGTAATCAAAAAAGTATTTATTTTAAATAATATTTATTGCAAAACAGGTTTTCTGGGGTTAAACTTTTTATAAACTTTAAGGTCTACATTACTAGATTGCATCTTAAACTAGACTTGCTTGAAAAAGAATATTTATATAAAAACGTTTATTTTAATTGGTTTCATTGGAATATTAACTGCCAAAGCGCAAACTTTTCAATTAGAAAGTAATGGGGTTGATTTGCCAGTTTTAGAACAGAATGATGTTCCTTTAGCGAACGGTCTTGAGACCTATAAATATGCCAGGCTGACTTATTTAGGGAAACCATTAGAAGTAGTAGTAAAAACCAAAGGATTTGATTTCAACGATGATGAGTGGAGTATTTCGCCGAAAAGTTATAACATTAAAGGGCAAAAATCTGGAAACCAATTGTCTTTTATGATTAACAGAACGGGCTATTTGGTATTGCGATTTAAAAACGATCAAGATTTCACAAAACGTTTGGTTGTTTTAATAGAATCTCCTGAAGTAACCCCCAACGATATTGTAGATGTGGTGAAAACCTATGGTATTGATAATACTGGAGGCATAAATGAAACTAAAAAAATTCAATCAGCACTCGATGAACATTCTGGAAGTGGGAAAGTGCTTTATTTTCCTGATGGAATTTACAAAACTTTTACACTAAACATTAAAAGTAATACACGCATTCACTTATCAAAAAACACCAGGATAATTGCAGATGTTTCAGATTTGAAACCTTACCTAAGTGACGATGAAACCCCTCTAAGTCGATTTATTCTAATCAAAAACGCAGTAAACATATCGGTTACTGGTTTAGGTGCATTTGATGGGAATGGAACCCGCATGATGATTTTTAATGCAGAAGAATCGAAGACTAAAATAAAAAACTCACGGTTATTGCTTATCCAAAATTCAAAAAACATTTCTTTTAATGGTGTTTTGTTAAAAGACTCTGGACGTTGGAACACCCATATATTAGAATCTGAGGACGTTGTATTTAAAAACTGCAAACTTCTCAATAACCTAGCCCCAAGTAAATACCTCGGTAGCTTGGATGGATGGGATCCAGATTCCTCAAAAAACGTATTGATAGAAGATTGTTTCGGTTGGGCCGGAGACGATACGGTTGCAATAAAATGTACAGGAATTGGTCCTGGTGTAAATGTGCCAGATGTCGAGGACATAACGGTTCGGGGATGCGTTTTCTTAACGAAAAAATCAGGATTGAAAATCGGAACTGAAACTCGATGTGAAAATATGAGTAGAATTATTTTTGAAAATAATGATGTTATAGAGGCTGATCGTGTGATGGGGATTAATGTAAGAGATGGAGCTGTTGTTCAGCAAATCTTGTTTAAGAATAATCGATCAGAAACATACTTTCCTGACAGAAGACAAATGGGGATTAACTTCTACATTACCAAAAGGGATCGTAAGCTATCTAAATTGGGAAAAATACTCGATGTTACGATTGAAGACTGCACTTTTGAAAAAGCATTTCCAAATAAGTTTAGCTTCTACAGAAACTATGAGCAAAGCAATAAAGAGGACCTTCAGGTTACTTTTAAAAACGTAAAAATAGCGCAAAAAGTTTTACAGAATCAGGATGCCGATTTTTTTGACGAACTAAAAAACAATGCACTTTTAAAATTCGATTAATTTTAAAAAAACCTTAGATTATTGTTAAAGTTTATAATATATTTGCCCCACTTAAATGACAAACCAAAAGTCAGTTGATCGTTGTTAAAAGGGCGCTTAGCTCAGTTGGTTCAGAGCACTTGGTTTACACCCAAGGGGTCAGGGGTTCGAATCCCTTAGCGCCCACCAT
>JAFMCL010000014.1 GCA_017857815.1 Flavobacteriaceae bacterium | reverse complement strand
AAACAATATCAGCATCTTGCTCGATTGCTCCAGATTCTCTAAGGTCAGAAAGCTGTGGTCTTTTTGTCCCTCCACGAGTTTCAACCGCACGGGACAACTGAGAAAGTGCAATGACTGGGATTTCTAATTCTTTGGCGAGTGATTTTAAGTTCCTAGAAATGGTTGAAATCTCTTGTTCTCTGTTCCCTGCTTTGTTTGAGCTTCCTGCAGTCATCAACTGCAAATAATCCACTACGATAAGTTTGATGCCATGTTGCGATGCCAAACGTCTTGCTTTTGCTCTTAAATCAAAAATCGAAAGTGCTGGAGTATCATCGATAAACAAAGGTGCTTTTTCAAGATCGCCTACTTTAACATTAAGTTGTTTCCATTCATGATCGGCAAGTTTACCTGTTCTAAGTTTTTCCGACGAAAGACCTGTTTCTGCAGAAATCAATCTGGTAATCAATTGAACAGAAGACATTTCAAGTGAAAAGAAAGCAACAGGGATTTGTTTTGTAACCGCAATGTTTCTTGCCATGGACAACGTCAAAGCTGTTTTTCCCATCCCAGGACGTGCTGCGATAATGATCAGGTCACTGGGTTGCCATCCTGAAGTTAAATCGTCTAGTTTCTGAAAACCTGTACTCACCCCACTTAGCCCTTCTTGATTGGCAATTTCTTCAATCTTCTTTTTGGCCAGCATAACCAGATTCTGAGCCGTATCGGATGACCTTTTAATGTTCCCTTGGGTAACATCATATAGTTTTGATTCTGCTTCATCAAGTAAATCAAATACATCGATTGATTCTTTGTAAGAAGATTCAATAATCTCATTTGAAATGCGAATCAAACTGCGCTGAATGTATTTTTGGAGAATGATTCTTGCATGAAATTCAATGTGTGCAGAGGAAGCAATCTTTTGGGTGAGCTGAATTAAATAAAAATCTCCTCCAGCAACATCAAGTTTCCCTTTTTTACGCAAATCTGCAGAAACAGTTAGCAAATCAATGGGTTGTGAATTTTGAAAAAGATTAAATATGGATTCAAAAATATATTGATGGGCTGTTTTGTAAAATGCTTCTGGTTGAAGCAAATCAATTACTTCATCAACTCCTTTCTTATCAATCAACATGGCACCCAACACTGCTTCTTCAAGATCCAGTGCCTGCGGGGGCAACTTGCCTTGCTTAAGGTTAATTACCGTTCCAGATTGGGAAACTTTTGGCTCGATTGGTTTACTTTTCTCCATGCAACGAATGTAAATGGTTTAATGAATTATTCAACCAAAAAATGGAATAGTTTATCTTATAGGATTTAACAAAACGATGTTTATAAATTCTTTTTTTTGTTAATAAGAACGAAAAGTCACTACAGGCTAGTCTTGGAAGTTCCCCATCTTAGAAAATTTATCTCTTCTGAGTTGAATTAATTTATCAGGATCAATTTTATTCAATTTTTTAAACGCATCCATCAGTTCCTTTCTTACGGTTTTAAAAACAGTTTCTCTATCGAAATGTGCTCCTCCCAATGGCTCCTTTACTATTTTATCAATCAACTTAGATTTAAGCATGTCTTCAGCCGTAAGTTTTAATGCTGCAGCTGCTGTTTCCTTGTGTTCCCAACTTCTCCATAGAATGGAAGAACAGGATTCAGGAGATATGACAGAGTACCAAGTGTTCTCTAACATGTAAACTAAATCTCCAACACCTATGCCCAGCGCCCCTCCCGAAGCACCTTCACCGATTATGTTTACTATGATTGGTGTTCTAAGGCTTAACATCTGAAAGATATTATTGGCAATGGCCTGTCCTTGCCCTCGTTCTTCTGCCTCCATTCCAGGAAAAGCACCTGGTGTATCAATTAAGCAAACTACTGGAATGCCAAATTTCTCGGCAGATTTCATTAAACGCAATGCTTTTCGATAACCTTCGGGTTTGGCCATTCCAAAGTTTCTATATTGGCGTGTTTTTGTGTTGTAACCTTTCTGGGTTCCGATAAACATAAAAGTTTGATCACCGATTTTTCCCATTCCACCAATCATGGCTTTGTCATCGGCAAAATTTCGATCTCCGTGAAGCTCAAGAAATGTATCTCCACAAAGCGCGTTGATATAATCGAGAGTGTAAGGTCTTGATGGGTGTCTTGAAAGCTGAACACGTTGCCAAGCAGATAAATCTCCATAGATCTTAACCTTTGTTTTATGCAATTTTTCATTTAATAGATTGCAGGTTTCAGAAACGTCAACGCTACTTTCATCGCCAATCGCTTTGCATTTTTCTATTTGCTCGTGCAGATCTTTAATGGGTAATTCAAAGTCTAAATATTCCATGTGATTTTTTATACTTACAATACAAATTTATAAATTATAGTGAATTTGAAGGTCTCTTTTTTGGTTTCAATTTATTTGATTTATAGATTGAATTTAGTAATACTGCTAAAATAATGATTGTTAGTCCTATATAAAAGTTTGTATCCATCAATTGATTTTCTCCAAAAATTAAAAAAGCGAGAATAATCCCATAAACAGGTTCTAAGTTTACAGTGAGCATGACCGAAAACGGTGAAATAGTTTTCATGACGGCTGTGGCCACATTAATGGCATATGCGGTACACAATGATCCTAAAATAATTAACCAAAGGATATTAGTATTGCTCAAGTTGAAAAAATCATCATTAAAGCCCGCCGTAAAAAATAGATAAATTGAAATGCAAACAGTACCTACTAGCATTTCATAAAACGTAATAATGGAAGGAGGTTTATAGGCAATTAATTTTCCATTTAACAAGGCAAAAAGAGCTGCTAAAGCTGCAGCGAACATCGCAATCAAAATTCCCAACCATCCTTCTGGAGAAGTGTTGTAAATCATCAGCATTCCAACAACAGCTAGTGCTCCAAAAAACAATTCATATAAAAGGAGTTTTCTTTTGTAAAAAAAAGGCTCTAAAAATGCAGTAAATAATGCAGCAGAAGATAACATTGAAAGTGTAATGGAAATTCCTACAAGTTTTATCGCTTCAAAAAAAGCGACCCAATGGAGGGCGATTAGCGCCCCTGCCAGCAATAGTCTAAAAGACAGGTGTCGATCTAGTTTTAAATCATCTTTATTAAAAATTAAAACATATCCCCCTAATAATATTGAAGCAATCAACATTCTGTACCAAACCAATGCTACCGAATTGATACTGATTAATTCTCCTAAAATTGAAGTGAACCCAAAAATGAAAATAACGAAATGTAACTGGACTAAATTTCTAGTGTTATCGTTTCGCATGTCGCAATAAGAAAAATGCAAGAATTCCAAAAAGGACTAGTGGAAGCCAAGCGGCCATAAAAGGTGAGAAATTTGATTTATTTACTAAAACCCCAAAAATTTTATCAAAGAAAATAAACAGAAAACCTAAGGTGATTCCAAAGGCAAGGTTTACCCCCATCCCTCCTCTACGTTTAAATGATGAGACTGCTACTGCTATGATCGTTAGAATAAAAGCAGAAAGAGGTAATGTCCATCGTTTGTATCTAACCAGTAAGTGATTGTTTATTAAAACCGAACCTCCTTCCTGTTCTGTTTCAATAAATCGATTTAAGTCACTAAAAGTTAAGGTTTCAGCTTTATAGGAAACCGGGGAGAGATCATCTATTTCGAAATCGAAAACCGTGTCTTTTCGACTCATTTTAGTGTAAATCTCCTGGTCCTTATCAAAAGTTCTTTTGGTATAAGACGAAAGCCTAAAAAGAGTGTCCTTATCAATCCAGCGAATGGTTCCGGATTGTATCTTAAACTTCAATTTATTGCCTTCAAAATGTTCTAAAGAAAAGTTGTTTGCACTTTGGCGAACAGGGTCATAATTACTAACGAAAATAAACTCATTCTCGTTGATCTGTTTATAAAGGTTTCTTGTTTGCCTAACACTCGTCTTACTGATATATTTGGTTAAAAACTCATTGAATCGTAAGTTGGATTTTGGGACGACAAACATCCCTGCGAAAAAAGAAAACAAAGCCACCACGCTCGCGGAAATCAAATAAGGTCTTAAAAAACGAAAGAAAGAGATTCCAGAGCTAAGTATGGCAATAACCTCAGTATCGTTTGCCAACTTTGAAGTAAACCAAATTACTGATAAAAACAAAAAAATTGGAAACAATAGGTTTCCAAAAAACCAAGTGAAGTCATAATAGTATTCAAAAATTGCAGTTGTGGGAACTTCATTTTCCTTAAACTTATCAATTTTCTCAGCCATGTCAACCATCACACCAATAGGGACAAACATCAACAACATGACCAAAAAGGTGATAAGGTAACGCTTGATGATATATAGGTCTAATATTTTCATGCTTACAAACGGTTGGACATTTGTTTGACCATTTTATTTTTCCATTGTGTGAAATCACCAGCTAAGATATGTTTTCTAGCTTCTCTCACCAACCACAAATAAAAACTTAAATTATGAATCGTTGCAATTTGTTTTCCCAACATTTCATTAACTGAAAATAAGTGTTTCAAATAGGCTTTGGAATAATCTATATCTACATAGCAGTAATTGGCCTCATCTATAACAGAAAAATCATCTTCCCATTTTTTATTTTTTATGTTTATTGTACCATGGGCAGTAAACAACATACCATTTCTAGCATTTCGAGTCGGCATCACACAATCAAACATATCGATCCCTAGCGCAATGTTTTCCAAAATATTTATCGGTGTTCCTACCCCCATCAAATAGCGAGGTTTATCTTCTGGAAGTCGTTCACAAACCACTTCTGTCATTGCATACATTTCTTCTGCGGGCTCTCCTACCGATAGCCCTCCTATTGCGTTGGCAGGAAGATCTTTAGACGCTATATAGTCTGCCGATATTTTCCGTAAATCTTTATAAACGCTTCCTTGTATAATGGGAAAAAGAGTTTGCTCATAACCATATTCGAAAGGTGATTTTTTGTCTTGTTCTATGCATCGATCTAACCACCGGTGAGTCCTGTGCATTGATTTTTTGGCATAATCGTATTCACAAGGATATGGAGTACATTCGTCAAATGCCATGATGATATCTGCTCCAATCTTTCGTTGAATTTCAATTGCGTTTTCAGGAGTAAACACATGATAAGAACCATCAATATGAGACTTGAACTTAACCCCTTCTTCTTTTATTTTTCTGTTGGCGGAAAGAGAATAAACTTGGTATCCACCAGAATCAGTAAGAATTGGTCCCTGCCAATTCATGAATTTGTGTAAACCTCCGGCCTTTTCGATGATTTCTGTACCTGGGCGTAAATATAAATGATAAGTATTTCCTAATATGATGTCTGGTTTAATATCATTTTCCAACTCTCGCTGATGCACTCCTTTCACGGTCGCAGCAGTACCTACAGGCATGAAAATTGGTGTTTCGATTGTGCCGTGATCAGTAGTGAGCGTAGCTGCTCGGGCAGAAGAAGAAGAATCGGTTTGAAGTAATTTAAATTCCATAATGTAAAATGCATGCAAATATAAGGTTCTAGTAAGTCCGATACCATTTCCATTAAACTAAAATTGATAATTAATTGTATTTCGTCCTACAAAACGAATTCTGAAACTTTGAATCTTAGCCGTAGAAGACTATCTTTAATATATAATCTTAATCATAGCTTTATGAAATATTTGTCCCTTTTTGTGCTTGTTTTTTTAATCTCTAATTTTTCTTTCTCCCAAATTGATTTTGGAATTAAAGGAGGATTAAATTTTGACTCGGCTAGTGAAGCTCAGTTGACGCTTGAGACCAAAGACCCTGAAAGGAAATCTGGTTTTCATCTTGGAGTTTATTCGGAATTTGACTTCTTTATAGGGTATCTCCGCCCTGAACTTCAGTTTACAAACGTCAAAACCCAACTAGAAGGGAGTGAAATTTCAACAAACAGAATTGAATTACCTGTTTCGTTTGGATTAAAATTATTTGGACCCTTAAGCTTTTTTGTTGGACCTACAGCCTATTACTCACTTTCTCAAAAAAGCAGTGATTATTCATTTAGCGCGATTAAAGATAAAACCACTTTCGGATTGCATTTGGGAACAAGACTTAACATAGGCCCTGTAGGAATCGACTTACGCTATGAAAGAGGTCTTTCTCCAATTCAAACATCTATTTTAACCCGGAATGGTGTTGATATAAGTGGGAACGTAGATTCAAGACCCAATCAATTTCTGGTTGGAGTTTCCTATAAGTTGAAATAAAAAATTTAGGAATTACATTATTTGATCAATAACGAGAGGTTTAAATCTCAAAATAACTAATTGATTTTAAGGTTTAATTAATATTGTTTTAAGCACTGTCTCCGTCCAAATGATTGGGAATTCCATCACTATCTGAATCGTCTGGTATGCCATCTTTGTTTAAATCGTATTCATCTATTGTTTTTACACCATCGCCATCATCATCGTCATCATACATATTAGGAGTATTGTCAGCGTCAGAATCGTCGTTCAATGGATTCCCATCACCATCAACATCCTCGTCAATAGACAAAATGCCATCCGAGTCATGATCAGCAGGGTTGCTGGTGTACAATGATATTGTAAAAACCAGCGGAGAATAACTCGGTATTAAGTTCTGACTACTAGAGTAATAACCTAAAGAAGAAGGAAGAAAGATGATGCCCTGGCCATAATCCTTAAAGCTATAAGTTCCATCTTCTTGAATAGAATAACTACCGCCTGAAAATAGAGGAATCGCCTCTCTGAATCCTCTTATTACATTTGACAAATCAAACCAAACTGGATTACTTCGACCATCGAAAACTGTTCCATTCAATAAGGTTCCCTGATAACTAACAAAAGTAGAGTCAACAATGGAAGGTTTATCTTTTACACCTTCTCTAATTTTTAAAATATATAATTTAGTAACAACCACATTGCCGTCTTGCTTTTCCAAATCAATTGTCTTGGTTTCAACTTGTTCCCAAAGAGAGGTCTTGGAGGAATTATCTCCAATTAATGAATCTAATTTAATCTCAACGTCATAATCATCCTCAGGAGCGTCTTCAAAATCTTCGTAGTTATAAAAGTGTGATTTAAGGTAGGCTACCAAAGCTTCATCATCAATGGGAGTTTGAGTTTCCAAAGGGATAACACTTTCTTGGGTATCTTCGTCATCTTTACAAGAAGAAAACAAAACAAAAATAGAGCCGATTATAAAAAAGTATTTTTTGAGAATCATTCGTTAAAATATTGGAGCGCAAGATACAATTTTACTTTATTTTTGTTACTTAGTTTAACGAAGTTTTAAAACATGAGGGTTGATCAATATTTATGGTGTTTGCGGTATTTTAAATCCAGAAGTAAAGCCAGCGAAGCCTGTAAAAAAGGGCATGTTAGGATTGAAGACAAAATAGTTAAACCTTCCCGCGACATTTTTGTAGGGGATAAAATCAAGGTGCGTAAAAATCAAATTTGGCATGAATTGACCGCCCTTGATACTCCTAAAAGTCGTGTTGGGGCTAAACTTCTTAATTTATACCGGGAAGACAGAACCCCAAAAGATGCTTTTGAAATTGCTGAAATGCAAGCTAACGCTAAGGTACTCGAACGCGACCGAGGCACTGGAAGACCTACAAAGAAAGACAGAAGGGAAATTGATGAATATCGAGAAGAAGACACCTGAAAAATAACTACACAAACAAGAAGGATGAGGAAAGTCAAAGAAAACATAATCATGGATAAGGAGGACATCCAAAGGACAATTAAAAGAATTGCCTACCAAATCTATGAAAACAACATCGATGAAAAAGAATTGATCGTTGCTGGCATAGCTCAAAACGGATTGACTCTTGCCAACAGAATTATAATGGAACTTAATCACATTGGATCTTTAAATGTTGAACTGATTGAAATTAAAGTTGATAAAAAAAATCCTAGAAATGAAGTTTCAATGTCCAAAGGTCTAGTGTTTTGTAAAGGAAAATCTGTCGTAATTGTTGATGATGTATTAAATACTGGAAGTACGCTAATCTATGCAGTAAGACATTTCTTGTCAATAGAGCTAAAATACTTGCAGACAGCTGTTTTAGTAAACAGAAACCATAAAAGTTTTCCTATTAAAGGAGATTTTAAAGGAATGTCTCTTTCCACTTCCATAAAAGAACGAATTGACGTACGCTTTGGAGACGACGAAGGGGTTTACCTAAGTTAAACCATTTAACTCTTCTACCAACTGATCTGTTGTCTTACCGTCGGTGACTAACTGCTTGTCTGACTTAAGATAATAGAATGTTCTTTCAAATAAATGCTTTGAAATAAACTCAAGAAGCGCATCTGAGGTTTCAATGTGGGAAATCATCGGTCGTTGACTCCGTTGGTCAAACAACCTCCTTGAAAGCTCTTTGGGAGAGGTTTTAAGGTAAACTGTAGTTTTTTTTTCAAAGGAATTGATAAAATCCATATTGTCAAAATAGCAAGGGGTCCCCCCTCCTAGTGATATCACAGCATCATTGTCAGACTCAAAAAGCATTTCTAAATAGAAGCGTTCTTTCTTTCTGAAATACAATTCGCCATGTTTTCTAAAAATCGAAGAAATGCTGCTTTTTTCCTTTTCCTCAATAAAATGATCTAAATCTATGAATGAAATGGATCTCGAAATTGAAATTTTTTTTCCAAGCTCAGATTTACCACAACCCATGTACCCCAATAAAATAAGAAAACTGCCCATTTTGCTCTACAATAATATTTGCTCAAATTTATAACAATTGCACTTGAATAATAAATATTTGATACTATATTTGCAGCCTTAAAACAGATCTGGTAGCTCAGTTGGTAGAGCATCTCCCTTTTAAGGAGAGGGTCCTGGGTTCGAGCCCCAGCCAGATCACTGTTTAAGACCTGGTAGCTCAGTTGGTAGAGCATCTCCCTTTTAAGGAGAGGGTCCTGGGTTCGAGCCCCAGCCAGGTCACGTTAAGCGCACGTGGCGGAATTGGTAGACGCGCTAGCTTGAGGGGCTAGTGGGAGTAATCTCGTGGAAGTTCGAGTCTTCTCGTGCGCACTTCCTTATTTTTTTTCCTTAACTGAAAAATATTCTTTAAATTCGTTTAACTATTTAATCAAAATATAGAACAGAATGAATAGAATTAAGAGCACTTTTTCTATAAAAGATTTGGAAAATATTTCGGGTATTAAGGCCCATACCCTTAGGATTTGGGAAAAAAGGTACAACTTACTGAGCCCTGAGCGAACTCAAACTAACATTCGTCGTTATAGTCTATTGAGTCTTCAGAAATTATTAAACATCACTTTACTCTATAAACACGGTTATAAGATTTCTAAAATTGCTCAGGTAGGCAACACAGAGTTACCTGAACTGGTTCGTGAAGTTACTTTAAAATCTAACTCTGAACAAGTTTCTATTAATGCCCTAAAACTTGCTATGATTAATTTTGATAGCGTTTTATTCGACGCTACATTTGATGAAATATTAACCAAAAATGATTTCACTTTTATTTATGTTAATGTGTTTCTCCCCCTAATGAATGAATTGGGGATTTTGTGGCAAACGAATGCTATTAGCCCTTCTCATGAGCATTTTGTTACGAATCTAATCAAACAAAAAATTCATATTCAAACTGAAAAAGTTCAAAAAAATCTTGCTCCAAAAGACAACGACAAGGTTTTTGTTCTTTTCCTGCCGGAAAATGAAGTTCACGAATTAAGTATTCTTTTTCTAAATTATTACATCCAAACACATGGGTTTAAAACCATATTTTTAGGACAATCGCTTCCCATGGAGAGTCTTGAAAATATTTTGAGCGTAAATGAAAATCTAGTTTTTGTAACACATCTGACTGTTGAACCAAATAAGGATGTTATAGACAAATATCTTTTCAATTTTTATGACTTAATATTAAAAAACAATACAACTGAATTAGCGATTCTTGGACCTCAGCAGCTAAATGTTAATTTAACAACGCTGCCAGATAAAATAAATTTGTATAATTCAGTTTTGTCCTTTCAAGCTAAATATTTAAAAAATGATGTTTTTGCTTAAAAACTATTATTATCCCTTTTTATTCATTAATTTTAATTGAATTGATAATCTAATTATAAACTATATATATTAATTCAATGAAAGACCAATTCGATTCTATTTCTTATGAATGTAGTAAGCTTGTCACGCAACGCTATAGCACGTCCTTTTCATTAGGGACAAAGCTTTTAGGGGATGGTGTCAGAATGCACATCTATAATATTTATGGGTTTGTAAGGTTTGCAGATGAGATCGTCGATACATTTCATGGTTTTGATAAAGAACTATTATTGCAAAAATTTGAAGAAGATCTTGCGCACGCTTTGGAACATAAGATTAGCTTAAACCCAATTCTAAATTCATTTCAATACACTGTTCATGAAAATAATATTCAACCTGATCTAATTGAGGCTTTCTTAAAGAGCATGAGGACCGATTTACACAAACAAACTTATCAAACTGAGGAGGAGTATAAAGAATATATTTATGGCTCTGCTGACGTTGTTGGTTTGATGTGCCTTCAAGTTTTTGTAAAAGGAGACCCAGAGGTTTATGATAAATTAAAATCAGCGGCCATGTCTCTTGGAAGTGCTTTTCAAAAAGTTAACTTTTTGAGGGATTTAAATGCCGATTTCAAAACTTTGGATCGAACTTATTTTCCAAATCTTAACTTGTCAAATTTTGATGAACTTAGTAAGATGAAAATCATAGACGAAATTGAAAATGATTTTAAGCAGGCACTTGTTGGCATTTACAAGCTTCCAAAAAACTCGCGTTTAGGGGTTTACACCGCCTATCGTTACTATCACAAGCTTTTGACAAAGCTTAAAAACACCCCATCTGTCAAAATCCAAAAGGCAAGAATTCGTGTCCCAAATTATCAAAAAATGAGTCTTTTAGCTCAGTCCTACATCAAATTTCATTTTAATCTTTTGTAAATGGAAAATATGCTTTTGATCTCTGTTGTACTTGTTACTTTTATTTTTATGGAATTCATGGCTTGGTTTTCTCACAAATACATCATGCACGGTTTTTTATGGAGTCTGCACAAGGATCATCATAAAAAAAACCACAAATCATGGTTTGAAAGAAATGATCTTTTCTTTATATTTTACGCCCTCTTAAGTTCAGGTCTGGTAGTACTTTGGGGAGAAGCAGGATTTTGGCTAGGTTTGCCCATGGGAATTGGAATATTCCTTTATGGAATTACTTATTTCCTTGTTCATGACATCTTTATACACCAAAGGTTTAAGCTGTTTAGAAAGGCTAATAATCGTTACGCTAGGGGTTTAAGAAGGGCACATAAAATACACCACAAGCATCTCGATAAAGACAAAGGAGAATGTTTTGGAATGCTCTGGGTTCCTTTAAAATACTTTAAAGGATCAGTTTAATTTTTCTTCCAGTCATTTTTAAATTCACAATCCGAATAGTCCCGGTTTATACTCACATAGGTTAGAACTATCTTATTTTTAAGCCACTTCTGAATAGCTTTAAGTTTTTTTTCTTTGAGCGCAAGTTCCTTAATCTTGACATAATCCTTAGAGTAATCTGCTATGTGTTCATCAAAACGGTTGGTGATTTTTAAGATCTTATATTTTTTTAAGCCTGATCGATCTTCATCAAGCAGCGGTACGGAAATTTCTCCCTCCTTTAAATCACGGATTTGGTTGTACAAAACAGGGTCCATCTTCGTAAGTTCAAAACGTTTATCTCCGGTGGAAGGATTAATTAATGCCCCACCATTGAGTCGAGTTTCTTTTTCACTGGAAAACTGATAGGCTGCTACTTCAAAAGTAAATTCCTCATCCAAAAGACGTTTTCTTATTGTATCTAAAACCTTTTTGGCATCTTCCAATCTTTTTGTATCGGCCTTCGGTGTTAATAAAATGTGTCGAACATCTATTTCTTGACCTCTTATTTTATCAACAGTTAGGATATGCCATCCAAAATCAGTTTTAAAAGGCTCTGACACCTCCCCCTCTTGCATACTAAAAGCAATGTCTCTAAACTCCTTTACCATCCTGGGCTTTTTGCGCTGAAGAGTATATTTCCCTCCATTTGACCTAGAGCCAGGATCCTGAGAGTATAAAATTGCTTTAGAAGCAAAACTTAACCCTTTTTCTTCTACGTCAGCCTTAAACGATTTTAGTTGATTAACCAATCTCTCTGTTTCCTCCTTAGACACCTCAGGCATTAATACAATTTGAGATATTTCCAGTTCCGTTCCAAAAGTCGGAAGTTCCGATTCAGGTATGGACTGAAAAAACTGTCGAACTTCTTCCGGCGTTATCTCAACATCTTCAACAATTTTCGACTGCATCATCGAAGAAAGTTTTTGGACCTTGTTGATCTGAAAGAGTTCATCACGAAAAGCCAACTCGTTTGGTTTTTTATAAAATTCTAAAACCTTTTCAATACTTCCCAATTGTTCAGTAAAGTAGGCAATACTCTGGTCCACATAATCATACACTTCCTGATCACTTATTTCTAAGCTATCCTGAACGGCATGGTGTGCATAGAGCTTATCTTCCATAAGTTTTCCAAGCAATTCGCAACGGGTAATGTTTTTGGTTGACATTCCTTGCGACTCCATCTCAACGATGGTTTTGTCAATATCTGAGTCGAGAATCACATAGTCACCTATCACAGCCGAAACTCCGTCAATCTTAATTCGATTGAAGGAGACTGAATCTTTAACGCTCGTTCCCTGCGCATTTAGGTTGAAAATAGTAGCAATAACAAAGGTTATTAAACTTATAATTTTATGGGTAAGTTTCAAATTTTTTGGTTTTAATAGCGTCCTGTAATATTTCATTATCAAAATTCCTTAGAAATTCAATTTTTCTTCTGTTTAAAACAATGTTCTTAATGGTACTTTCGATATAGGAAAGTGGCGCGATCTCATTACGGTCTAAGCGCTCAACCAATTGGAACAAATATAATTCTAATGTATCTTTAACCTCATAATATTTAGTTTTTTTTAAGTAAATTTCTTGGTTTTCAGCCTTTACAAAATTTACTTTATCATAAATCTCTCTTTTTTTCATCCAAATTGAATCTGCCATAAAATAGTTTGAAAATTGAAATGATAGGGAATCTAAAAACTTAATATCCCTTTCCTCAAACCTTTTAAAGCTTTTGATGATTTGTTTGGCATCAACATTATCCAGCGGAAAGCTTAAGTATTTAATTCTATACAATGGCTCTTTAAGATTGAAGTTACTTTTATTATTATTGTAAAATGTGATGATTGTGTTCGGATCAATTATTGTATCAATAATAGATCTGATAACCGACTCCTTGTAGGCTGTTGTAAAAAGGTTAGACTTGTAGTCATCGACCAAGAGATTCAGATCAGAAAGTTGGGCATCAGATAGATTGATAAGCGATTTTTCGAACATTATTTTCTTGCGAGCCCAATTGTTAATAAAACTCTGAACCTTAATCACACTGTCTTCCTTTGAATCGAAACCATTGAACTTTTTTTCAATATCTGATAAATACAAATAATGATTTTCTGCTCGAGCAACCAATCGATTTTTATTTGCAGAATTAAATTTATCACAAGAAGTGAAAGAAGCAAAGAGTGTTACAAGAATAACAAACTGACTGAATTTTGGAAAACTTATTGAAGTTGGGTGCATATTGTTAAATCTTTTTTAAAAATTGTGCCGGTTATTAATATTTATTATAATTTAAGTTAATAACTTTTGTAAATCATTAATTATCAATAACTTATTTGTTGATATAATTATAAACATATTATTTCTTTTTGTAAAATGCAGCTAATATTTAAAAACTGTGAGAAATATAATATTATTAATTTGCTTTTCACTTTCTGTTTTTGGCTTTTCACATCTTAAGTCATCCAAACACTTCTCTCCCATAATAATATCTTACTCTTTTTTTCAGAAACCCACTGTTAATCTTTCCTATAAAAGCAGAACGTTAGACATCAATGGTGTTGAAGGTTGTGGCTTATTAAAAGTCTACAGCATCATAGGAAACGAAGTTTTAAGCTTAAAAATTCAAGTCTTCTCAGCGCTATCAATTCCGGTAGCCTTACAGAGACAAAACATGTACATCATCAGGATCGTAATGTTAAACAATGACATATAATACCTTTAAGATCGTTGCTTCTTAGCAAATAATCATGGACTATAATTTGGTGCTTCTTTTGTGATGCTTATATTATGTGGATGGCTTTCTCTAATTCCAGCTGCAGTGATTGAAATAAATTTGCCTTTATCTTGAAGTGTTTTAATATCTTTTGTACCACAATAACCCATTCCGGCCCTTAGGCCTCCAACAAATTGGTGAATACTTTCATACAGATCTCCTTTATAAGGCACCCGCCCCACAATTCCTTCTGGGACTAGTTTTTTAATATCGTCTTCTACATCTTGAAAATAGCGATCCTTACTCCCTTTTTTCATTGCTTCTACAGAACCCATACCTCTATAGGTTTTAAACTTCCTACCTTCAAATATTACGGTTTCACCAGGAGATTCTTTCGTTCCAGCAAGTAAAGAGCCAAGCATAACTGCGTCTGCTCCTGCAGCAACAGCCTTTGGGATGTCACCCGTATAGCGAATTCCTCCATCGGCAATTACGGGGAGACCAGATCCCTTAATGGCATTCGAAACCTCCATAATGGCTGATAGTTGAGGATAACCAACTCCTGCAATAACTCTAGTGGTACAAATTGACCCTGGGCCAATCCCAACTTTTACACCATCTGCACCTAGATCTACCAAATATTTAGCTGCATCACCTGTGGCAATATTTCCAACAACAACGTCAAGATTCGGAAATTCCTTTTTAACACTTTTCAAAGCGTCGGCTACTCCTTTGGAGTGACCATGTGCGGTATCAATAACGATGGCATCAACATTAGATTTAACTAATGCAGAGGTTCTTTCCAAGAGGTCATGCGTAACGCCTACTGCTGCAGCTACTCTTAGTCTTCCAAATTCATCTTTATTTGAATAAGGCTTAGCAATGTGTTTGGTGATATCACGAAATGTTATCAATCCAACCAAAACATTATCGGAATTTATAACGGGTAACTTTTCTATTTTATGGTTCTGAAGAATTCCTTCTGCATCTTCTAGTGAAGTCCCTTCTTTTACTGTTATTAAATTTTCTGTAGTCATCACTTCGGAAATAGGTCGCATTCCGTTGTGCTCAAATCGAAGATCACGATTGGTTACAATCCCCAATAATTTTCCATCATCGTCAATAATTGGAATTCCACCAATTTTAAATTTTGACATATTATCCTTTGCATCTTTTACAGAAGTGTTGATTTTCATCACAACAGGATCAATGATCATTCCTGATTCAGCACGTTTAACCGTTCGTACTTTTACGGCCTGTTCTTCGATAGACATGTTCTTGTGCAACACGCCAATCCCTCCTTCTTGTGCCATGGCGATGGCCATCTGGCTTTCAGTGACAGTATCCATTGCTGCCGAAACAATCGGCACATTAAGTCCTATGTTTCTAGAAAAACGAGAAGAAATTGTAACATCTCTGGGAAGAATTTCAGAGTAAGAGGGTACCAACAATACGTCATCGTATGTAAGACCTTGACCAACAAATTTATCGGATATCATGAGCAATCAATTTAGAAACTAATTGCGAACAAATGTAAGAAATTTATTGGCATTAATCTTTGAGAGATCATTATAAAAGACATCGGTCAGCTGTTTTTATAATGTTTCAGGCTCTTTTAAATAAAAAATCAGATCAAAATTAATGTTTTACAAAAAGATCTTCTTTGAAAAATTATAAGCAGATTCGAAATGAAGTGAATTCAATTGTATGGGTGCTTTTTGCTTGTTTAAATAGGAAATAAGTCTTTCTGTAGGCAGGTTCCCAACTAGGCTGTCATTGGCCATAGGACAGCCTCCATGCCCCAATATGGCAGCATCGAACCGAAGACAACCCGCAACATAAGCAGCATCAACCTTGGCATACCAACCATTCAAATCCGTATGAAAGTGTGCCCCAAACTCGATCTCTGGATAAGCTGGAATCAAAGAAGTAAAAAGCGCTTTGATATCGGCTGAGTTTGCCGTTCCTATCGTATCTGAAAGGGAAAGAATATTAACCCCCATCTGACTGAGCTTGTTTGTCCAATCCAAAACAATTTCAGTATTCCAAGGATCGCCATAGGGATTTCCAAAACCCATTGAAAGGTAGACAACCACAATTTTTTTGTGTTTTGCTGAAATGTTAGTTATATAATCTAAAGTTTTTATTGAATCTGCGATCGTTTTGTGCGTATTACGCATTTGAAAGTTTTCAGAAATAGAAAAAGGGAAGCCTAAATAGGTGACTTTTTCAAATTCACAAGCCGCGTTTGCACCCCTTTCATTGGCCACAATGGTCAAAAGCTTTGTGTTAGTTTCACTCAAATCTAGGCGAGAAATAACTTCTGGAGTATCTCGCATTTGAGGAATGGCTTTTGGAGAAACAAAGCTGCCACAATCGAGTGTGTCATAGCCCACCCTTAATAAAGACTGTAGGTAAGCAATTTTTTTTTCAGTCGGAATCCATTGCTTAACCCCTTGCATGGCATCTCTGGGACATTCAATAATTTTAATTTCCTGCATTTTGATAAAGTTAAAAATCTTATACATATAAGACCCAAAGAATTTAATAGAAAATATTCATTTTTGATTTTAACATCCACAAGCTCAAGATAACAAACGTCTATAAACTTATAATAATTCCTATATTTGCCCAAAGGAAAACCCTATATGATAAACAGTCTCAAAGAGTCTTTAATCCCCTTAAAAGATCAACTTATAAATCATCCACTTTATAAGAACCTCGAATCTATTGATGATTTAAAGAGTTTTATGGAGGCTCATGTATATGCCGTTTGGGATTTTATGTCTTTGGTGAAAAAACTTCAAATTGAGTTGACCACCACTACCCTGCCTTGGCATCCAACTCAAAACAATGCTGCAGCAAGATTGATTAATGAAATCGTTTGGGGTGAAGAAACAGATGTCAATAAAGAAGGAGTTCCAATGAGTCACTTTGAAATGTATCTGGAAGCAATGGGGCAGATCAAGGCGGATACTTCAGGGATAAAAAAGATGGTTGAAAACCTAAAGTTAGGGAATAGCGTTTTTGATGTCATTGAAAAAGCTGATTTACCTGTTTATATTTCTGATTTTTTAAATTTTACTTTTAAAATAATTGAAGAAGGAAAGACACACAAGATTGCTTCTGTCTTTACTTTTGGAAGAGAAGATCTTATTCCAGATATGTTCATCTCAATGATTAAAAAAATGAATCGTGAAAACGACTCCGAAATTGATCAAATAATTTATTATTTTGAACGCCATATCGAAGTCGATGGCGACACGCATGGACCCTTAGCGATTGATATGATCAAAAACCTTTGCGGAACCGATCCAAACAATTGGAACGAAGCAATTGAAGCTTCCCAATTAGCGCTACAAAAAAGAATCGCACTTTGGGATGGAATCAACAAACAACTTTTTCAAAAAGAAAACTCAAATTATGCGTAAATTATTTTTAGCTCTAGCCATATTTACCTGTTTGGTCTGTAATGCTCAGAAAACTATTGCGGAAAAATTTGCAGATACAATCGATGAAAACGAACTAAAAGCAATGCTCTATGTTTATGCCTCTGATTATTTTGGAGGACGTGAGACTGGAGAGAGAGGTCAAAAAATTGCTGTAGATTTTTTAAAAGATTATTATATCAACCAAGGGATTGCACCAGCAACAGGCACGGAAGATTATTTCCAAAAAATGCAATTGACCATTAAAGAAAAAGTTATCAATACTGAAAATGTCGTTGCGATTATCCTTGGCTCAGAGATTCCAAATGAATACATTGTTATTTCTGCACATTTAGACCATATCGGAACTAGAAATGGAGAAGTGAACAACGGCGCTGATGATGATGGTTCGGGGACGGTTGCCATTCTTGAAATTGCAGAAGCTTTTAATATGGCTGTCAAAAATGGTCATGGCCCAAAAAGATCAATCGTTTTTTTACACGTAACAGGAGAAGAAAAAGGCTTACTGGGATCTAATTATTATACAAATAACCCTTTGTATCCTCTCGAGGAAACTGTGGCAAACTTAAACATTGACATGATCGGAAGGCTAGATCCAAAAAGAGAAAATAAAGATCCAAATTACATTTATCTTATTGGTTCTGATCGTTTGAGCCATGAGCTTCACGAAATCTCTGAGGACATGAACACTAAATATACCCAGTTAAAATTAGACTATATTTTTAACAGAGTCGAAGACCCCAATCGCTTTTATTACAGAAGTGATCACTATAATTTCGCCAAAAACAACATCCCTGTAATTTTCTATTTCAACGGTACACATGAGGATTACCACAGACCTGGCGACACGCCTGATAAAATCAACTATGCTATTTTAGAAAAAAGAACAAAACTTATTTTCCACACCGCTTGGGAACTCGCAAATAGAAATGAAAGAATTAAACTAAATGTTAAACTGTAATTAGACTTTCTTATTTCTCATTTTATTTAAATTATTTAAAAAACAATACCTTTAAAAAAAATCAATTAAACATGAAAAACTACCTTTTTATCACTTTGACTATTTTTGTCGTTCAGTTCTCTTTTTCGCAGGAAAAAACTGAAGTAATTACTGCAGCCGTGACCGAAACAATCTCGTCTGATGTAAATGAAACTGTCTCCAACGAAAATTTAGAGGACGCAATACTTGAGAGCAATACACAAGAAACTCCATCCAATTATTTAAAGAAAGTAAAAAGATTTTCTATTGGTGTTAAAATTGGAGTTCCAAACATAGTAACCGGAGGAATTGAATATAACCTACCTTTTTTAAACAATCATTTCGCACCTTACATTGATTTTACGAAAATTAATTATAATCAGGCTGGAGAGAGTTTCTCAGGAAGCCTTAGCTATTCAGAATTTGGTTTAAACTATTATTTTAATCAGAAAGCTAAAGGATTTTATCTCGGTGCTGGAATTTCTAATTTCTCTATTAAAGGCGTGGACAGTGCAATTAAATTAGATGAAGCTAGTGGAAGAACTGGAACTGCTGATACTAATTTTGAATTCAGCGGAACCGCATTAAAGCTTGGTGTCAAAACTGGTGGTACATTTTATGTTCGCTTTGAAGTGGGGTATAGCTTTGGTAGCTTTCCAACTGAAATCACAATTACGGCAGTTGACAATAGTGATCCATCATTAACTGAAGTAGAAGTTGTTGAAATACCTGGGGTTCCCGGTATTTCAGATAGTGGAATCGTTGTAGCAAATCTTGGATTTGGATTTTCTTTCTAGGAGAAAAATAAAAAATATCATAAAAAAAAAGCCTTTCGAAATGAAAGGCTTTTTTATGGGTGGAAGACCGGTTTCGAACCGGCGACCTCTAGAACCACAATCTAGCGCTCTAACCAACTGAGCTACAACCACCGTTTAAGTTTGCAAATTTATGATTTTTTAACAGATAATTACAGCAAGACATCAAAATTTTCTACTGCAATAGAACGCTCTACTGTAAAGCCTTCAGCAGCAGCTATAAAGGACAAGCGACCAAGGTTTTTAGCACGATATTCTATACTATTAAGGAAGTTCTTACTGCTTATTGGCGTCATAGTGTCATTTGAGTTCTCATCATAAAACTGACTTTTAAATGCCCTAACAGCTTTCATCTTAATATTTAAGTAATCTGAGACATCTACAACAAGATCCGGCTGGATTTCTTCCCATTGAATGTAATGAAACACATGCTTGGGTCTCCAGGCTGTTTGAGCGATATTATTATTATTTGTTTCGATCTTTTTTAATCCGCTTAAAAAGCAAGCGTTACTAATCAATTCACTCGCCCGACCATGATCTATGTGTCGATCTTTTATGGCATTGCACAATACTATGTCAGGTTGGTAGGTACGAATCGATTGAATTACTTTTAACTGATGCGATTCATCGTTAAAAATAAATGCGTCACGAAAGCCGAAGTTCTCCCTAAAATCAACACCTAGAATCCTAGCCGCTTGTTCAGCTTCTTGACTTCTGATTAAATCCGTGCCTCTGGTCCCCATTTCCCCCTTGGTAAGGTCAATGATGCCAACTTTCTTTCCTTGAGCAACTGCCTTTGCTATGGTAGCTCCACATCCTAATTCAACATCGTCCGGATGGGCACCAAAAGCTAAAATATCAAGTTTCATTATTTATAATTTAATCAATGGTTATTTTGTGCCTTCTATCCAATTAATTACTTCATCACTCTGAGGAAGTGTTTTGGGAGATATTATTTTTTCGATTTTTCCTGTTTCGCCAATTAAATATTTTTGAAAGTTCCACTTTACAGTTGAATCTTTAAATCCATTCTTTTTAACCTGAGTTAAAAACTTATAGATTGGATGCATACTGCTTCCCGTAACTGAAATTTTACTCATCATGGGAAAAGTGACCCCATAGTTTTTTTTACAAAAACTTAAAATCTTCTCATCTGAACCCGGTTCTTGCCATAGAAAATTATTGGCTGGGAAACCGACGATCACAAATCCAGAATCTTTATATTTATCATAAAGCTCTTGTAAACCTTTATACTGGGGTGTTAAACCACATTTAGACGCGGTATTGACAACCATTATTTTCTTTCCCTTCAATTCTTGAAAATCAAACTTATTTCCTTCTATATCGTCAACAGTAAATTGATAAATCGTATTCTTCATAATATCTGAGTTTTGACTAATTCCTGTTTGAAAAGAAATCATTAATAAAAAAATTATAGTGTTTTTCATAATTCTGTTTTAAATATTATAATAATATCCACTAGTGAAATATAATTAAAAATGAAATTAATGAATTTCAGCGGAAAGCTTAGCTTCAAGCAGTCTTTTACATAGCGGTTCTAACTCATCATAAGATCCTGTTTTCACACCACACTTCCCTGTGAAGTGAACCAAATAGGCACATTGTTCTGCTTGCTCGAAGGTGTGGTCACAAACAATCACCAAAGTTTCAATCACATGCTCAAAGCTATTAACATCATCATTAAATAAAATAATTTCATGCTGTTTTCCAACTTGAGTAAGGATTTCTACATCTGGTTCGTTTTCTATTTTTGGCTTCTTAATATTCATTGTTTTGAAAAACTGGCAGCTACCCAATTATTTTCTTCAAAATTACGAATAAATTTTAAGTGTACAGAAGCACAACACTCCTGTATGGAATTTAAGTCTTTATTATAAAAACCACTCATAATTAGATGACCGCCAGTATTTAATTGTTCCGCATAATCGCTGATTTGAACCATCAACACATTTCTGTTAATGTTGGCCAATATAAGGTCATAGGGGCCTCCTTTCGGGACCTCACTTCCTTTTAAAGCTAATATGTTCCTGGACTGATTTAACTTTAAATTCTCATTGGTGTTTTCAACGCACCACTGATCAAAATCAACAGCAAGAACATTTTTAGCTCCTTTTTTATCTGCCAAAATCGCGAGAACACCAGTTCCGGTGCCCATGTCAAGTACTGTCTTTTCCGTACAATCTGTTTCCAGCAAAAAAGACATCATCATTCGAGTCGTTTCGTGATGACCCGTCCCAAAACTCATTTTGGGCGTAATGATCAGGTCATATTTGACTTCAATTTTTTCATGAAAATGGGCGCGAATTATACAATCAGATCCAATTTTAATTGGTTTAAAGTTATTTTCCCATGTCTCATTCCAGTTTTGAGGTTGAATTTCGCTCACCAACCAACTGACCTGAATATCTTTGTTTTTGAGTAAAGACAACTGATTTAGGAGTACAAGATCAAATTCAGATTTTTGAATATAACCCTGAAATCCAAAATCAGTGTTTTCGAAACTTTCAAAACCTATTTCTCCAAGCGCAGCGATCAACACATCACGCCAGGGAGCAATTGGGGAAATATTAAAATTTAATTTTAAATAAACAACTGACATTATGTGGATTGAAAAATTGCTTTAAAATCATTTGCGTTTAAAGCAGCACCTCCTATCAAACCTCCATCAACATCTGTTTGTGAGAAAATTGAAGCCGCATTACCTGGCTTAACACTTCCCCCGTAGAGAATTGATACACTTTCAGCCAAAGTATTGTCATACTTTTCTGCAATAATTTTACGGATATAAGCATGGATTTCTTGCGCCTGCTCTGGACTTGCAGTTTCTCCGGTTCCAATCGCCCATACGGGCTCATAGGCCAAAATTATTTTTGACCAAGAAGCGGGTTCTAAATCAAATAATGCGATTTCCAATTGACTTTTAACAACTTCAAAATGTTTCTCTGCTTTTCTTTGATCCAATTCTTCTCCAAAACAAAAAATGATTTCCATGTCGTGCTCAAGAGCAGTAACAACTTTTTCTTTTAATGAAAGGTCTGTTTCGTTATAATAAGCCCTTCTTTCAGAATGTCCTAAAATCACTTGATTGATTCCGATGCTATTGAGCATACGTGCAGAAATCTCTCCTGTATAAGCTCCAGAAGTAGCTGCATTCATATTTTGAGCAATCACTTCCAAAGCAGTTCCTTCGGTCAAGGTTTTTGCTTGAACAAGGTGCGTAAATGCGGGGGCAATCATCACCCTAACATCTGACGGGATTGGATCAGAAAGTAAAGCTACGATCAGTTGAGCAGTTTCATGCTTGTCATTGTTCAATTTCCAGTTTCCTGCTACGATTTTTTTTCTCATGTTTTAATTAATTTAGTTTTACTTGTGGATCGAGCTTAATGTAGATAAGATCGACTAAAATATTTATGATTATAAATAAGGTTGAAATGGTTAAAACAGCGCCAATTATTACTGGAATATCAAGGGTATTCAAAGCGGTTACGATTTCTTTTCCTAGCCCTTTCCATCCAAAAATGTATTCTACAAAAACAGCTCCGGAGAGCAACGAGGCAAACCACCCGGAAACTGCGGTTACTACAGGGTTTAATGCGTTTTTAATTCCGTGCTTAAAAACCACCTTAAACCGAGACAATCCTTTTGATTTAGCTGTTCTTATATAATCTTGTGATAAGACCTCTAATAGACTGCCTCGCATCAATTGAATGATTACCGCCAAAGGCCTAATCCCCAGAACAAATGCGGGAAGTATTAAGTTTTTAAACATTAAGTGCCGTTCTTCTCCAAAATCGTCTAACTCAAAAAGGCTGCCTGTCATATTAAGTTGGGTATAACGATTCAGTACAAAACCAAACAACCAAGAAAAAATAATCGCACTAAAAAAAGAAGGAACACTCATTCCTAAAGTACTGATTAGTTGAAGCCATCGATCTATCCAAGTATCTTTGTTTAAGGTGGCAATGACACCAAAAATTATTCCTAAAAAAATGGCAATTAAAATTGACGATATCGCCAGTACAATTGTATTTGGGAGGGTTTCCAAGATAATAGAAGAAACCTTTTTACCGCGTTTTTGATAAGAGCTTCTTAAATAGGGTGCTTTAATAGCAACTGAAAATATTGAATTATCAAGGATTTTAAACCCTGTGTATTTTTCATTTGAAAAATAAGAAAAATCTTCTTTTGCGCTGGAGTGATAGGAGATTATTGAAAGATCGTTGAGGTATAAGAAATATTGTTTAGCAACAGGAAGATCGAACCCAAATTTTTTCTTGACCAATTTCATTTGCTCACTGTCTTCTTTTTGATCGAGCATCATCTGAGCTGGATCACCCGGAAGCACGTTAAAAAGAAAAAAAATAATACTAACGACCCCGAAAAGTGTTAATAAAGCATAAAAAAACTTGGAAAGCATAGGATAAAACATAACTGCTATTCAAAAGCTTTAAGGTGAATCAACGCGAAAACTGCATAATTAATGATGTCTTGATAATTGGCATCAATGCCCTCACTTACTAAAATCTTTCCAGCATTTTCTTCAATTTGTTTAACCCGCATCAATTTCTGCAAAATTAAATCCGTCAAAGAACTGACCCGCATTTCCCGCCAAGCTTCACCATAATCGTGATTCTTAGCCAACATTAGATCAAAAGTTAGCTTGAGGTGCTTCTCATAGTTTAACAAGGCAGCCTCCTGATCAAGATCGGGGCTTTCTGAAATCCCCAAATCAATCTGTATCAACGCCATGATTGAATAATTAATAATCCCCACAAATTCGGGAATTTCCCCTTCATCAACTTTTCGAGTTGCATTGATTTGCAAGCCTCTAATGCGTTGCGCCTTAATATAGATTTGATCGGTTAATGAAGTTAGACGAAGAATTCTCCATGCACTGCCATAGTCGTGCATTTTCATTTTGAAGAGTGACTTACAGTTTTCAATTACCCTGTGATATTGAAGTTGGGTAGTATCCATTTATATTGTAAAATTTAGTGTAAATTTCGATAAATTTTTTAACTCCTTGAGGGCTTAAGGAAAAAGTTATTCAAAACTATTAAAATACATCCATGACCCTAAACTGCAATGGTCAACTTATCGATCTAAATACCCCTAAAATAATGGGGGTTCTTAATCTTACTCCAGATTCTTTTTATGATGGGGGAAAATATATTGATGCCGAAAATGCTTTAATGCGAACAGAGAAAATGTTGTTTGACGGTGCTACCTTCATTGACATTGGGGCTTTTAGTTCAAAACCAGGTGCCGAAGAAATCTCTGAAGAGGAAGAGTCAAGACGGTTGTTTCCTGTACTCGAAAAGCTTGTGCATAAGTTTCCTCATGCGCTTTTTTCAATTGACACTTGCAGAAGTCAAATCGCTGACGAAAGTTTGAAAATTGGTGCCTGCATGATCAATGACATCTCAGGAGGGAAATTCGATTCTAAACTCATGGAAGTTGTTGGAAAGCACAGTGCACCTTATGTTTTGATGCACATGAAGGGAAGTCCTAAAAACATGCAAGCCAATCCAAAATATGATGATATTATTCAAGAAATTCTTTATTATTTCTCAGAAAAAATACAAGAAGCTTATGGGCAAGGCATCAATGACATAATCATTGATCCAGGGTTTGGGTTTGGAAAAAATATTGATCATAATTATGAACTCTTAAAAAATCTAGAATTATTTCATGCTTTAAAACTCCCATTGTTAGTGGGGGTTTCTAGGAAGTCGATGATCTATAAAAAACTAAACATCAAGCCCGAACAGGCTTTAAACGGAACAAGCGTGTTGCATTCAGTAGCTTTGTTAAAAGGTGCTCAAATTTTAAGAGTTCATGATGTGAAGGAAGCTAAAGAATGTGTCGATTTATTGGAAACCCTACATTAGTTTCCTAATTTTACAAAAAGCCAATCCCTTGAGTAGATTTGATTTTCTCGATATTTCCTTCACAGATGTTTTAGACATACTGTTGGTAGCACTATTGTTATATTACTTGTACAAACTTCTTAAAGGAACAGTCGCGATCAATATTTTTATTGGAATTGTGATTTTCTATTTAATTTGGAAGCTTACGGACATCCTAAACCTAGACGTGTTAAGTAACATTTTGGGAAAATTTGTAAGTGTAGGATTTTTTGCTTTGATCGTAGTTTTTCAACAAGAAATAAGAAAATTTCTTTTACTCATCGGCTCTTCTAACTTTGCTTCAAAAAGAAATGTCATCCGTTATTTTAATTTTTTCAATCAAAATAAAGGAATTATTAAGATCGATTTAACGGCCTTACTTAGTGCCGCTGAAAAGATGGCAAACGAAAAAACAGGAGCTATCATCGTATTAGAAAGAGGAAATAATCTTGATTTTATAAAAAATACTGGGGATGAGGCCAACATTGAGGTGAGTGCCCAAATACTTGAAACTATATTCTTTAAGAATAGTCCCCTACACGACGGTGCTGTTATCATAAAAGACAATCAAATCATTGCTACAAGAGTGGTGCTTCCTGTTTCAGACTCAACAGCTATTCCTTCAAAGTTTGGCTTGAGACACAGAGCTGGTTTCGGTATTAGTGAAAAAACTGATGCATTGGTCTTGGTTATTTCTGAGCAATCTGGTAAGATATCTTATATAAAAGATGGAGGTTTTTGTAAGTTTAAAAACACTGAAGATCTTAAAAGAATGATAATAGAAGATCTTTCCATTTTCTAAAATAATTAAATTACCGGGGCTAAAAATTGAATTTTATGAAGCTGGGAATAGTGTCCACCTTCATTTGCCAATAATTCCTTGTGCGACCCAATTTCAACGATTTTTCCTTTTTCCATAACAACGATGCGGTCTGCATTTTTAATTGTTGAAAGTCTATGGGCTATTAATATCGAAGTCTTTCCTTTTGTTATTTTCCTTGTTGCACTTTTAATCATTTCCTCAGCATATGAGTCAATTGATGAGGTTGCCTCATCCAAAATTAGAATGCTTGGATTTGACAGATAAACTCTTAAAAAAGATATCAATTGGCGTTGACCCGAAGACAACATCACCCCTCTTTCCTTAACGTTGTATTGATATCCTCCTGGAAGCGAGAGGATAAAATCATGAACTCCGATTTCCTTGGCTGCATAATAAACATCTTCTTCCTCGATTTCGGTGTCATAAAGCGTAATATTATTATAAATAGTGTCTGCAAAAAGAAAAACATCTTGAAGCACAATTCCTATGTGTTTTCGCAGCCCTTTTAAAGAGAAATCTTTAATGGAATTTTTATCTAATAAAATTAAACCTTGATCAAACTCATAAAAGCGTGAAAGCAAATTTATAATGGTTGACTTTCCTGCCCCGGTTGCACCTACAACAGCAATTTTTTCTCCTGGTTTTATTTCTAGGTTGATGCCATGAAGCACTTTTTCTCCAGTTATATATGAAAATGTAAGATTTTTTATACTAATTCTCCCATCTATTTTATCCGGGTTCAAAGTTCCAAGATCCTTTATTTGGCTTTCAGTTCTTAATATTTTAAAAATCCTATCTGCTGCAACCATTCCCATTTGAAGGGTGTTAAATTTATCTGCAATGTTGCGTAATGGCCTGAAAAGCATTTGAGACATTTGAATAAACAAAAATATTTGACCTAAGGATATGGCGCCACCAGCGGCCACATTGAGACCACCGAACCAGACCAATAAACCGATGGTAAGGGAAGATGAGATTTCAGCAACAGGGAAAAAGATAGAATTAAACCAAACCGTTTTGAGCCATGCTTTTTTATGCTTCTCATTTATAATTTTAAAGTTTTGATATTCAATTTTCTCTCTGTGAAACAGTTGAACAATTTGCATCCCACTAATTCTTTCTTGAACAAAAGAATTGAGGTTGGCCACTTGTAGCCTTACTTCTTCAAATGCTATTTTCATTGACTTCTGAAACAAACGGGTCGCATATAAAATCAACGGGAGAATTGAAAAAACAATTAATGATAATTTCCAATTAACAACCAGCATGACAACGATAACCAATCCCATTTTCAGAAAGTCAGCGATGATCATGAAGAGTCCTTGGGAAAAAATACTAGCAATTGTTTCCACATCATTTACAGCCCTAGTAACCAACCTACCGATCGCAGATTTGTCAAAATAAGACATTCTGAATCCTATTATTTTTTTATAGAGTGTTGTTCTCAAGTCGCGAATCACATTCTGACCCAACCCGTTGGCGAAATAAACAAATAGAAACTGAAAAACAACTTCCAAGAGAAGGGTGGTAAGCATCAAGCAAATAATCAGCAGCATGCCATCATAATCTTTCGGACGAATGTAGTCGTCCACAGCAACTTTTAGCAAATAAGGGGAAAGCGTTGAGAAAATTGAAAGAAGAATTGCTGCTCCCATAACAAAGTAATAAATCCCTTTGTAAGGTTTAACATAATGCATCAATTCTGAAAATATCTTCAAGTCAAAAATCTTCCCTTTTTCTTTATTCATTTTATAAAAATATACTTTTTGGATATGTGATTTTGGTCAAAAACAAACCTTTTGCAGGAACAGATAGGCCCGCTTCACTTCTGTTTTTACTTTCTATTATTTTTCTAAAATCATTTAAGTCTTGTTTTTTTAACCCAATTTCTAAAAGTGTTCCCACAATGGCTCGCACCATATTTCTTAAAAAACGATTGGCGGAAATACTAAAGACATAATGGGAGCCTTTCGCTGTCCACTGTGCATGATTTATTTTACAAAGAAAGGTTTTTACATCCGTCTTGGTCTTTGAAAAACATTCAAAGTCTTCATATTCAAATAAGATTTTCGCTGCTTGATTCATCAATTCAATATCAGGAATGGATCTAATATAATAATGACGATGTGCTTCAAAAGGGTCCTTTTCGGTGCACAAGTGATACTCATAGGAACGTTCAGTTGCATCAAAACGCGCATGGGCATTGTTGATTACTTTAAAAAGATGTTTCACCGCTATGTCGCTAGGAAGATAACTGTTTAATTGGTAGACAAGCTGTTTTTCCTTCTTACCGTCAAGTTCAGCATCAAAATGTGCAATCATTTGTTTGGCGTGAACTCCTGTATCAGTCCTTCCTGCTCCAAAAATAAGGGTCTCTTTTCTTGTGGTAGTAAATAAAGCCTCTTCAATCACTTGCTGAACACTAGTTGCGTTTGGCTGGCGCTGCCAACCATGATAAGCGTCACCTAAATAGGAGAAATCGAGAAAATACCTGGACTGACTCATTAATTAATAATTCCAAACAAAGATATTGGTTTTAATCGTTTTAATAAATCTAAAATTAAAATGCTAATTAAATTTATATTTGACATCAATTAGACGCCCTTTAAAAAACAAATATTTAATTTTTAAACCTTGAAAAAAATATTATTAATCTCTGACACGCACGGACATTTGGATGAGGCTATTTTAAAATACGTCAAACAAGCAGATGAAGTATGGCATGCTGGGGATATTGGAATTGCAGAAGTTACGGATAAACTAACTAAATTGAAACCGTTACGTGCAGTTTATGGTAATATTGATGGCCATGAATTGAGAAGTATATTTAAAGAAGACTTAAGATTCAATTGTGAAGGTGTCGAAGTATTTATGACTCATATTGGAGGATATCCTGAGCGTTACAATCCGAGAGTACGAAAATTGCTTCTAAGGGAAAGACCTAAACTGTTCATTTGTGGGCATTCGCACATCTTAAAAGTAATGTCCGATAAGAAGCTGGGAATACTTCATATGAATCCGGGAGCAGCTGGTGTCTATGGATTTCACAAAATAAGAACGATGCTGAGATTTACTCTTGAGAAAGGTAAAATTGAAAACCTAGAGGTAGTTGAACTGGGTGCTAGAGGAAAAGTTTAACGAATACGGTCGAGAGAACGAATGAGATTTTCATCTTTTTTGATTCCTTTATTTGCAAAAAGAATCAGTAAAATGCTTGATGATGGAACCAGCAACCATAAATCCTCGTTATTAAATCCTTCCCAAAAAGCGAATGATATTGAAAGTACAATTAATACCATCAAATGAATAAAGAGTTGAATTCGATTCAATAGCAATTGAATTTTTCTCTTTTTAAAAAAGAAGATCGTGGACAAAACAAGCAAAGCTGAAAAAGATAAATAGAGAACAAAATCACTTGAAACACTCGTCGTTATTTTATATTCAAGAGCCTTAGGGGTCTCAAAATAAACTTGAGCCACTCCATACAAGAACAGCATGAGGACTAAAAAAACAGTTTGAACTCTTTGAATCATTTACTTAAATTTATCACAAAAATAAGTTTTTTTAAAAACAATGTTGGTTTAAAATAAAATTTGTAATATTGTTCCGTAGCAATACTAATCTTCGCTACCCACAGACCATATTTTCGATATTATATTAATCATTTATTCTTACCGCAATTAATACTTTCGTATGTACGAAATAGCAACGCTAAAAAGTAAAAAACTTTCTGATTTACAAGAAATAGCCAAAACTCTCGGAGTTAAAAGAATGGCAGGTTTAAAGAAACTAGAACTGATCTATCAAATCATAGACATTGCAGCAATTAAAGCTGTCGCTGAAGAAAAAGAGGCCAGTCCAGTAATTTCTCAAAAAAAAGAGGCTAAAGCTCCTAAAAAAGCAGCACCTGAAAAAGCAAAGGTCAAATCTGAAGAAAAAAAGCCAACAGAAGCCAAAGACCAAAAAAGTGATGTGCCTCAAGAACAAAGGTCAAAGCCAGTTCAAGGGAAAAACAATAACAACACGAACAAAAACAATCCTAACAACCCCAATAATAACGCTAATAACAATAATCCCAATAACCCCAACAATAAGAACAACCATAATAACCAAAAACGAAAAAGAGAAGAGGTCAATCACAATAGAGATAATAGAAATCGTTATCGTGAGCCTGATTTTGAATTTGAGGGAATTATTGATACTGAGGGGGTTTTAGACATGATGCCTGAAGGGTATGGATTTTTAAGGTCTTCGGATTTTAATTACCTATCCTCTCCTGATGATGTATATGTATCTCAATCACAGGTGCGTCTTTTTGGTCTGAAAACGGGAGATACTGTTCTTGGGACTGTTCGACCACCAAAGGAGGGAGAAAAATACTTTCCTCTAATTAAGGTTAATAAAATTAATGGGCTAGATCCCAAAGTAGTGCGTGATCGAGTTTCTTTTGAGCACCTAACACCTCTTTTCCCTGACGAAAAATTCAATATTGCAGACAAAAAAAGCACTGTTTCAACACGAATCATTGACTTGTTCTCTCCTATTGGAAAAGGACAGAGAGGAATGATTGTTTCCCAGCCCAAAACTGGTAAAACAATGCTTTTAAAGGATATAGCAAATGCGATTGCTGCAAACCACCCTGAAGTTTATCAATTGATATTATTAATTGATGAAAGACCTGAGGAAGTAACTGATATGCAGCGTAACGTTGATGGAGAAGTAGTCGCTTCAACTTTTGACGAACCCGCCGAGCGCCATGTGAAAGTGGCAAACATTGTGCTCGAAAAAGCCAAAAGAATGGTTGAATGTGGACATGATGTTGTCATTCTACTCGATTCAATCACCCGATTGGCAAGAGCCTACAATACGGTACAACCTGCCTCTGGTAAGATTTTGAGTGGAGGAGTTGATGCAAATGCACTTCACAAGCCCAAAAGATTTTTTGGAGCAGCAAGAAACATAGAAGGAGGTGGATCTTTATCAATTATTGCAACTGCTTTGACAGACACTGGATCGAAAATGGATGAAGTAATCTTTGAAGAATTTAAAGGTACAGGTAACATGGAACTTCAACTAGACAGAAGAATCGCTAACAGAAGGATTTTCCCTGCCATAGACCTCGTTTCATCAAGCACTCGAAGAGATGATATGTTGTTAGATGAAACGACCTTACAACGCATGTGGATTATGAGAAAGTATTTGGCGGACATGAATCCTGTAGAAGCAATGGAATTTATAAATGATCGCTTTAGGAAAACTAAAAACAACGAAGAATTTCTGATTTCAATGAATTCATAATAAAAAAAAGCTTTCCATTTTGGAAAGCTTTTTTTTTTGATACCGTATCACATCCTGAAGTAAAAAGATGATATCTAAAATATAAAAAAATCTCCGAGAGTTATAACCCTTGAAGATTTAATAATATTATCGTAAAAACCAATTATGATTATTTATGACTAGTCGTTAACTACAATTAAAGTTTCTCAACAAACTTCGCCAACTTTGATTTGATATTAGCAGCCTTGTTAGAGTGAATAATATTCTTCTTTGCTAATTTATCAACTAAAGAAACAACAGTTGGAAATTGAATTAAGGCTTCTTTCTTATCGGAAGTGCCTCTTAATTTTCGAATTGCGTTACGTGTTGTTTTGTGTTGAAAACGATTGCGTAGACGTTTCTTGTCGTTAGAACGAATTCTTTTTAATGCGGATTTGTGATTTGCCATTTGTAATGTTTTAAATCTGTAGCCCGTAGGGGAGTCGAACCCCTCTTTCTAGGATGAAAACCTAACGTCCTAACCGATAGACGAACGGGCCATTATTTTCAGATGGCAAATTTAGAAGAAAAAAATTATTAAACAACCGAAAACAACACCAATTTTAATTAATTATTTTTTAGCCAATCTCAATTTTTTAAAGGGATGAAGTTCTTTTCCTAAAATTTATTAAATTTGATACGACCCTAAATTGAACTAACAAATGAAAAACCTACTTCATCTCTCTTTAACATTGCTATTCTCTGGTCTCCTCTTTGCCCAACAAGACTTCCAAGCCGAACGAAAACATGCAAATGTTGAAAGCGACCAATTGGCCGTTCAGGGATATGACTTAATCTCATATTTCAAAGAAAATAAACCCAAAAAAGGAGATTCATTATGGAAAAGTTCTCATAACGGACTGATTTATTATTTCTCAAGTGAGGCAAATAAATTAATGTTTGACGAAAATCCGGGAGAATATTTACCTCAATTCGGCGGATGGTGTGCCTATGCAATGGGTCAAAAGAACAAAAAAGTCGAAATTAACCCCGAAGCTTACAGCATAGAAAATGGAAAATTATATCTATTCTACAGAAGTTATTTTAATGACACCCTAGAGAAATGGAATGAAAATAACGATAACCTTAGAATAGCTGCCGAAAGTAATTGGTCCAAAACAATCTCCAAAAAATAAGCCCCTCACTTATGAAAGATAAAATCTCTCTGATCCTCAGGATCATTATTGCGATACTACTGTTTCAAACCCTCTACTATAAATGGGGGGATCATGCGCAAGCCATTCATATTTTTGACACCATTGGACTAGAACCCTATGGCAGGTATGGTTTGGGGTTCATTGAGCTCATTACCGGTGTACTATTGTTGATTAAAAAAACACAATTAAAAGGATCACTGTTTTGCATACTACTTATGATCGGTGCTATTTTCCTACATCTGTTCACTCCAATCGGAATTGTTGTTGAATGGGACGGATTGAATGATGGTGGAAATCTTTTTGCTTTGGCATTAATTTGCTTTGCACTCTCAATTGCTAATCTAATCCTTAACAAGGAGCGCCATTATTTTGATTTAAAGACAATTATCAAGAACTAAAAGATTACTTTTTGTGTGGTTTGTTAATTTAAAAAAATACCTACATTATGAATTTTGGCCCTTTGGAATATTTTATATTCCGGCCTATTTTTATTATGTGATTCTTGCTGTAAAATCCAAAAACCCATTTTATTTTACTGTCCTCAATGAATGCATGGAGAATGCTGGTGCTTTTTTATGCTCTAAATCAAACTACTTGAGACATTTTGAATCAAAGTGGTTGCCAAAAACGATGCTTGTCGATTCGAGTATAGATGAATCAGATCTTAAACAATCACTCCGACTACAAGAAATTGATTTTCCATTGATAGCTAAGCCGGACATGGGCGAACGAGGAAAGGAAGTTGAAAAGATTGACTCTTTTGAGGGTTTAATTATTCATCTTCAGAAATCCTCCTATACTTCTGTTCTTATTCAAGAATATATTGACTACCCATATGAATTAGGGGTTTTGTATTATAAAAAACCTAATGGTAAGGCTTGTATCAGTTCAATCGGTGAAAAGGAATTCTGTCAAATCATTGGTGATGGAAAGTCAAGTTTTGAATCACTGCTTAAAAAAAACATACGAGCAAGAAATCGAATGGAGTACTTCAAGGCTAAGTTTAAATCCTACAGACATAAGATTATAGGAAAAGGAGAGGTAGTCCTCTTAGAGCCTATCGGAAATCACAACAGGGGCACCACATTTCTTGATGCAAGACACAAAAAACCAAAACACCTCGTGGAATGTGTTGAAGAATGGGCAAATGCGCTCCCAAATTTTGATTATGGTAGATTTGATATTAAAATTAATAACTGGGCTGCCTTTGAACAAAAAAAAGGAATTAAAATTATTGAAATTAATGGTGTGAATTCAGAACCTATTCATATTTACGATCCCAATTACAATATTTTTAAGGCTTATAAAGATCTGTTTTTTCACATGAAAATCATTCAACAAATTGCCTTTCATAAAATGAAAAATAATGCCTCACCCCTCACCTTCCGTGAATTTTATAATCAAACAATAACCTATTATTCTAAAAAAAATAAACGCCCCAAATGGAAATTAAACATCATAAAATCGTATTAAATGCTCTTAAACAACTATTAATAAAGTTGCCGAAAAATAAATTTAATGAGCCGAGTGAGTTTCTCTTTGGCGCAAGCATTGGTGAGCATTTTAGACATATCGTAGAGTTTTACCAGTGCTGTTTAAGCAGTAAAGACAATACTACCCTAAATTATGATTTAAGAAAAAGAAATCTTGAGATGGAATCCAACCCTAAATATGGATTAATCGTTTTAAACTCACTTTTGGAAGAAATTGAAAACCTTTCAGATGTAAAAAATACAAAAAAGATTCATTTAAGTGCATCCTTTGAGCCCAATGAACTAGAAAGCGCAGAGAGTTCTTTTTTCAGAGAACTGACTTATTGTTTAGATCATTGCATTCATCATCAGGCACTTATAAAAATTTCCCTTAAACAATTTGGGTATTTAGACCTTGTAGACCGAGATTTTGGTGTTGCCTTTTCAACTCAACGATACAGAGATCAATGTGCATCGTAAGCTATATACCCACAGAAAAAGGTTTTTACTTCACTTCTAATAGAGATGAAAATCAATTAAGAAAAACATTAACCCCACGAACTTATTCGCATGGGGTTCACCGGTTGACCTATCCCAAAGACATGGAAAAAGGGGGAAGTTGGCTCGCTATTCATGCCAACCAAAATAGACTGGGTTGCATATTAAATGGTAAGCATCTAACCGAAGAAGAGAAAAAAAAATATCCTGTTAGCCGAGGAAATATTCTTTTAGACCATCTTCAAGTTGAAAATCCGATGACACTTGACAAAACCAATTTGATCTATGTTGCGCCATTCTTATATTTGAGTTTAGTTTTTAAGTCTTCTCCCCTGTTGTTAAAATATTTTTGGGATGGAAAGAGATTAATTAAAGGAAAATTGGACATAAACACCTCCTACATTTGGACGGCACCCTCGTTGTATGACTTCAAAACAACAGAGACTATTAAACAAAAGTTTTTTTCTTTTTGTAATTATACACAAAACATAAAAACAGGAAATGTGATTGAACTTCACGAGGAATTAAAAAGCTATTTACCTAAATCTGCTCTGAGGAAAGCCAATGGAAACCTTCGCACAACAAGTGTGACTCATTTTTCAAACTTAGGAGGTAAACAAAAACTTTTCTACAAAGATATATTAGCGGACAAATGTTTCAGTTACCAACTTTAACCCTTTAATATGCTTTTGCGAAAAGAACACGCTGAACAGAAGGTTTTCCAGAATAAACACAAGAACCTTCTTCTTTAACACCTTCCAAAGGAATACACCTGATGGTTGCCTTTGTTGCCTTTTTAATTGCTTCTTCTGTCGCTGAAGTTCCATCCCAATGGGCAGAAATAAATCCGGTTTTGCTAGACAATACTGATTGAAATTCTTCAAAATTATCAACCGCTGTTATGTGCTCTTCTCTAAAGTTTAAAGCTTTGGTGTATAAACGATCTTGAATCTCTTTTAGCGTTTTTATGATATGGTCACTGATTCCTTCCAAAGGAACTGATGATTTTTCTAGCGTATCTCGCCTAGCCATTTCGACAACATTATTCTCAAGATCACGTGGTCCAATGGCAATTCTAATGGGCACGCCTTTTAATTCATAATCATTAAACTTATATCCAGGCTTAAAATTATCACGGTTATCATATTTAACAGAGATTCCCCGACTAATAAGCAATTCCTTAAGTGGAACTGCCACTTTAGAAATTTCATCCAATTGGTCATCTCCTTTATATATTGGCACAATAACGACTTGAATGGGTGCGAGATTTGGTGGCAACACCAAGCCCTTATCATCACTGTGAGTCATGACTAGTGCACCCATCAAACGGGTAGAAACTCCCCATGAAGATGCCCATACATGTTCGAGTTTTCCATCTTTCGTGGCAAACTTTACATCAAATGCCTTTGCAAAGTTTTGACCTAAGAAATGTGAAGTTCCTGCTTGAAGTGCTTTACCATCTTGCATCAATGCTTCAATGCAATAGGTTTCTTCAGCTCCAGCAAAACGTTCACTTTCGGTCTTAACTCCCTGAATTACCGGGATTGCCATAAAGTTTTTTAGAAAATCAGCATACAAGCCATTGATCAATAAGGTTTCTTCCAGCGCCTCCGTTTTTGTAGCATGAGCAGTATGTCCTTCCTGCCATAAAAATTCGGCAGTTCTTAAAAATAATCTTGTTCTCATTTCCCAACGAACAACATTTGCCCATTGATTAATAAGTATCGGAAGGTCTCTATAAGATTGAATCCAATTTTTATAAGTACTCCATATAATTGCTTCGCTGGTAGGGCGTACAACCAACTCTTCTTCTAGCTTTGCCTCTGGATCAACAATTAATTTTCCATTATTATCAGGGTCGTTCTTTAATCGATAATGTGTAACTACGGCACATTCTTTTGCAAAACCTTCTGCATTTTTTTCTTCTGCTTCGAATAAACTTTTTGGAACGAACAAAGGGAAGTATGCGTTTTCATGTCCTGTTGCTTTAAACATTTTATCTAACTCGGCTTGCATTTTCTCCCATATCGCAAAGCCATAAGGTTTTATAACCATACAACCTCTGACAGCAGAAGTTTCGGCCAAGTCTGCCATTACGACAAGTTCGTTATACCATTTAGAATAATCTTCGCTACGTGATGTTAATTTTTTCCCCATAAGAAGTTTGGCACAGATTTTGTTTTTATATTGGTAATTAACCTAATGATGCACAAAACTACTATTTTTTCTGTCATTCATTAAAAAAAACTGTCAACTATGAGAACAATAAAAAATTTAGATCCGTTCAATAAATTAATTGCTTTTTCTCTTGTAATGACATTTCTATCCTGTGGAAGTTATCAAGGGTCTTCTTACTATGCCGCTGATGGGATTTATGGCAGTTCATCGGTTGAAAGACCTGAATTGCTTACAGAAGCTCAAAATTCTAAAAATGGTGATAAATATCAGAACTATTTTAGTAATGTAGCAGATGATTATTCTTCTATAAATGATGGGCAAGATTATGCTTACACAGATACTGAAAACTATTCCAGTCAAACCGATAGTGGTAATGTTCAAGTAAACTCTCAAGCACCATGGGGTGCAAGCACGAATAGAACAGAAGTTTATTTAGTAAATAACAATCCGTGGAATAGTTTTTACGGAACTAGTTTAGGTTTTGGTGGATTCTATTTTGGAGGGTTCAACGATCCTTATTGGAGTCCCTATCGACCTTATGATTTTTATAGGGGTTATTACCGCGGTCCTCGTTGGGGCATTGGTTTCTACTCTCCCTTCAGAAACTTTGGATATGGTTATAATTATTATGCTCCTTATCACAGGTTTAATCGATACAGAAATTATGCTCTTAACCGACCTTACTCAAGGTATGGTTTGAATAGAGACTATCGAAGGTATTCTCGATCCAAAACCTCCAGAGGTGGAAGATCTTCTCAAACTGTTGTTAGGGCGAATCGATCAACTAATCGTGCAACAACCGGCAGCCAAGCGTCAGGTGTCAGTACAAGAGTTTCTGACGCTAACAAAATAGTTCATTATAATTCGGGGAGGTCTTCTCTAAATCGTGTAAGAACTTCTAATGTTACTTCCCAAGCGGCTAATAATCGCCAACCAAATACCGTTCGATCTGCTCCAATCACTTCAAAAAGAGTGATTTACACACCCTCCGAAGGAAGAGTAGGGTCTGCGGCCAGTAGACCAGCGACAACAAGTAAAAAGTCAAATTCAAGTAATAATCAAAACTACAACGCTGGCAGAAGTAGCGCCAATACTAGTAACTATAAATCGACCAATTACAATTCTCGAAGGAGTTCTTCTTCCCCCTCCTACAGTTCTGGGAGAAGCAGCAGCAGTAGTTCAAGTGGTTGGGGAAGTAGCAGAAGTAGTGGAAGAAGCTCAAGAGGTCGTTAATTAATCTCAAATTTCAAAACATGAAAACTAAAAACATATTAATTGTTTTAACGCTATTCCTATATACAAACCTGACTTTAGGACAGTATATTGAAGACGCATTGCGATATGCTCGTCCCCAGTTAAAAGGAACAGCAAGGTTTATGGCCCTTGGAGGGGCTTTTAATGCCCTCGGAGGCGACATGTCTGCCGTAAGTGAGAATCCTGCTGCTGCTGCTGTCTTTTTACACTCAGAATTGGGCGTTTCTTTAAATTATACTAAAAACCAAATTGATGCTGGTTATTTTAATAATTTTAGAAATATCAATTCAGGAGCAACCAACATCGACCAATTTGGAATTGTTTTTGTCATGACCAATGGAAGTAGTGATTTTTCAAAATTGAGTTTTGCTTATAATTTTAATGGAGACCAACGTTTTGATTCTAAATTTAATGCTTATGGGGTCAATCCAAGTAGAGGGTTAGATGATTATTTTTTATCCTATGCACAAGGAGTTCAGTTTGTTAATATTGACTTAGCAGATGGTGAAAGAGTTCCTTATGTCTATCAATACCTCGGAGACAACTTCGGTTTCGATGCCCAACAAGCATTTTTGGGCTATCAATCCTTCATCATAAACCCATCGAGTAATGACTCTAACAACACAGACTATAATTCAGCTAGTAATCCTCAAAAAAATAGTTTAAATCACAATTTTTTTGTAACTGAGTCGGGTGCGAATAAAAAACACAGTTTTACCATCAGTACGCAATACGAGGAAAATTTGTATTTAGGAATGAATATAAACAGTTATAACAGCGAATTTAAAAGAACTGATTACTTGCGTGAAAACGATTATGGAAATGGATCAGACTTCATTGAAACTGAATTTGAAAACGAGCTCTCAACCCTAGCCGATGGATTTTCTATTCAACTAGGAGCAATCTACAAACCTTCTCCAAACATTCGCCTAGGATTGAGCTATCAAAGTCCTACTTGGTATAGTATTCAGGAAGAACTTGTTCAATATGTTAGTACTAATAGAGAAGACCGTAGTGACGTGATCAATCCTCAAATCATTAATATCTATGAATATAACATCAAAACCCCCTCAAAGCTTTCTACAGGTTTGGCTTACATATTTGGTAGCAAAGGATTAATCAGTTTTGAATACAATCTGGTTAACTTTCAAAACATTGAGTTTGACACCAAGCAAGGAAATGATGATTATATTAATCTGAACAACGAAATTAAATCCACCCTAAAAAAGGCAGCAACTTATCGTATTGGAGGAGAATATCGCGTAGAAGAATTAAGTTTAAGAGGCGGATATTTCTCTTATCAGAACCTCAACAGAACAACACCTGATTTCAGCAAAGGATACTCCTTGGGTATTGGGTATGATTTTGGCGGAAGCAACCTAAGCGCCACCATTCTTAAACAAAAATCAGAAAGGACAGAGCTCATTTATCAAAAAGGACTTGACGATCCTATTGATCTTAGTAAAGAACAGGTTCAAATAGTTGTTACCTATTCCTTAAAACTTTAATAGAAATTCTTAACTAAGAATCGCAAAAGAGTCCATTTACCTTATTTGATTAATTCATAAATAACTATATTTGTGCCACTTAAATGCACTATGAAGACAGAAAATATGTTAATTGATAATCAGGATGATTTGGCGGACAACCACCATGGGACCTCTGCTGAAACTCCTCTTAGAAAAGACGCTTTCGTTCTTAGTAATGTTGAAAAAACATTACTAATTGAAGAAAAAATTCAGGAGGTTCTTGAAATCTTAGGAATGGATCTAACAGATGACAGTATGAGCGGAACTCCTCGTAGGGTCGCCAAGATGTTTGTCAATGAGATCTTTAGTGGTTTGGATCCTAAGAACAGACCAAAATCATCAACTTTTGAAAACAAGTATAAATACGGTGAAATGTTGGTTGAGAAAAACATCACCCTCTACTCTACTTGCGAACATCATTTATTGCCAATCGTTGGAAAAGCGCACATTGCTTATATCTCAAGTGGAACAGTCGTGGGTCTGTCTAAGATGAATCGGATTGTAGATTATTACGCCAAACGACCTCAAGTTCAAGAAAGACTAACTCTTCAGGTTGTTAATGAACTCAAGAAGGTGTTAAAAACTGAAGATGTTGCTTGTGTGATTGATGCCAAACATTTGTGTGTTAATTCAAGAGGGATAAGCGATATTAGTAGCAGCACGGTAACTTCTGAATTTAGCGGGAAGTTTAAAGGAAAAGATGTTAAAAGAGAGTTTTTAGATTACATAAAATTAGATACTGAATTTTGATTGATAACTCGCTAGTCGTTTTCAATTCCTTGAGTGGTAAAAAAGAACCTTTTGTGCCACTGGTTGAAGGTCATGTTGGGATGTATGTTTGTGGACCAACGGTCTATAGCAATGTTCATTTGGGAAACTGCAGGACTTTTATTTCCTTTGATTTAATTTATAGATATTTAAAGCACCTAGGATATAAAGTTCGTTACGTTAGAAACATTACGGATGCAGGTCATTTAGAAAATGATGAGGATGTTGGAGAAGATCGAATTTCTAAAAAAGCAAGGCTTGAAAAAATAGAACCCATGGAAGTTGTTCAGTTTTACACTGTAGACTTTCACCGAATTTTAGAGAAATTCAATAACCTCCCCCCCGGAATAGAGCCAACAGCAACAGGTCACATCATTGAACAAATCGAATTGGTAAAAGACATTCTTAATGAGGGTTTTGCCTATGAAGTTAATGGATCTGTCTATTTTGATGTTTTAAAATTCAATGAATCTCATCGTTACGGAAAACTAAGTGGAAGAAAAATAGAGGACCTCATTCACAACACCCGAACACTTGACGGGCAAACCGATAAAAAAAATCCGCAAGACTTTGCACTTTGGAAAAAAGCCGAACCTCAGCACATCATGCGATGGCCTTCTCCTTGGAGTGATGGCTTCCCCGGTTGGCACCTCGAGTGTACGGCAATGAGTACCAAATACCTTGGGGCTTCTTTTGATATACATGGCGGAGGAATGGACCTAAAATTCCCTCATCATGAATGTGAAATTGCCCAAGCGGAAGCAATTAATAAAAAATCCCCAGTAAAATACTGGCTGCATGCCAATATGCTGACTTTGAATGGGAAAAAAATGGCTAAATCTACTGGAAATAATATTCTTCCAATGGATCTGTTTACGGGTAAGAACAAGATGTTTAAGAAACCTTATTCTCCTGAGGTGTTTCGGTTTTTCATGCTTCAAGCCCACTATACTAGCATTTTAGACATCAGCGAAGATGCTTTAAATGCTTCAGAAAAGGGTTATTATCGTTTGATGGAGGCCGTAAATAAGTTACCTGAGCTTAAACCAGTAAATGAGGACGGAGCATTTGACACAAAAGAGTGGCTCAAAAAATGTTATGCAGCAATGGATGATGATTTTAATAGTCCGCTATTAATCGCTCAGCTATTTGATGCTGCAAAATTCATAAATCTTGTTATTCATAAAAACCATCCGATTGGCGTTTCTCAATGGGAGACTTTAAGCAAGATGATGCCTGAATTTATTCATGAGGTTTTGGGAATTGCAACAGAACAAAAAACAAGCTCCGACACAACACTTAAACTTACTGGTGCTGTTGATTTGCTAATTGAACTCAGGAATAAAGCGAGAGAGAATAAGGACTTTGAAACTTCAGATCAAATCAGAGACCAGCTTATGGAATCCGGTATTCAATTGAAGGACGGTAAAGAGGGAACTACATTTTCAATTGATTGATTATTTTTTTTGTATGATGAGAAAAATTTTAATTTTTCCTTTTATAATATTGATTAAAACCTATCAAATTCTCATCTCCCCATTATTTCCTCCCAGTTGTCGGTTCACCCCTACCTGCTCTCAATATGCATTAGAAGCTTATAAAAGATATGGTCTTTTTAAGGGTAGTTTTCTTACTTTGAAAAGGCTCTCTATGTGCCACCCATGGGGAGGAAAAGGTCACGATCCTGTTCCATAATGAAGATTAAATATTAAAATCAAAGATTTACATTACTTTTAACCAACAAATAGATTAAAAACTAAAAATGATATTATTGAAATTTAATTGGGCTCCCAGCTCAACACTCTTCGAGATTGGAAGCTTTGGCATTCACATCTACAGTTTAATGTTTATTGTCGCTTTTGTATTGGGGCTTCGCATTTATAAGAAAATTTTCATCAAAGAAAAAGTAGATCTAAAGTATCTCGAACCCATCTTTATTTACATGGTGATTTCTACACTACTAGGCGCCAGACTTGGAGACGTGTTTTTTTACAGTTGGGATTATTATCAAAACCATTGGGTAGAAATATTACTTCCCATTAGAGAGAATCCTTCTAAAGAATTATTTTTTGGTTTTATCCCTGGTTACGAATTTATTGGTTTTAGGGGGTTGGCAAGTCATGGCGCCACGATTGGTGTCCTTATTGGCTTGTATCTATACCAACGAAAATACAAGTTCAAACCACTGATTTGGATTTTAGATCGATTGGTCATTCCAATAAGTATCGGTGCTGCTTTTGTTAGGATTGGAAACTTTTTTAATTCCGAAATTGTTGGGAAATATACAAATACAAATTTAGGAGTGGTTTTTCAAAACAGAGGAGAAGTACTTCCAAGGCACCCAGCACAGCTCTATGAAGCCTTTGGTTATATCATTCTTTTCTTTGCGATAAAAAAGTTCTATGACAATGGTTTTGGGGAAAGAAAGGGATTCCTCTTAGGATTTTTCTTTACAAGTCTTTTCACCATTCGTTTTGTAGTAGAATACGTCAAGGAAAGTCAGGGAGGGTTTGAAGAAATTTTGCCAATGTTCACCACCGGACAATGGTTAAGTATTCCATTCATTTTAGTAGGAATTTTTATTATGTTTTATTCTAAAAAAAGTAAAATATCATAAACCAATATACCCCGATGCTATGAAAAATAAAATGAGTCCTGACCTACTGGAAAAATTAAAATATCCGATTGGGAGATTCGAACGTTTAGAGAAATTTGACAAAGAAACATTAGATACTTACACCAAAAAACTACGTGATTTCCCTAAAATCTTGGAAAAGTCAATTCAAAGCTTTTCAGAGGACGATTTTAAGCACACTTACCGCCCTGGAGGGTGGAACATTGCTCAAGTGATTCATCACCTTGCAGACAGTCACATTCATTGTTACGTTCGATTTAAACACGCGTTACTTGAAGATACTCCCTCCATAAAAGATTATACAGAATCCGAATGGGCTGAACTTCCTGATGCTACTCAAACCGATGTCAAATCAAGTATTGCTATTTTAAAAGGCATACACCATCGATGGACAACATTGATCGGCCAAATGAAAGCTGAGGAGTTTGAGAAATCTTATTATCATCCTGGCAAAGGAAAAGATTACCCACTCTATACCGTGGTTGCCTTATACGCATGGCATTCTTACCATCATTTGGCGCACATCAACAATATCCAATAAAAAAGTCGCATCCTGAGGGGTGCGACTTAATTTATAACTATTATTTATTAAGCTTTATTTAGGTGCCTCAATTGGTTTTTTCTTTTGTGTATCGAACATTACAGGAGTTGCGATGAATACGGAAGAATAGGTTCCGACTACCACCCCAACAATCAATGCAAACATAAACCCTCTGATTGATTCTCCTCCAAAGATAAAGATCGCAAGCAATACGATTAGCGTAGTTAAAGAAGTGTTTAAGGTTCTACTTAAAGTACTATTTAAAGCAGAATCAACAGTCTTGTCAAATTCCCATTTGGTATGCTCCCCTACAAATTCTCGAATACGGTCAAATACAACCACCGTATCATTCAAGGAATACCCAATCACCGTCAGAATAGCGGCGATAAATGCCTGATCAATTTCCATGCTAAAGGGCATGAATTTATAAGTTAGAGAAAATATTCCCAATACGATCAATACATCATGGAAAACAGCGGTAACTGCTCCTAGAGAGAATTGCCATTTTCTAAATCTCAGTAAGATATATAAGAACACTACGATCAAAGAACCGATAACGGCTAAAAAAGAATTTTTCTTAATATCATCTGCAATTGTCGGTCCCACTTTTATAGAAGACATAATTCCTACTTGCTTATTATCAGATCCATTTACAAATTGATCGTAAGTGAGTCCATCAGGTAAATAAGACTGTAAAGAAGTGAATAAAATATTTTGAATTTCGTTATCTACCTCTAAACCTTCAACATCAACTTTATATTTTGTTGTGATTTTCAATTGATTTTCTTCTCCAAAAGTCTTCACTTGTGCACTTCCCAAACCTGTGGAAAGATTGGTTTGAATCTCAGTAGGATTAACTATTTGATCGAAACGAACCGTATAAGAACGTCCTCCGACAAAATCAACTCCTTGATTAAGACCTTGAAAACTTAAAGAAACCAAACTAATAATTATAAAAATCCCCGAAATAACATAGGCAACTTTTCTTTTCTGAAGAAAATTGATGTTTATATTGGTGAAAAGTGATTTCGTAAGTTTTGTACTAAATGAAATATTTTTTCCTTTTTCATTTTGAGCATCTAAGAACATTCGCGTGATGAATATTGCTGTAAACAGAGATGTCGCAATACCGATCAATAAAGTAGTTGCAAACCCTTTGATTGGACCAGTTCCGAAAATGAATAGAATCAATGCGGTAAGTCCAGTAGTAATGTTAGCATCTAAAATAGAAGACAAGGCATTGCTAAAACCGTCAGCAACAGCTTTTCTGACTCCCTTACCTTTGTTTAACTCTTCACGTATGCGCTCAAAAATCAATACATTGGCATCAACCGAGATACCAATCGTCAATACGATCCCTGCGATACCAGGCAAAGTCAATACCGCACCTAATCCAGCCAATACACCAAAAATGAGGATAATATTTAAAAGCAAAGCAATGTCGGCAAAAACTCCTGAAGAACCGTAATAAAACAACATCCAAACCAATACCAATGCCAATGCAATGATAAAAGAATACATACCACTTTCTATGGCCTCTTTCCCTAATGAAGGACCAACAATTTCAGATTGAATTATTTCTGCTGCGGCGGGCAATTTACCTGCTCTAAGAACATTTGCAAGGTCAATGGCCTCGTTAAGTGTAAAGTTTCCTGTAATCTCTGAACGACCTCCTGCAATTGGACCGCTGGAAACACCAGGAGCTGAATATACAATGTTATCCAAAACAATGGCAATGTTGCTTCCCTCGCGAAACGCTTTTCCAGTCATGGCTTCCCATTTTCTTGCACCTTGTGAGTTCATCTGCATTGAAACTGCAGCATTTCCTAAAGGATCATAAGTCTGGAGCGCATCAACAACAACACCTCCACTTAGGGGAGCAATGTCGTCACGATTAGATTTTAAAGCGTAAAGATCAACTACCTCGCTGTTTGGTTGGGGCTTTCCAAATGCAAAATGAACATATCTGTATTCACTAGGCAATAGTTTTCTAACTTCAGGAATGTTCAAATATTCAATAACTTGATCTGCGTCTTTAGAGGCAAACTGTGCTACAACAGGGCCACCTTGAGTGCCATAACCTCTGATCAACTCGAACAAAGGATCTTTTGAAACAGCCGTAGAATCTTTTGCCTCAACATCTGCTAAAAGATCGTCTATTGCTGATTTTTCATTATTTTCTTCTACTAAAGATGGGTTTACTAATTCCGCTTGAGTTTTTAGATAATCATTGGCTTGTACCAAAAAGTTGATCAATTGATCATTCTTAAAAGTTTCCCAAAACTCTAACTGTGCAGTACTTTGTAATAAATTTTTAACCCTTTCAACGTCTTTAGCGCCTGGTAGCTCTACAAGAATTCTTCCTGAAGTTCCCAATCTCTGAATGTTTGGTTGTGTTACTCCAAATTTATCAATACGTTTTCTGAGTACTTCAAATGCTGAAATAATTGATTCATCAACTTTTCTGACAATGATAGGCTTAACCTCTTGATTGCTCATCTCAAAATTTATCTCATCGCTTAACGTACGGTTCGCAAAAATTTCGGGGGCAGCCAACTTGATTCCACCACTAACAGATTCGAAAGCTTCGAAAAAAGAATCAACATAAGGTGCATCACTGTTTTTCTGAAGAACATCTGCCTCATTTAAGGCATTATTAAATATTGGATTTCTTGAGTTTTCTGCTAAGCCCTTTAATATATCTCTAACTGAAATTTGAAGAATCACATTGATTCCTCCTTTAAGGTCAAGTCCTTTATTAAGTTCTTTTCCTTTAGCATCATTGTAGGTAGTTATACCATAAAGCGGAATATTTCCTATTGAATCGAGGTATGTTGATTCTATTTTTTCTCTTAATTGGATAAAATCAGGAGTATCCTCAGATATGCTTTGAATAGCATATTCTTTGGCTTGTGATTCTTTCTGATTGGCAATAAAAGTAAATGAAAGCTGATATACACTTACCAATCCAAAGAGGATTGCGAAGAGTTTAATGAGTCCGTTATTCTGCATTTTTATTTTTTTTATGCTAAATTAAGCGAGCAAATATAAAGTTTAGCCGAGTATTTAGCAACTTATATGAGTTATTAAACAAATTTAGAAGCGCGCCGTCAAAAGCAAATTAAGGATTTGTTATTTTAAAGTATCTCTTTTAGTGCTTCATTCATGTTTCTTACTGCAGCAGCACTTTGAGTAAATTTCTCTTTCTCTTGGTCGTTGAGCTTTACATCAATGATACTTTCCAATCCATTTTTACCGATGATACATGGAACACCAATACAAATATCTTTTTGGCCATATTCTCCATCTAAAAAAACAGAACAAGGAATCATTCGATTCAAATCATTCACAATACTGTCAACCAAATAAGAGACAGAAGCTCCAGGCGCATACCATGCAGAGGTTCCTAAAAGTTTTGTTAAGGTTGCCCCACCAACCATGGTGGCAGCAGCTACTTTGTCTAATGCTTCAGATGACAAATGTTGAGAAACAGGCGTACCATTGTAGCTTGCCAATCTTGTCAATGGAATCATTGTGGTATCACCATGACCACCGATTACCATCCCTTGAATATCATTTGCAGGCTTGTCAAGCGCAAGTGAAAGATAAGTTTTAAAACGCGAACTGTCCAAAGCCCCACCCATTCCAATGATTTGATTTTTAGGCAAGCCTGTGGCCTTAAGCGCCAAATAAGTCATCGTATCCATTGGATTTGAAACCACAACAATTATTGCTTTTGGAGAATGTTTTAAGATACTTTCCGCAACCGACTGAACAATTCCAGCATTGATTCCAATCAACTCCTCTCGAGTCATTCCTGGTTTTCTAGGAACTCCAGAGGTAATCACAACCACATCACTTGCAGCAGTGGCTGCATAATCATTTGTTACTCCTATAATTCTTGAGTTAAAGCCAAGAGTCGTGGCTGTTTGCATTAGGTCCAAAGCTTTGCCTTCAGCAAAACCTTCTTTAATATCCAACAGTACCACTTCACTGGCGATAGATTTAATTGCTATATATTCAGCACAGGATGCGCCTACATTTCCAGCGCCTACAACGGTTACTTTCATTCTATTGTTAATTTAATTTTAAAAAATTATTAAATGGGGTCATTATTAATTTAGTAGAACCATTAGGCGTCAATATTGGCGTAAATGGCATTTTGCTCAATGAATTCTCTCCTTGGCGGTACTTCGTCTCCCATTAGCATTGAGAAAACACGATCAGCTTCTCCTCCATTGTCAATCATTACCTTTCTTAGTGTTCTCATCTCGGGATTCATCGTAGTGTCCCAAAGTTGCTCGGCGTTCATCTCTCCCAAACCTTTATAACGCTGAATGCTTGATCCTTGGCCAAATTCTTGCATTAACCTGTCGCGTTGATCGTCGTTCCATGCGTAACTCTTCTTGGCACCTTTCTTAACTAAATAGAGCGGTGGTGTAGCAATATAAATGTATCCAGACTCAATCATTTCTCGCATGTAACGGAAAAAGAAAGTCAGAATTAGTGTGGAAATGTGACTACCATCAACATCCGCATCACACATGATGACTACTTTGTGATAACGTAGTTTAACTAAATTCAGTGCTTTGCTATCTTCTTCGGTACCAATGGTAACACCTAATGCAGTATATATGTTTCTAATTTCTTCATTTTCAAATACTTTGTGTTGCATTGCCTTTTCAACATTAAGTATTTTACCTCTCAAAGGAAGTATCGCTTGAAAGTTTCTATCTCTTCCTTGCTTTGCTGTTCCACCTGCAGAATCTCCCTCGACTAGGAATACTTCACAAAGTTTTGGATCCTGTTCCGAACAGTCAGAGAGTTTTCCTGGCAAGCCTCCACCGCTCATGACGGTTTTACGCTGTACCATCTCTCTCGCTTTTCTTGCGGCATGTCTTGCTTGTGCAGCAAGAATAACTTTTTGAACTATGATCTTGGCATCGTTTGGATGTTCTTCCAAATAATTTTCTAACATTTCAGAAACAGACTGAGATACCGCAGCACTCACTTCTCTATTTCCTAATTTAGTTTTGGTTTGACCCTCAAATTGAGGCTCTTGAACTTTTACTGACACAATTGCCGTCAAACCTTCTCTAAAGTCATCTCCTGCAATTTCGAATTTCAACTTATCCAGCAGGCCCGAAGTGTCTGCATATTTCTTTAAGGTTGTTGTCAACCCCCTTCTGAAACCTGAAAGATGAGTTCCGCCTTCATGCGTGTTGATGTTATTTACATAAGAATGAAGATTTTCAGTGTAGGAAGTATTGTAAATCATTGCAACCTCAACAGGAATTCCATTCTTTTCTCCTTCCATTGAAATTACATCTTCAATGATAGCTTCTCTGTTGCTGTCAAGAAAACGAATGTATTCTTTAAGCCCTAAATCTGAATAAAATTTATCACTTACAAATTCCCCCTGATCGTCTTTTCTTCGTTTGTCAGTAATAAAAAGAGTAATTCCTTTGTTAAGAAATGACAATTCTCGCATTCTTTGCGCAAGGGTATCATAGTTATATTCTAATATCTGCTTGAAAATTTCAGGATCAGGTTTAAAAGTAACTATCGTTCCATTTTTGTCAGAATCGCCGATCGACTTAACAGGTGAAACAGGCTTTCCTCTTTCGTAGACTTGTTTCCAAACTTTTCCTTCCCTAAAGACAGTAGCAGTAAGTTGTTCTGAAAGAGCGTTGACACAGGAAACTCCAACCCCGTGAAGTCCTCCAGAAACTTTGTAGGAATCTTTATCAAATTTTCCACCGGCTCCGATTTTAGTCATCACGACCTCCAAAGCAGAAACTCCTTCTTTTTTGTGCATTCCAACCGGAATACCCCTACCGTTATCTTCGGTAGTAATAGAGTTATCTTCATTAATTGTTACGGAGATTTCATCACAGTGACCTGCAAGGGCCTCATCGATGGAATTATCTACGACTTCATAGACCAGATGGTGGAGTCCTCTAGAACCGACATCACCGATGTACATTGAGGGTCTTTTTCTGACATGCTCCATGCCTTCGAGGGCTTGGATACTATCAGCGGAATATTGCTGACTATTGCTTTCCTCACTCATATATTTAGGTTGATTATTTTTTAATATTTCGATTGAAACAAATATAAACAAACAGGGTGTTATTATGGCGTTTAAGCGCTCTAAAAACAGTTGAAGTTATTAACACAAAATGTGTGAAAATCAACCTAAATACATCCTTGTTAAAAAATAAAAATTATTTCTTATAAGCGTCATCATGAACCTTGGCAATCGCCCTTCCACTTGGATCATTTTGATTCTTAAAAGCTTCATCCCATTCCAGTGCAATTGGGGTGCTGCAAGCAACAGAGGGTACCGAGGGCACACTCATTGCAGCAGCATCACTCGGGAAGTGCTCTTCAAAAATAGTTCTGTAATGAAATTCTTCTTTATTCTGAGGTGTTTGTAAGGGGTACCTAAAATGTGCATTCTCCATTTGCTCGTCAGTAACCGCCGCTTCAACCACCTCCTTGAGTGTGTCAATCCAGTCGTATCCAACACCATCAGAAAACTGCTCTTTTTGACGCCAAGTAACGCTCTCTGGAAGATAATCTTCAAAAGCTTTTCTGACAACCCATTTTTCCATACGTTCTGAGTTGATCAGTTTGTCTTTTGGATTGATTCGCATAGCGACATCGATAAATTCTTTGTCTAAGAAAGGAACACGCCCCTCAATACCCCAAGCTGCCAAAGATTTATTTGCTCTCAAACAATCGTATTGGTGGAGCTTGTCAAGCTTTCTAACCGTCTCCTTATGGAATTCCTCAGCAGAAGGTGCTTTGTGAAAATAGAGATAGCCCCCGAACAATTCGTCAGCACCTTCTCCGGATAATACCATTTTAATCCCTAAAGATTTGATAGTTCGAGCCATCAAAAACATTGGCGTGGAGGCACGAATTGTTGTTATGTCGTAAGTTTCGAGGTGATAAACCACATCTCTGATTGCATCGAGACCTTCTTGAATCGTAAATTTCACTTCATGGTGAATGGAACCGATGTGTTCAGAAACTTTTCTTGCTGCTTCCAAATCAGGAGAACCTTCTAGGCCAACTGAGAAAGAGTGCAATTGTGGCCACCATGCCGACTGGGTGTCATCAGACTCTATTCGCTTGGAGGCAAATTTTTTAGCCAATGCAGAGGTAACGGAAGAATCCAATCCGCCAGACAACAAAACACCATAAGGTACATCGCACATGAGCTGACGGTGAACGGCATCTGAAAGTGCATCGTGAAGCTCCTCGATAGAAGTTGGATTGTCTTTTACATTTTCAAATTCTCTCCATTCTCGATCATACCACTTCACAGGGACAGGGTCTGAACTGTGCCAGTAGTGTCCGGGAGGAAATAATTCAATTTTAGAACAAACGCCCTCAAGAGCTTTTAATTCAGAAGCCACATAAAATGTTCCATTAATGTCCCAACCCATATAAAGGGGTATAATTCCCATGTGGTCACGGGCAATAAAATATTCATCTTTTTTGTTGTCATAAATCGCAAAAGCAAAAATTCCATTTAAATCGTCTACAAAATCAACTCCTTTTTCTTGATATAATGCAAGGATTATTTCACAGTCAGAATCTGTTCTGAAGTTATATTTGTCTTTAAACTGCTTGCGCAATTCTAGGTGGTTGTATATTTCGCCATTGGCAGCCAACACTAATGTCTCCTCTTCGTTCAATAGTGGCTGCTTTCCCGATGTAGGGTCAACAATTGCCAATCGCTCATGCCCCATTATAGCATTATCACTGCTGTAAATTCCGCTCCAATCCGGACCACGATGCCTGATTTTTTTGGACATTTCTAAAATTTGAGGTCTTAAAGATTCTGAGTCTTGCTTCAAATCAAAAGCGCATACAATTCCACACATGTTTTTTTAATATTTAAAGCAAAATTATGTTTTTATTTTAAAAAACTATACTCAATAGTTTAATTCAGTTTAAATAATTAACAAAAAATACGTTTTTTATTAATTAAATAAAAAATACGAAACAAATCGACCCTTTAAAGTTTCAACTCTAAAGTATATTAATTAAGATGGAGTGAAAATATTAGAAACGATTACTGAAGACGATATTTCCGTTTAGGATGGTGGCAACGATATTGGTTTCGAGCACTTGGTCAATATCTACGCTCATAATGTCTTTATCAAGAATAATAAAATCAGCAAGTTTTCCTGGCTCAATACTTCCTTTTTCATTTTCCTCAAAGTTTGCATAAGCCCCCCAAATGGTCATTCCTTTGATTGCTTCATAGCGTGTCAAAGCATTTTCCATTTGAAAACCTTTATCGTTTGATTGTGGAGTCTTTCTTGCTACGGCGCTATAAAAAGTCATGAACGGATTTACTTCTTCGACAGGAAAGTCAGTGCCAAGTGCCAATTTCCCCGACCAATCAAGAAGGTCTTTGTATGCATATGCACCTTCCATTCGGCTTGAGCCAAGACGATCCTTAGCCCATTCCATATCACTAGTCGCATGGGTGGGTTGTACGGAAGGAATTATTTTATCATTCAATTTAGAAAAATCTTCTTTTGAAAGCACCTGAGCATGCTCTATTCTCCACCGGGGATCTTCAATGTCCTTTAAAGCTGTTCCGAAGGCGGTTAGGACTGCGTGATTTGCAGCATCACCAATCGCATGAGCATTGAGTTGAAAGGATTTTTTTGAAAGCATTAGCGCCAATCGGTTGAGCGAATCAGAAGAAATGAGCATTACTCCTTTATTATTAGAATCGTCAGAATAATTTTCTTTTAACGCAGCTCCCCTTGATCCCAGAGCACCGTCAACATAAACCTTAACAGATCTAACGTTTAGATTTTCGGTTTTTAAAGTTCCTAACTTTAAGAAATAGTCTAAAGTCTGTTTTTCGTTTTCAAGCATTGCATAAAAGCGAAGCTTGATTACTCCAGCTTTTTGAAGACTGTCAATTAAAAAAACATCTTCTTTTGATATTCCAGCTTCATCGATTGTGGTGAGCCCTTTTTCAAAACACAGAGTCTGTGCGTCAATTAATGCTTTAATTTTTTCTTCTTGAGTAGGTTTCGGAATTATTTTTTCTACCAGCTGCATTGCGTTATCTATGAGAAGTCCTGAGGGCTTACCTTCAGTCAAGACAACTTTTCCCCCATTGACTTTGCTGTCAGCAGAAATCCCTGCCTTATCCAACGCAAATTGATTGACAAAAAAGGCATGTCCATCGATCCGCTTTAAAATTACTGGAGTATTCGGAAACAAGGCATCTAGTTTTGCTATCTCTGGGTATTGATTGTTTTCCCAATTATTTTGATCCCAGCCTGCTCCAAAAATCAGCTCACTATTGTATGTATTTCTGTGTTTGATTAATCTTTGGATAACTTCATCAAAACTCTTAGTTCCTTTAAGATCTGCTTTGAGCAAATCGAGCCCTAAGTCAAAAGCATGGGCGTGAGCGTCTATCAAACCAGGGAAAATAGATAAACCTTGAGCGTCAACAACACTGCGAGGAGTGTATTTATCCATTAACTCCTCTCCTCCGACTGCAATAAATTTTCCATCGTTAACAACAAAGGCTGTTACTATATCGAAATCAGCATTAATTGTGTAAACGTTGGCGTTGTGAACAATTAAATCAACTTTTTCGACGCAACCTAAAATAAATAAAAACGCAAAAGGAATTAAGGATATCTTTTTCATTAATAATTTAATATAAGTACCAAAAATAGATCAAAAACTGGTACTATCGAAATATTTTCACTAGTAGATTATAAAAAGACTCTGTGGCTTATAAATTAAGATCAAATTTATAGCGGATCCCTGCAAGATGAAGTTGATTGTGATTTTCATAATGTGCCCACCTAGCGGTTTCTTTTCCTAGCCTAACTTTAGCTTCATAAAAAATATCCCAGCTTGAATTCAACTTATAAGTGACATTTGAAGAAAGACTAAAAACACCCGAGAGTATTGCTGTCTTTTCCAAGGCATCTTCAAGAGGTTGATTTAAAAAAACATCCCAGGCCGCGACCTCTCTTTTCCCAATGTAATTTCCAATAAATTGTACAAAAAGCTTTTGCCCAAAACGAAAATTTCCTTTTAAGTCAATCTCTATAGAGGGAAGGTTCCAAGCATGTTTCTCTTCAGCACTTTGATAGTCCGAATAGCGGGTTTCTAAAGTCAACTTATTATTTTCATTAAACCTTAAGCTAATGCTGGTTTCTAGTCCTTTTTTTTCAATCTCATCATAGACGACTCCATAAGTATTTGCCAAACGAAAGGGAACTTCGCTAGATTTTAGATCGAAAGGCAATCTTTTAAACAAAGGGTGTCTATTTGATTTACTATATACTGCTGCAAAACGAAACCTTAAACCAGAACCAGGCGTAGCATTAAACCCAATTTTTCCTTCGTGTAAAACCTCTGTTGACTCCAACCTAAGGGTGGGAGATACATAAGGGTTTTGCAAAGAAAATGAAGTGAAACTATTTAAATCATAATGTCCTTGATAATTTATAAAAGGGATTATATTTTGAGAATTAGAGCTGTAGGAAAGTTGGAATTTCGGATAGACAAATACTGCCGACTTCTCACTGTCATTCCCTAAGACATAGAAAGCATGCGCCCCAACTCTAAATTTAAATTTTTTACCAATATTTAAAAGCTGTAATTCTAAATCTGTCAAACCTTCTTGAAAAGACAAAGATGCGTCAGAATAGTAGGCTGTTTTAAAATCAGTGTTCACCAACTGAAATCCTGGGGTGACCTCAAGGTACTTTCCAAATAACGGAAATCGCATCTGAGTGTTAATCTTTAATATATTTTCAGTCGTGTCAAAATAGTCTGTTGTTATACTGGTATTAAAGTACAATTTACTGAAAGGACTGTCATACCATTGCCATTTTGAGCGAATGGACAAATAGTTGAGTTGCTGCTTTGAGTCTATATTGTCTGTAGCTGAACTATCAAAATTGGTTCGATCTCCCTCCGAAATACCGTAAAAATTATGATTTTGACGGTCAAATCTAAAATCTGAATTCACATCTAGACTTTTAGTTTTGTATTGATGAAGCAAGTTCAAGGTTGTTCTGCTTTGGTCACTTGGCAAAAGTGTTCCTTCGACTCCAGAGATTGCAGAACGTCTAAAATCAAAGCCTAAACCTTGACTCCTGTCTAGGGGCAACATTATTGCTGCGTCAAGCAAAAGACTTGACTTGTTGCCAAGACCACCTGAAACATAACTGTTATAAAAGAATGTTGCTTCTTGTTTTTGAAGCTTCAGCGGTGAAGCTTTGTTGGGTATAAAGGTGGAGATCACCGGTACGGACAAAAAGGTGTAATTCACTCCCAGCTTTTTCTTTGATAATGAATCATTGAGTTCTGGCTTGGATCTTATCTTAAAAACATTTGAAAGACTTGGACTGTAGGATTTGGTAACCGTTACTTGTTGGGTACCCAAATTATCTTTCTCCTCCCCTTGTGACCACCCCAAAAGAGGAAGCATCAATCCAAAAAACAATTTTATATAAATACTATTGATTTTCATCTTTGGTATTTTGGTCGGTGAGACTTGCATTTTTTTCAGCCTGTTGTTGTTTAATTTTATTTAAAAGCTGCTTGCCTTCGTCATTTAAATCTTGAAACTGTGTGTAGTTCGAAATCATCGATTCTAAGATAAAAGTTGCTTGAAAAGCATCCCCTAACTCATAAAAGTTCTTTGCCATCAAGAGAAGACTTTTGGCAGCCCAAAAAGGTTGTCCACTAAATTTCTTTGATAGGGCTGCAATGATTTCGTTCGACTCAACATATGCTTTCTTCTGATGACTCAATTGGGCGCGATAGTGATAGGCCTCTGCTGCAAGAGCATCAATTGGAGCCTTTTCCAAAATAGAAAAAGAAGCCTGCGCCTTAAGCGAGTCGCCAATTTTAAGCGCTCCATGCGCTATGATTTCCTGCGCATCCCATTTAACCTTTGCATCCAAATTATCAAATGCTAATATGTTTTCAGCCAACAAAATCGCCTGATCGTAAGAGCCTTGTCCATAATAAGTTTTCATCAAGTTAAACTGAGCATAACGCTTGTTTTCTTCATGTAAAGCTACTTTATCCAATTGCTCCCAAAGTGGAATCGCTTTTTCTTGTTGTTCTTTATTTACAAATATTTGAGTGGCTCGAACCAATGCCTTTTCGCTAAACTCATTCAGTTCAAAATCAATAATTTCACTATAATATTTTAATGCATTCGTCCAGTCTTTTTTTTCAAAATAGATTTCAGCCAAATAAAACCGAGTGGTCAAAGCATTTTGCCCTTCGGGATAAGAAGCAAGATAGGAAAGGAATGATTTTTCGGATTGTTTCTTTTTATCAGATAAAAATTGATTTTCGGCAGCATCAAATGCAGTTTTCTCAAGTTCATTGTCCGTAAACGCCTTAAAACTTAATCCTTTAATCCAAACAGTAAAAGCCGGGACATCGTCAAGATCGACTGCAATTTCCTTTAAGGTTTTCAGAGCCTGGTGTGAAACTGAGTTATTCGAGTATCTTATCACTAGCGCTTTAAGTACGGCCTCTGCTTTTCTTAATTTTTCTTGATTGTAGAGAATTAATCCTTTGTTTAGAATTGACCGAGAAACATAAGGACTTTTCCTAAATCGTTCCACCAGCTGATCATATGTTTTTATGGCAGTGTCAAAAGAACCGGCAACAGCATAAGCATTACTTAATTCAAAATAAGCATCATCCAAATAAGGAGATTTTTTGTGTTTTAAAATCAACTCTTTTAGGGTTTCAATTTTCTTATCATTGCGATCAACAAAACCATAACTGATGGCTTTTTGATAAAACGCATAGTCAGATTGTGCAGGTGAAATGCGGATGCTCTTGTTGTAATACTCCATGGCAGGCCAATAACTGCTTTGGGCAAAATTACAATCTCCCAATCGAAGATAAGTGTCTCTGACCAAACTCGGCAGCATCGACTCTTCTTCTTTAACAACTGATTCGAAGGCTTTTATGGCGGCTGTGTAATCTTCCAGTTTAAAATAGGTGTACCCCAAATGATAATGAAAAAGTAAGGGGGTTAAAAGTGATTTTGAAGCAGGGTTGTTTTTAAACTCAAAATAACCATCAAGGGCCTCTTCATAGCGATTTAACTCAAAATTTGATTGTGCTTTCCAAAAAACTGATTGTGCGGTGAGGAAATTGTCTTTTGATTTTTTAATAGATTTATCAAACAGGTTTTTTGCTTCTTGATAATCTCCAGCATGAAACAGCTGACTTCCCTTTAAAAAGTAAACACGTTGCAACAAAGTATCGTCTTTATAGTCTCCTCCTCTTGATTCAAGTAAATTTATCACGCTGTCATAGTTGCCACTATTGGTATAGGAGTCCAATAACAATGCAGTCATTTCTTCTTTTTCCTCCGCATCGGGATAGCTTTCAAGAAAACGAATGATTACGGTAGGAACTTGTTCATAGGGATTTCCAATTTCATAACTCAAGCGAGCATAATTCAATAACGCAGCCTGACTGATTTTGGGGTTATACTTCATGCTCGAAGCACTCTTATAGGCGTTTAAAGCAGCCGATTTACTTTCGTTCATCAGATAACATTCCGCCAGATAGTAGTAAGCATTTTGAGAAAGAGCATCTTTTTTAACAATAATTTTATTGAACTGATCAATTGCATTGGTGTAATCATTTGTTTTATAATATGTATAACCCAACTGGAAGTAATCCACATGATTCCATTTGCCATTTCTTCCCTTATAGTTTTTGAGATAACCGAGAGCGGCTTCGTATTGTTCTAAGTTAAAATGACTTTCTCCTAATATTTTCGAAAGCTGTGACAAAGTCTCACCCGCTGCTTTTTCAATTTCAACTTTCCCAAGTTCTAATGCCTTTTTAAATCGACCTAATTTAAAATTCATTTCCACCTGAAAATAACCCAAATCGTCTTGTTGATCTTTTTTAGAAACACGAGTAAAAGAACTCGATGCTCCTTCATAATCTTCTAATTGATAGGCAATGTGACCCAAGTAATAGTGAGCGTCTGATTCGAATTTTGGATTTTTAACAACTTTTTCAAGTAGAGACTTGGCTCCCTTGTATTGTTTTTTAGAAAAAAGAGTATATCCCTTATTAAAATAAAACTGTGGTCGAGATTTAACTGGAACGTCTGCTTCTTTGACTTTTAAAAACCACTTATAAGCGTAAGAATATCTTTCATTGTTGAAATAAAAATTTGCCAAATCAAGATAGACAGTCTTAATCAGTGGATTGGTTAGATATTCCAAAGTAAAGCTAGAAATGGCCTTAACCGCACCGGGGCTGTTGAGCCGCAAAGCCGTTACTAAATTAAAATAATCAATGCGTTCCCAGTCGGCTTCAGTGGTGTTAAAATCACAATAGGTTGCGATGGCTTGACTGACATTGGGATAAGCACCCTGATAATACAATGCAGTTGCACGCTGTTCCAACAATTCGGAGCCAAAGATCTGAGCGAGGGCAGTTTGCTGAGTGAAAACAAACAGCAGCAAAGTCAAGGATAAAAGGGGATTTGATCTCCTGTATTTCATTGCTCAAATTTAATCAGATTGTGTTACTATTTAGAACGTATTAATTGTTTCTTGCGTATAATTTATCAACAAATTTTATTAACGACACAAAACCCTTTACCTTTGGTATAGTAAAAAATTATAAAAGTAAATGCCAAACGCCATTGTTTCTTTTAGCGATGCCACCATCTTCCAAAGTGGTAAAAAAGTTTTGTCTAATGTCACTATTGACGTGCCCGATGGAGGTTTTGTCTTTTTAATTGGTCGCACCGGAAGCGGAAAAAGTAGCTTAATCAAAACGATTTATGGCGACATTAAGTTAGAAAACGGCCTTGGTAGTGTTGCTGATTTTGATTTAACGCGTTTAAAAAACAAACAAATTCCACAACTAAGAAGGAATTTGGGTGTGGTTTTCCAAGATTTTAAACTCTTATCAGACAGAAGTGTACAAAACAACCTCGAGTTTGTTTTGCGCGCCACTGGTTGGAGGGATAAAGAAAAAATCAGTGACCGTATTGCCGAAGTTCTTGAAATGGTGGGTATAGAAATTAATACCGCTAAGTTTCCCTTCGAGCTTTCGGGAGGGGAACAACAGCGGGTCGCCATCGCCAGGGCCTTGCTGAATCATCCCAAACTGATCATTGCCGACGAACCCACTGGGAACCTTGACCCTCAAACAAGCCTTGAGATCATGAAGCTTTTCAAATCGTTACACGAAAAGGGCATGACCCTCTTGATGGCAACACATGACTATAACATGATTATAAAATTTCCTGGGAAAATTTTTAAATGTGAAGACGGAAAAGTCTTTGAGGTGGTGACCAAATCATAAACTTTGTTTTTAGAACCTTATATTTCTTCTTAAACATTTCCTTTTCGTAATTTTGTTAAAAAAAAGATGGACCTTTCCACACTTCCGAAAATTTCAAATGCCAATAACAATCAATTTTTACTCCTCGCTGGCCCTTGTGCAATTGAGGGAGAAGAAATGGCACTTCGTATCGCTGAAAAAATAAAATCCATAACCGATAAACTGGGCATTCCTTTTGTCTTTAAAGGGAGTTTTAAAAAAGCCAACCGCAGTCGTATTGATAGTTTTACAGGAATTGGAGATGAAAAAGCATTGAAAATTCTTGAAAAAGTAGGCAAAACATTTGAAGTTCCAACGGTGACTGACATCCATCAACACGAAGATGCGGAAAAAGCAGCCCAATATGTCGATGTGCTTCAAATTCCTGCCTTTTTGGTTCGGCAAACCGACTTGGTCGTGGCTGCTGGAAAAACAGGAAAGTTTGTGAACCTCAAAAAGGGACAATTCATGAGTCCAGAAAGCATGCAATTTGCCGTGCAAAAAGTTAAAGACAGCGGAAACAATAACGTTTGGGTCACCGATCGTGGGGCTCAATTTGGTTATCAAGATTTGGTGGTCGACTTTAGAGGAATTCCCGCAATGCAAGCCTTTGCGCCTACCATCTTGGACATCACTCATTCTCTTCAACAACCCAACCAAAACAGTGGCGTAACGGGGGGCAGACCGGAAAGCATAGAAACCATTGCACGGGCAGGGATTGCCGTGGGTGTCGATGGCCTTTTTCTGGAAACCCATCACGATCCAAAAACAGCAAAAAGTGATGGTGCCAACATGCTCGACCTACAACACCTCGAAAAGTTGCTAACTAATTTGACGGTTCTAAAGACTGCCGTGAATTCACTTTCGTAAGAGATTACTTATACTTCATTTAGATATGAACAGGCGGATAGGGCTGAGCGTTAAGAAAACAGCCAGTGGCTGTTTATAGCGAGCGAGACAGCCTGCCACGCTGGCATCAACAAGGCGGTTTTTGTCTCCCGGAAATTTTATCTAAGACCCTTATGATACTCGAAGCTACGTCCGTTTTGACTATGTATGGTAAAACCCGTTGATGAATAACGATTCTAATGGAGAAGTGTTTTTGTTTGCGGTGGTTATAGGTGCATTTTTGGGTGCAGACAATGCAATTTTAAAAGGAGGAGACTTAGGTGATATATTCTTGGGAGCTTTGATTGGAGGAGTGATAGGAGGATTGGGTGCCCGTGTTAGAAATTTGGCAGCCAGCGCGAGCTTCTTTAGTGGAGTAGCGCTCTCGGTAAGTGGCTTTGGTGTGGGCTTTGCCGGTGGCTTTGTGAGTTGCTTTTTACAGCAAACCCAAAAACAGCAACCATAAGGGCAAAGAAACCCAAAAATAGTACTGCATAGTCCCCCGGTGTTCATTCCAATACATCAGCAGCGCGAGCGTTACCGTGGGTATTCCCATCACATTCACATAAGGGATCGTACTTAAGGGTGCACGCCGTATTGGGCTATGGAGTTGTCATATATGGGTCTGTGACATCCTCTTCATATTGTAAGGGATTTAAATGTTTGATCTAATGAAAAAAATTAAGTTGTGAACCTAACGTTGATGTTAAATCAATAAGCCTGAGTTGCGGTAGTAAATAATTTTACTGGCAACACAGGCCTAAAATAATAATTTATTATTAGAAAATTAATAATTTGGATTCTCAACCAAATTTGGGTTATCCGAGAGTTTATTTAATGTCAATGGAAAATAATAATGTTGGGGCAAAAACTCCCTTGCATTGCTAATCGCATTTTTCACAGTGATTTTGTATTTTTTAGTGTCGTGATTGTAAACAAACGAAAGCCCTTGATGTTTAACACCATTGAGAACTTCTTCTGCAATTCTCCAACGTCTTAAATCCCAAAAACGATGGTCTTCAAAAACCAATTCCACTGCTCTTTCATTCCTAATCGTTTCTTCATCGATCGTTAATTTATCGGGCATACCAGCTCTTTGTCTTATTTCATTTAAATAAGTGAGTGCTTCTTCTGGCTTGTTTAAATAGAAAGCTGCTTCTGCCATATTGAGATAAGTTTCACCCAACCTGAAAATGTGATAATCTTCGCTTGACTGAAAAGACTCCAGTTGAGCTCCACTACTTTCATCCAAAAACTTACGCAATAAAAACCCTTGTCGTAAGGGCTTGGGACGAGGCTCATAGGCCCTGTTTGATGCTTTTGCTGGTGTACCATCGGCCAAAATACCATTTTTAACTTCGGCACCATCGACAATGCTTTTTTCATGGAAATATGCTTTTCTACCCCAAAACTCAGACTCATTGTAAAGAATTGCAGCCTTAAAACGGGGATCTCTATTGTGAAACAGTTCGTCCATGGTCCATTCTTTGGTTGCATAAATGTCGCGAGGAAGCATCCCACTGCTTCCATCAATAAACTCAAATTTCTCAACAATATCTAGATAGGGACGGTAATTAGAGTTCCAAGCCACTGCAAAATCAGCATGAACAGCAAGCACAGAAAGGTTGGTTCCAAAAGAGGAAGCGGCATCATAGCGTTCCGTAAAGATCACCTCTGGATTGTCTTCAATTTCATCAACAAAAAGTTGTTTGTGATTTAACATTGGATCCTCTGGATATTTCTTATACAATTCATGAGGACTTTCCGTGATTAAAGCTTTTGAAGCGTCATAGGATTTCTGCCAATATTTGGACGCTTCACTACTCGGAATACCAACCACACCGTTTAACTGAACCTGTCCAAATCTTGCAATGCTTGCAGCATATAAATTAGACCTGCTTTGCAATGCTTTTACAGCCCATTTACTCACCCGGCCAGCTTCTCCCTCATGCGTGTCTGGAAGGTCATCAAAAATAGCCGTCATTTCGGCATCGACAAAATCATAGATTTCTTGTTCTTTATTTCTAGTAACAAACAGTGTTTCCTTGTCATCATCAAGATTTTGAACTGTCGTGATCAAAGGAACTCCACCATAACGAATTGCCATGTTAAAATAAAAGTAAGCCCGCAACCATCGTGCTTCGGCCAGTCTTTTGGTTTTATATTCAGCGTCGAAGGCTTCAGAAGGTTCAACCTGTTGAATGAAAATATTAATTTTTCTTATGTCATTGTATCTCCAATAATTCAAGGGTCCATAAAGGGTTTCGGAATTCATTGGGGTGATGATTGCTGTATTGGGCTCTTGCCAAGGGGCGAATTGAGTCATTTCACCTCCCATGCCTGCGATCAGTCCAAATCCAACATGGCTGTCTCCTAAACCTCTAAAGTTTGCCCTTGCATAGATATCGGTTAAATAGGCATCTGCTAAATTGACATCTTGCCAAACCGAAACCTCAGAAATTCGATCTAAAGGATCCTTATCCAAAACGGACTCACAACCCATAGTCGCAGTTAATATTGCTAGAGAATATATGTATTTTAGTTTCATGTTTTTAGTTTTAAAGTGAAATGTTAAGTCCGTAAGACAGGGTTCTGATAAGCGGATAAGTACTTCCGTTTTGAGTTGTAGGTCCTTCAGAATCAAATGATCCTTTGTAAATGCCCAGCTTGTTCCAAGTAATTAGGTTGGAACCAGACACGAAAATTCTAAATCGATCAACACCGATCACGTCCTTAATGTTTTTTGGAATTTCATATCCAAAATTCAAGTTTTTTAAACGCAAATAGGTTCCGTCTTTTACCCAAAAATCAGATACTTGGGAATTATTAGCATTGGCATTCGCTGCCGTGCTGGCCGGAAGCTTCGCATTGGGATTTATATTTACCCCAGGATCATTGGGGTCCGGAGTCCAGCGATAATCATATTGGAATTGGTAAGGAATAGTATTATTGATCAGAATGTTTCTTATTTCATTCCCAAAGGTGAAGTTAAACCCTGTGGCACCCTGGAATAACATGCTAATAGAAAAGTTCTTATAAGAAGCATTCAGGCTGACTCCGTAGGAAACATCAGGTAGCCCCCCTTTTCCAATTACATCTTGATCTCTCCAGTCAATATAGTTGTCACCGTTGAGATCCACATATCTAATGTCGCCAGGGACTAGGTTTGCATTTCCTGACCCTCCGGCCAATAAAGATTGATCTACAGGATGGGCATCAATGTCAGCTTGGCTCATAAAAATACCATTGGTTTTGTATCCAATGTTGCGGTTAAAGCTATTACCACTTTTTAATTGAATCAAATTGAATCTATTAATAAAGTCAGGATCATTCAACTCTTCGTCATTCTCGGCAAAAGCTTTTATGTCCTTGTCTACAGGCCAATATTCATATTTCTCTCTCGCTAAGCCAAAAGAAAACGCTACATCATATTTAAAATCTTTTATTGAGTTTTTGTGTGTTAAGACCAAATCAAATCCGCGATTGCTCGTTGAATTTTGATTTTCTTGGGGCAAGGTAGCTCCAAAAGTGGAAGGAAATTCAGCCAAGGGGGTTGCAAAAATTCCTTCTTTTTTACGATAAAAAACATCAAATTCTACTCCTAGAAGACCATCAAAGAAAACGCCATCAATCCCAAGGTTGTAGGTGGTTAAATCTCTCCATGTAACCAATGAATTCGCAAGTCCTGTTGAGGAAATTGCGGTGGAAAGTCCAGAGTTTCCAAAAAGATAAGGACCTAAATTTCTATTCGTTGCATGGATAGTTTGAATTTCAAAAGCCTCGAGGTATTTAAAATATTCTTCTTCATTATTTACAAATATTTTATCATTTCCAGTCTCCCCATAAGAAAGTCTTAATTTCAAACTGTTTACTTTATCAAAACCTTTCATAAAGGGTTCTTCTGATATCCTCCAAGCTCCAGAAATACTCGGGAATACTCCCCAACGTGATTCCTTTGCAAAATTACTTGAGGCATCATAACGTATGGTACTTTCAATAAAATACTTGTTTTTATAACCATAATTCACGCGTCCCACAACACTCGAACGGCCGAACTCAAGTGCATCTCCAGAGTTTTGTATACCCAATTCACTACCCAAGTTTAAAAAAGGCAAATCGGTTGTTAATAAGCTTTTCCGTGAAGCCGAAATATTTATGGTCTCCTCGTCGATCGTTTCCGTTAATAAAAGTCCTTTAAATGCGTGATCTCCAAACTCATTTTCATAACTTATGGAAATTGTTGGATAAATTCTTTTGAACTGTCTCAACCTCTCTTCAAGATCGTCGCTCCCGATTTGACCAACAGGAACTGCTTCAGAGGTATCCTTATTGTATTCGTAAACCGTCATTCTCTTTCCTAAATCTTTGGTTTGAAGATTCTCAGACAAGTAAGAAAGCGTTCCCTTAACAGCAAGTCCTTTTACTTGGGGTATTTTATATTCCATTTGAATCCTCCCGTTAAATGATTCTCCCATGCGGTCTACGAATCCAGAAAGTCTTCTTTGACTGGCGCCATAAGCAGCTCGATTATTAAAGCCCCCTCCACTATTGGCCGCCAAATCTGGATAACCTGGAATCACTGGGGGTAAAATAGGCTCAGAAACTTTAATTTGATTGTAAATCGTACTCAAAGGAAGACCAGGCTCTGATCGTTTGTCTTTTCTGTAGTTAACATCAAGACTCAAAGAAAGGTTGTCAGTGATGTTGAAATCCAAATTGGACCGAATGTTGGTCTTTTCAAAATTCAAATCACCCGATCTAAAGGAGCCCTCCTGAGTGAGACTTCCCAACGAAGTAAAGAATTTTACTTTATCAGAACCTCCACTAGCCGTCAAACTGTGTTGATTCATTGGTGCCCAAGTTCTAAATACCGTTCTTTCCCAGTCGTAAGTTTCATAGCCTGGATCTTGATTTTTATATGCTAGGATTTCTTCGGGAGTATAAGAAGCTGCACCACCTTCATTTTGCAATTCAACAAATTGACCTCCATTAACATTATTTCTCCATATCACTGGTTGTTGAAAACTCATTATCCCAGAATAAGTAATAACTGGTTTTCCCACTTTACCTCTTTTGGTCGTAACCAAAATCACTCCATTCCCTGCTCTGGCTCCATAAATTGCAGCAGAAGCATCTTTAAGGGTATTAATGGATTCAATTTCGTTCGGATCAATCCTGTCCAACGATACTTCAATGCCATCAACCAAGACCAATGGACTTCCGAATCCACGGATATTTAATTGTGTGGAATCGTTTCCAGGCACTCCTGAGGTTTGCTTGGTAATAATTCCCGCCACACGCCCAGCCAAAAGCTCAGTAGTGTTAGCAACAGAAACTCTTGTCAGCTGTTCAGTATTTACCTTAACAACAGATCCCGTCAGACTTGATTTTTTTGCAGTACCATAACCTGTCACGATAATTTCGTCCAGGACTTCGGTGTCTTCAACCAAAACGATATTTACCTCGCTCTGCTGGTCATAAGTCAATTCAGTGCTCAGGTACCCAACGTAACTGATCACAAGAATATCTCCGGGTGATAGGCCAGTCATCGTGAAATTACCATCAAAGTCGGTTTGAACTCCATTTGAGGAATCCTTGACAATTATGGTGGCGCCAGGCAAAGGGCCATTTCCATCTGAGACAAATCCTTTAATTGTTTGTTGGCCATAGGACATTGTTATGACCGTAAAAAAAAGGAGAAACAAAGTCATGACTCTGTGAATCCAAAACATAGGTTTATTTTCCATAAATAAGGGGATTAGTAGGTTAGTATTTAAGTTAGTAAGTCGGGTTTAATTGTTTTAAATTTAATAAAATTATTTAATTATATCCAAATAAACTAAAAACAATGTGTCCGAACACACGTTAATTGAACATTTAAATAAATATAAAAAGACTGTCCGATTCCAAAAGAGTGCCCCTTCTTGGAAAGGTCTTTTAAGGAAAACCTATAGTCTATTCGAACAATAGCAATGTGAATAAACTTGTGTATAAAACGAAAGCCAATCCCCCCACAAAAGTGATTGTTTTCTTTTTTAAGAATATCCTTCAGATTATCACCTGAAGGAAGTAAAAATGAATAATCCAAATCCATTCGTTTGAATGGCGAGCCATTTTTTTCCAAAACCCAGTAATGGTATAATGCTATTTTTTGTGTTTGCTGTCAAAACCACGTTTCAATAAAAACTTTTGTATTGAAAAAATCTGAGAACTGTTTTAAATTTCACTCCCCGACCCATAAATTAACTTCTGTTATAAAATCTGTACTTTAGCGAAGATACGATAGGGGATAATTGAAAAACGAAAGTGATGTCGTATATTTGCATTCCTCAAAAAAGAGGAAGTTCATTGAAAACATGGGGTCGACTGGTTTTGACAGCAGGTACTCATGGCAAAGTAAGCAGGTCGAGCGCTGAGACACAGCTCGTAAATCATATGTTTCACATTTTCAAATGGCGAGAATAACTACGCTCTAGCTGCATAATTGACTGAATTATAGTAAGTCAATGCCTAGTCCCGACCAGGTCGGGAAGCCGGATGTCTCTCGATAGCCCTTGTTGACGGCGATCGATATTGAGGCACCATAAATGTCAACATCGAAATGCGAGAACATCGATCGTATTTTTCAATAAAGATGATAAGGGATTCTTGGGCGGTTTTCGGTCACTGTATCCTCGAAAATTAAGCGAAAACTAAATCTGTAGAAAGCTTTTCTATGTCTTGTTTGGACGCGGGTTCGATTCCCGCCGACTCCACAATTTAGCCCTGAAATCCTAGTGTTTTTAGGGCTTTTTTATTTCAGTTGCCTGTAGAGTTGCCTTTTCTCTGTTTTTGCAATCATCAATCTAA
>JAFMCL010000013.1 GCA_017857815.1 Flavobacteriaceae bacterium | reverse complement strand
CGATCCGTGGTTTCATGAGTGGTATGTGTAAACCCAAATTGTTCAAGAGGAGGACTTTGACAAACAGATCAACCAAACGCGCATAAGAGTTTTGATCTAACATAGATTTTAAATCCATCATGGAAAGTTGGAATCTATCAATTTCTTGATTGATAGGATGCATTGGTGTTGATTTTTAGGCATTTACAAGATATAGAAAACTACTTTTTTGTTAAAAAAAGTAGTTTTAAATTATGGGTTTTTGCGCAGTTGGACGGTTACTTGTATGTGGTCGGGCGGGATTTCGAAAAGAAATCCTGTCAGACCCGCAGGAAAGTGGGCGCAAGGTCTGACTTGTAAGACCGCTAAAACCCTCGTCTGCCATATACAACTTGTTATAGCCCCGTGGTTTCATTTTCATCTATCGGAATATTTTTCTCTTTGCAATATTTTTCAATTTCAGCATCACTATCAAAATAATCATCACATAATTCGTCTAATTCCTTCTCTGTTGATTTGTAATAACGCTCCTGAGCTGTCATCAATTTGTCTATTAGCTCAATGAAAATTTCAAAATCTTTGTTGATTTTGCACAATTTGTCAATGGTTTTAAAGTCTAAGTCTCGATACTTTGGTGGAAATAATAATTTACTTTTAAATGGATTTGCATTGAGTTCGATTATTCCAATGCCAAAAGATTGACTTAATCTCTCTATTTCGTCAGATAAACTGTCACTAAATTCAAAAGCAACTAAATATCCAAAATTCGCCCAACTCGAATTTGAAACGGCCTGGAAGAATGCTTTTTTGAGTTCAGAATCACTGTTAATCTCTTTTTTTAATTCGTAGGAACTTAGTTTAATAGAGTCAACTCTATTAATTGATTTTAACAAATTTTGACTAGTCTTGGTCTGAAGATTTAGAAATTTTATACCAACCATGTCTGGATGTGTCCAAATTTGGTTGCTGTCTTTTCCATATTTTGATTGTTCGTGAAAAATCGTTTTTGAATAGATTTTTGTGTTTTTCAGATAACTACTTAATAATTTATGAAGGTCTCTTTCATCATAAGGTTTGATTTTTTGTTTAGGTGGCGGCATAGTCGTTGTGGTAGTAGTAAAAGCCTCAAAAACATCAATTCCAATTTCTTGCTCATTTTTTGTCAGGTAATAAGAATAAGTTCCACCTTCTTGTTTTATCCTTTTTACTCTTGAGTCTCCATTTCTTATAAAATCTCCAAGTAACGCTGAAATTGTCGAAGCTGGAGTTTTTGCAGTTCCAAAATCATAATAGTTTTTCTCAACAATATGATTATAGATTTCCATATAATTTGTCAAACAGTTAATGTCATTTAGGCTTTTTAGGATTGCTTCTTTTATTGTCATTTTTTTGGTTTTTAGTTACGTTATTTTTGTCTTTTTTACCATGGTCTATAACGTTCTGGCTATGCGCAGTGTCCCGAAGGGCATTGCGTATAGGTTTTGTTAGGCACTTTTATTTTTCAATTCTTCAATAAATTTATCATACATACATTTATGAATAAATAAAGACTCCAATACGATTTTATCCATTTTGACTGACAATAGTTGAAGTATGTTGTTATCTGTGTATGCAAAGTAACCTTTTACTGAAGTTTCTTTGAGTAACTCTTTTTCTTTTAGGTATCTAACTAGTTCTTCATTAATATCAAGATCATCATCTTCATAGAACTTTTCCTTCATTATTCGAATTTCTTTTGCTGATGAGTTTGGATACATTTCTTCTAAAGACATGAATTGACCATCCATAATGTCCTTTTTGTCAAAATTTGTGAATTTTCCATTTTTAACTGAGACTATAGCGGAAAAATCATATCCAAAGTTTCTATGAACTGTTCTATTTCTCAACTCAGAGATTAGTTCACTAATATTGATAAAGTCATCTAGGGATTTAAAAAAGAACAAAGGAGTTCCAAATTCATTTATATGAAGTTGATTTAATTCTTTGGAATTTTCGGTAATAAATTTCTGTCTGTATTCTTTGCTAAAAATTTTGTCATAAACTTTTTCATTCAACGTATTCTCTGATAAAAGAGACATTGCATTTAAGCAACCTACGTCTATTCTTCCAGGAAAAAAACGAGTAGCAACGTAATCAGTAAATCCTTGGTCTGAACTAAGCCTTACATTTTTTTCTCCTGTGAATGCATTGTCTGAGACATATCCAGTCATATGGTTTTTGTTGGATAGAACATCAAACGAATTGAATATATGTTGCTTAAAATATTCATTTCGTATTACGTAATCTGCAAAAAGATGGATATGCAGACTCTCCAGCAATCCAACCATCTTAACAAAGTACATTTCATCAAAACAATAGTGCTTTTCTAATTTTTCTAAGGCATTCTCTATTTGCTTATAATCCTCAGAGCCATAGTATTCGAGTTTATTAGATGGCTTACCTATTCCTTTTTTAATTTCGGTAATAAAGACTTTTGATTGTTCAATTTCGTAATTGAGCTTTTCAAGATTAGTAGTATTTAAAAAGTTCTCAAGCATTTCTATTTAAATTGTGCCTAACTAGTGTATATATGCACCTTCAGGTGTGTTTTTTCCTTCATATTGTATTTTTGTTCAACAATACATCCCAATTCTGCATGTATTGTTGAACTAATAACTTTTCAAATGTTATTATTTAATGAATTTTATTTTTCATGGCAGTAGTAGGATTTGGGTTATCTAAAGATATAAAAAACCAATTGAAAGCCGTTTTGAAGGACAGTGGGAACTTCTAATGCGAATCTTTAATTGTGACAACGTTCGAGTATTTTTCTGGATTAATAAAATCAATTTGTTTCCACTCAAAGTCAATTGAATCGTTTTGTTGAATCTTTCCGGGGGTACTTCTTCCTTCCAGAATATAACGAATCAGTAGCGATTTAAGCTCTGTTATGGTTTCGGGATTTTGATCATATAAATTAGTTGTTTCACCGGGATCTGTTTCCAAATTATACAGTTGAATCGATGGCATGGTTTCAAGTAATTCTTTATCCTTGATAGGGTTTGGGAAACTCCACCCCCCCGAACCGGGAGCCATAATAAGTTTCCATTCATTTTTTCTAATGGCAAAACTTCCATTTATGGAATGATGTACTATGGTTTTTCTTGTGGACTCATCCGCACTATTTTGTTTAAACAGTGGAAGCATTGAAAAACTGTCTTCTCCTTCATTATCGTTAAGTGAATATTCAGTAATATCAGCCAACGTAGCCATTAAATCCGTAGTGCAAACTACCTGATTATTTATGGAGGCTCTTTTTATTTTACCGGACCACTTGACAATAAATGGAACTCGGTGTCCGCCTTCATAAATATCAGCCTTGTGACCCCGATAGCGATAACTGGGATAATGTTCCAAATCTTGCAATGCTGTAATTCCTGCAGCAGGTGAACAACCATTGTCAGTAGTGAAAATAATTAAGGTGTTTTCTTCAATTCCTGCTGCCTTGATGGACTCTAGCAATTGCCCCATATAACTATCGATCATCATAACGAAATCTCCATAAGGATTGAGGCCACTTATGCCTTCCCAATCTTCGGTGGGTAGTATGGGCGTATGGGGGGATGGCAACGCCAGATACAGAAAAAATGGACTGCCTTCTTTCGCTTTTTCGAACACATATTTTTTAGCCCGACGGAAGAAGTTTGGTGTCACATCCTCATGGTCAAAATCACTGGCGGTTGGACCTTCTCTCCACCAGGAGTACTTACCTTTGTTAACGGTGATCGTATCAGGTAGTGCCGTAACACGACCGTTCTCTACATAGACATAGGGCGCCATATCTAATGAGCCTGAGAGCCCATAGGAATAAGAAAAGCCCAAATCATTGGGATTGTTGGTCACGGGTTTGGTGAAATCCAAATTTTCAAAATCCTCTTTGTTCCATCCCTCACCACGAGTCTCATCAGGATTTTTAAGTCCCCAATCCCAACCCAAATGCCATTTGCCAATAAAGGCTGTTTGATAGCCTTGGTCGCTCAGCATTGAGGCCACGGTTGTTCGGCTCGAGGGAATTAGGGCTTTTGACTTGCCTGTCAATACAGAACTTTTTAGTTTGCTCCTCCAGCTGTACCTTCCTGTAAGGATGCCATATCGGGTGGGCGTGCAAACCGATGACGATGTATGGGCATCCGTAAAGATCATCCCGCTATCAGCCATTCGGTCTAAGTTTTTCGTTTTTATTTTACCTTCTGGATTGAGCCTCGATACGTCTCCATAACCCATGTCATCTGCCAGTACATAAATTATATTTGGTTTTGTTTGCTCTTTATCCACGCCAACACATGAAACAACACTAAGCAATACACTAAAGGAAATTACTAAAATTCTATTTTTCATGGATTTTTGTTTTAATCTTTTTGAATTTCATTATTAAAGGAGTAATTAATGATGAAATAAACATGCTTAATAACATAACAAAAAAAGTCTGTAACAAGGCTTTTTCTCCTATATAAGTCATATTGCTTACAAGTGTTGAAATGAACACTATTATTCCTCCCAAAATTCTATTGAATGATGTGTGTTCAAATATTGAATCACATCGCAAACATTTTACTTGTTTGAATCCAAACCAAAAAGATTCTAATAAGGCAAAGTAGTTGAGTTTAGTATTACAATCTTCGCACTTCATTTTAGTAATTTTATGTCATTAATAGGGTTGGATTTTTAAAGGTATAAAAAAACCACTGAAAAGCGGTTTTGGTATTTTTGGAAAAAGAATGGATTTAACTCCTTAATTCTGATTCCTATAGCCGTTGTTGTTTCGGTTTTTATTGCTGGGACGATTCCGGTTGTTGGATCTGCTCTGCGGTTTTTTTGCCAATGAACCATCCACCATATCGGCACCTTCCATAAAAGGATGTTCTCCCATTCGAGGAACTTGCTGCTTGATCAGTTTTTCTATATCCTTTAAATACGGACGCTCGTCTCCCATACAGAAAGAAAGTGCAATACCGCTGGCGTTGGCCCTACCAGTTCGTCCAATACGGTGCACGTAGGTTTCCGCGACATTGGGCAAATCATAATTGATCACCAAAGCCAAATCATCAACATCAATTCCTCGCGCGGCAATGTCAGTGGCCACCAATACTTTTAGTGAACCGTCCTTAAAGGCACTCAATGCCTTTTGGCGCATGGTTTGGGATTTATTTCCGTGTATTGCAGTCGATTTTATTTGAGCTTTTTCTAAGGTTTTTACAATACGATTGGCTCCATGTTTGGTTCGAGAAAATAAAAGAACCGAGTCATTTTTTCTTTGCTCCAGAAGGTGAATCAACAATTTAGGTTTGTTGCTTTTACTCACAAAAAAAACGCCTTGTTCTACCTTTTCTGCAGTGGCTTGTTCGGGTTTGATGGTTACCCGTTCAAATTCTCCAAGCATTTTTTGAGAAAGCTCTACAATTGTTTTTGGCATGGTAGCCGAAAAGAAAAGTGACTGTCTTTTGGCAGGTAGTTTAGCAATTATTTTTTTAACATCGTTCACAAAACCCATGTCTAGCATCTGGTCCGCTTCATCTAGGACGACGTATTTCAGGTCTCTAAACGAGATAAATCCCTGACTCATCAAATCCAGTAAACGTCCGGGTGTTGCCACCAAAATATCAACACCCTGTCTTAAGCTAGCTACTTGTTTGGCTTGTTTTACGCCTCCAAAAATAACGGTATTTCTAAGGTTGGTAAATTGGCTGTAGGCAGTAAAGTTTTCAGCAATTTGAATGGCCAATTCTCGCGTAGGTGTTACGACTAGGGCTTTTATTTTTCGTTGCCCTTGCCCTGAATTTCCATCTTTTATCAAGTGATTTAAAATTGGAATTCCAAAAGCGGCTGTTTTTCCGGTTCCAGTCTGTGCAACGCCTAACAAATCATGCCCTTTAAGTAAAATGGGAATGGCTTGTTCTTGTATGGGAGTGGGCTGGGTGTAGCCTTGTTTTTCAAGTGCTTTTAAAATGGGGGGCTCCAGCGCTAAGTCTTTGAATGTCATATGTTCTATTAGGAGATAAAAGTACGCTAATATTTTAGGCTTTGCCTAGCGTAGTTTTTAAAATAAAAAACCGCCACTGGCGGTTTCTAAGATTATTAATTGGAATACTAGGCCAGTGCGTTAGCAATCCGTTTTACAGCTTCTCTAATATTTTCAACAGAGGCTGCATACGAAATTCGGATACAGTCTGGGTTCCCAAAGGCATCTCCAGTCACCGTGGCGACATTGGCTTCTTCCAAAAGGAAGAGCGCAAAATCGTTGGCATCATTGATGGTTTTGCCTTTCATTGTTTTTCCAAAATAAGCAGAAACATCGGGGAATACATAAAACGCACCGTCAGGTTCGTTAAGTTTTAAACCTGGAATTTCGGAGAGTAAATTTAAGATCAGTGTTCTTCGGGATTTAAATTCATCCACCATGTATTGGATCTCACTCACAGGTGCATTGAGTGCGGCAATGGTCGCTCGTTGTGCAATACAATTGGCTCCCGAAGTAATTTGTCCTTGCATTTTGTTACAAGCCTTAGCGATCCATTCTGGAGCACCAATGTAACCAATACGCCAGCCCGTCATTGCAAAAGCTTTTGCAACACCATTGACCGTAATCGTACGATCATAAAGGGCTGGGATGGCAGCAATGCTAAAATGTGGTTTTCCGTAATTGATCAATTCATAGATCTCATCGGAGAGAATATATATGTCTGGGTATTTTTCTAAAACTTTTCCCAAAGCTCGGTATTCTGCTTCGGTATAAATTGTCCCACTTGGATTGTTTGGGGAGTTGAACATCACCAATTTAGTCTTTGGCGTAATGGCCGCCTCCAATTGTTTTGGGGTAATTTTAAAATCTGTTTCGATACTGGATGGGATAATGATTGATTTTGCTTCTGCTAAAGTGGCAATGGCAGAATAGCTAACCCAATAGGGGGCAGGCAATAGGACTTCGTCTCCGGGGTTAAGCAAAACCATGCACAAATTTGCAATGGATTGTTTGGCTCCGGTGGAAACCACAACTTGAGAAGGTTTATAATCCAAACCGTTATCTCGCTTAAATTTATTGCAAATGGCTTCTTTTAAATCTGTATAGCCGTCTACGGGAGAGTAGGAGTTGTAATTATCTTTTACTGCTTGAATGGCAGCGTCCTTAATAAATTCTGGAGTGTTGAAATCGGGTTCTCCTAAACTGAGTCCGATGATGTCAACTCCTTGGCTTTTTAATTCTCTGGCTTTTGCTGCCATAGCAAGCGTTGCCGAAGCAGGCAAGCTGTTGATTCTATCTGATAACATGAAGTATAGTCCTTATGGTTTGAGCTTATGCGGGCTGTACCCCCATTTGTTTTAAATATTTGAAATGCGATAAAATGGCACTTCTTGTTGTTTTATATTCGTTATAAGGCAAGTTAAATTCCTTAGCAGTTTTTTTGACGATTTCAGATATTTTCGTGTAGTGCACATGGCTGATGTGAGGGAAAATATGATGCTCGATTTGATGATTAAGCCCACCGGTAAACCAGTTTACAATTTTATTTTTCGTTGAAAAATTAACCGTGGTTAACAACTGATGAATGGCCCAAGAATTTTTCAATACGCCTGTTTTTTTATCAGGAACGGGCATTTCTGCATCATCCATAACATGTGCCAATTGGAAAACCAAACTTAGGATTAATCCTGCCGTATAATGCATGGCAACAAATCCGATAATTACTTTCCACCAAACAATGTTAAAAACAAATATTGGCAAAACGATCCAAGTACCCCAATAGACAATTTTAGCAAGGATTAATCCAATCCATTGAAGCCTTTCACTTTTGCTGTTGGCATAAGAAAGATTTCTTTTTTGGTAGCGTAACAATTGCTGAAAATCGGTAAAAATTGCCCAGTTTATTGTCAAAAGTCCATAAAGCAAGACAGAATATAAATGTTGAAAACGATGATGTGGCATCCATTCGGCATGTTTCGAAAAACGAAGAATTCTTCCTGCTTCGAGGTCTTCATCATGTCCATGGACGTTTGTATAGGTATGGTGAAGGACATTGTGTTGTACTTTCCAGTTGAAAACGTTTCCAGCTAAAATGTAAATGCTACTTCCCATTATCGTATTGACCCACTTGTATTTTGAAAATGAACCGTGATTCCCATCGTGCATGACGTTCATCCCGACACCAGCCATACCTATTCCTGTTAGTACAGCAAGAAGAAGTTTGAACCAATCATTAATATCTAATAGTAGAATCAAAAAATAAGGAGTAAACAAAAGCGAAAACATTACGATCGTTTTCGTGTAAAGCCTCCAGTTTCCTGTTTTGGAGATTTTATGATCTTTAAAATATTTATTAACTCTTTTGTTAAGTGTTTGAAAAAACTCTTGAGAATCCTTTCTTGAAAACTTTGGAAGTACTCTGTCTGGCATTTTAGTTTTTTTTATATTAATGTAAAAATATTGAATTTTATTCCATTCTTCATATTTTTAACAAAAAACATTAATTGTTTAACTTTTCAAATTACTTTCCGGAACTAACCAAGGATCAAATAAAAGATTTAAGTGCTCTTTTGCCGATTTATCAGCATTGGAATTCTCAAATTAATGTCATTTCTAGAAAGGATATGGACTCGTTTTTTATTCATCATGTTTTACATGCTTTATCTATTGCTAAAATCCACGATTTCCAGCCTGGTACAGCAATTCTTGACGTTGGAACTGGCGGAGGTTTTCCAGGAATTCCGCTTGCAATTATGTTTCCCAAGGTCAATTTTCACCTAATTGACAGTATCGGAAAAAAGATCAAAGTGGTCAGCGCTGTAAAAGAAGAATTGGGTATAAAAAATGTGGAAGCTTACTATGATCGTATGGAGAATTTTGATCAGAAAGTTGATTTTATTGTTTGCAGAGCGGTCGCTCCGATGGAAATTTTGATGGGTTGGGTTGATGATAAGATTTCAAATCAGCATAAAAATGACATTAAAAACGGATTGATTTGTTTGAAAGGAGGAGATCTTAAGGAAGAACTTAAGGATTATCCCCAAGCAAAAGTATTTTCTTTAAGTGATTTTTTCAGTGAGCCTTTTTTTGAAACTAAAAAGATTGTTTATCTACCAATAGTGTAGTTTATCAATTTAAAATAAGCTTAATTTAAAACAAAGGGAGCGCAGAGCTTAAATGCAGGAATTTCCACATTGAATTTTTTAGTTGTAGAGAAATCAATCATGTTATAGGCACCTTTCATAGAGCCGATGGCAGAAGTAATGAGGCATCCTGATTTGTATTTGTGGATTTCACCAGGGTTTAGTACCGGCTTTTTTCCAACGACTCCAGCACCATCTATGACTTTTGTTTTACCGAGAGATTCAAATATTTTCCAATGGCGACTCAATAGCTGAACCGAACTCTTGCTCTGATTTTCAATCTCAATATCGTAAGTAAAGGCATAGTTGAGCACGAAGTCTTTTAGGAAGGTTCCCTCATATTGGGTCTTCACCGTAATTTTGATACCACGTGTTACTTGCTGAATCATTGTGTTTTAGTTGAAAAATCTTAAAATAAAGGTAGTGAAAAAATGGATTGATTTTATTTTTTTTAAAATCAAATCAAGAGATCAATCTATAATTTCAAAAGAAGAGGTGTTTCCAATACCAATTAATGCATCGTGTCGTGTTCCGAAATACCTATAATAAACAAGAATCAAATAACTGTTTTCGGTTAAAGCATGGGTTCCACTCACGCCATTCAGGTGGAGGGTCTCATTCGTTTTCATTACGTATTTATAGTTGTAAATTCCTTGCTTTAAAAGTAATATTCCTTCATAGATTTCAAGGGCAGGATTATAATACATTTTATTTTCCTCTCCAAGGTTGTAATTATTGAATTTACCATATATATATATATCCTCTTCTAGAGGTACTGAGGTTGCTATACTGAAATGAACCCAACTGTAGTCAGCTTCTACAGCACTATCTCTATTTCCCAAAACAGTTCGAACAACAAAATCTCCGTTGATGTCAGCCGCATAGCTGTAGGGGTAACCTCTTCTTAAAAGGTCGGTGCTTAAGTAACTTTCATAGAGCCGATTCAGCACAACAAGGCTGACGTTTGAGCCTGTAATTCTGATGTCTTTGGTGTCAAAAAACAAGTATTCATTTCCACCTTCAAAACGTGTTTTTTCGTTGTATCGATATTCTAATTGTGTTCCGCTTATGAATTGTGGTTTGATTTCGGAGATCGCACTGTCCCATTGTTCGTTTTGCATAACAACAACATGAACCTGATTTTCGGGATCACGGAAATAAGTACCTTTCTCTGGATTAATTGAAAACTGAACGCTTTGATGGGAGTTGTAATATCGAAAATCACGTGGACGATAAACACCAGCATTAACCGTAGCTTGATTCTCATACACTAAAAAACGTCTCGAGAAAACCAATAAATCGTCCTCATCGTACACCTCTAGCATGTAATTGCCAGAAAGTTTAATTTTAGTCTGTTCGTTGGGAAGATCAAGACGATAATGGGTGTAAGGTTGGAGGGTATTGAACGAAGTTTGGTAGTTTTCGATTCGTAAATTGTCAAAACCATCAAGAAATTCACTCTCAAATAAGTTAGAAGGGGTCCAATCGTGATTGAAATATTTGATTTTGTAGTAGTAATTTTTTTCATCCCCATTGAGGTCATCGAACTCTAAAACCATTGGAGTGCCAAGCGCAACTAAAGGGAATTGTTGTTCATCTGTTTGCTTAAAAACAATAGATTTGATGTGGGGAGGTTCGTAAACCTCTGCCATTCCTTGACTTAGGCAAACATCAAAGCATAATGAAATTAAGACGACTGATTTGAAAAACAACTGTTTTAGCATTCTATAAAGTTAAGAAATTAATAACATTTCACGCCTTCTAAATGTTGAATTTGAGTTGAAGGCTAAACACTTATTTAGAATTATTATAAATTATTAAATTTCTCTAAAAATACACTTTTAATGGTGGCTCATAATTAGTAAATTTGTTTGATTTTACAAAATAAATATATGTCCACAGGCATTCGCACCAGAAGAGGTGCAAAAATAAATTTGAAGGGTGGAGCCGAAAAGATTCTGCACATCGCAGTTCCATCTGAAACTTACGCCCTAAAACCTGATAATTTTTTTGGAATAGTTCCACGGCTCATGGTCAAAGAGGGGGAGAAGATTGCAGCAGGAGCTCCGGTATTTCATGCCAAGCACAATCCAGAAATCCTTTTTGTCTCTCCCATTTCAGGAACGATTAAAGAAATTCGAAGAGGTGCCAAACGCAAGATTTTAGAGATCGTCGTTGATGCTCAAAATGGCGATACCGTCACACATGAAATCAAGCCAATCAATACACTCAAGCGAGAAGAAGTTTTAGAAACACTTTTAAAAAGTGGTGCATGGGCTTTTTTTAAACAAAGACCCTATGGCGTCGTTGCTGATCCTGAAGCTGATTTTAAGTCGGTTTACATATCTGCCTATGCCTCTGGTCCCTTGGATGTTGATTTTGATTTCTTATTAAAAAATAACAAACAAGACTTCCAAAAAGGAATAGCTGTTTTAAATCAGCTACTTCCTGGGAAAGTCAATTTGGGGGTAGATGCAAATTTCAAAGGTTTTTTCGAAAACGTTGAAGGTGTAAACTTGCTCAGTATATCAGGGGCCCATCCTGCTGGTAATGTGAGTTTTCAAATTCAAAAAAACGACCCCATCAATGTGGGGGAAAAGGTTTTGGAAATACGCCCTGAAGATGTTCTTAATATAGGTCTTTTGTTTTCTACGGGGCAATACCATGCACACAGAACAATCGCTGTTGCTGGTGGCTCAGTTGGGAAGCCTCAATATATAACCGCCAAAATCGGTGCTGAAATCTCTTCTTTAATCAAGGATTGTGATATTGATAATACTATCCAAAACAGATTCATCAATGGAAATGTACTTTCTGGAGCTACCGTTGCTTCTAATGGATACTTAGACTTTTACAATAATCTTTTAACCGTAATTCCAGAGGGGAACGACTATCGTTTATTCGGTTGGTTGCCTTTTGTTGATAATAAAATACCGAGTCTTTCAAAAACTTCTTTTTCATGGTTGTTTAAAAACAAAGGGTATGAAGTAAATACCAACTTGAATGGTGAAGAACGAGCACTTGTTGTCACGGGTGAGATGGAGAAAGTATTTCCGATGGATATTTATCCAATGCAGTTATTAAAAGCATGTATGGCAGGGGATATTGAAAAGATGGAAGCCCTTGGGATTTATGAAGTAGTTCCAGAAGATTTTGGATTGATAGATTATGTAAATACTTCCAAAATTGAAGCCCAAGAGATCATCAGAGAAGGAATTGAATTAATGATTAAAGAAGTAGGATAAAACACAACAGTATGAATTTTTTGAGAAAAAAATTAGATGAAATTAAACGACCTTTTCAAAAAGGTGAAAAATTCGAAAAATTTGCACCAGCAGTAAATGCTTTTGATACCTTTTTGTTTGTACCGAATCATACAACAAAAACAGGTTCACACATTCGAGATGCAGTAGATTTAAAACGCACCATGGTTACCGTAATCATTGCATTAATTCCAGCGCTTATCTATGGCATTTACAACACTGGTTACCAACATTTTAGTCAATTGGGGGGGGATTTTTCTTTTCTAGATGCCTTCCTACATGGCGCATGGAAAATTGTTCCAATGATTGTTGTTTCTTATGTTGTGGGGCTGAGTATTGAATTTGCATTCGCTGTTTACAGAGGACATGAAGTTAACGAAGGATATTTGGTAACGGGATTATTAATCCCGATGATTATGCCCGTTGATATTCCGCTGTGGATGGTTGCCGTTTCAGTAGCTTTTGCCGTTTTGATTGCCAAAGAAGCATTTGGGGGAACTGGAATGAATATTTTAAACCCTGCACTAACTGCAAGAGCTTTTGCATTTTTTGCCTACCCAACCTATATGTCTGGAAATAAAGTATGGGTTTCGGAGGCTTCAAGTATGGATGGTGTCTCAGGAGAAACTATTTTGGGAACTTTAGCTGCCGACGGAAACGTAAACTACAGTATGTTTGAAATGTTTCAGGGGTCAATTCCTGGATCTATTGCAGAAACTTCCACCTTGTGGATCATCGTAGGGGGAATCATTTTAATTGCCACAGGAATAGGAAGCTGGAGAATTATGCTGGGAAGTGTCCTTGGGGCAGCTTTTATGGGATTCTTATTCAACCTTTGGGGATCCAACGCATTGATGAGTTTTTCATGGATGAACCATTTGGTCGTAGGAGGCTTTGCTTTTGGAGTTGTATTCATGGCTACCGATCCAGTATCTGCTGCGCAAACAGCGAAAGGAAAATGGATCTACGGTGTTTTAGTCGGAATCTTCTGTATTATGATTAGAGTATTCAATCCTGCTTATCCAGAAGGAGTAATGCTTGCCATCTTATTGATGAACGTATTTGCACCCACCATTGACCACTATGTAATCCAAGGAAACATAAACAAACGTAAAAAAAGATGGGCTTCAACCCTTAAATCCGCATAATGATGAATAGAGACAGCAACGCATATACTTTTCTCTTTGCTACCATTATGGTACTCGTGGTAGCGTCGACACTTGCCTTTACTGCAAGTTCGTTAAAAGACCTTCAGGCAGACAATGTCCGAAAAGAGAAAATGCAAAACATACTTTCAACCATAGGAATTCAAACCGATCGGGAGCAAGCCGAAGTTTTATATAAAAAACACATAACAAGTACCCTAGCATTAAATCACCTGGGAGGTGTAGATGATTCTGTAGATGCTTTCACTTTAAAGCTCAATTATGAATTAAAAAAACCAGCAAGTGAACAACGTTTTCCGATGTACAAAGCTGAAGTAGACAATACCAAGTTCTATATCATTCCGCTTAGAGGCTCAGGGTTATGGGATGCCATCTGGGGATATGTTGCTTTAAAAGCGGACATCAACACCATTCAAGGAGTAGTTTTTGACCACAAAGGAGAAACAGCTGGATTGGGAGCCGAAATAACTCAGCAATGGTTTCAAGATAGATTTACTGACGAAAAAGTATTTGATACTTCAGGTAAATTAGTAGGGATTTATGTTTCTAAAACTAACAATGACCCTAAGGACACTGACAAAGATGACCATGAAGTCGATGCGATTTCTGGTGCTACAATAACAGGAGATGGAGTGACTGATATGATTATAGAAAGACTTAATCATTACCTTCCGTACTTCGAAAAAGAAAAAAACGCAACCGCCCTTTTAAATTAAATCCTAATGGCAGAAAAAAAAGCTCCTAATCCTGAAAAAACCACTTTATTATTTATTAATAAAGACTCAGAACCATTGTTCTCAAAAAAGAACCGTGCGCTTCTGACAGATCCAATGGATGACAACAACCCGATTACCGTTCAGGTACTTGGAATTTGTTCCGCCCTTGCGATCACTGTTCAATTGAAGCCTGCAATCGTAATGAGCCTTTCCGTAATGGCTGTTATGGGAGCAAGTAATGTGATCATCTCTATGTTGAGAAATTTAATTCCTAACCGAATTCGAATTATTGTTCAATTGGTTGTTGTTGCTGCTATGGTAATCCTTGTAGATCAAATCTTAAGGGCATATGCCTATGATGTAAGTAAAGAACTTTCGATTTTTATCGGATTGATAATAACCAATTGTATCGTAATGGGTCGTCTCGAAGCATTTGCTTTGGGTAATGGTGTTTGGAAATCTTTCCTTGACGGGATTGGGAATGCCGCTGGTTATGGATTTATTTTAATTGTAGTTGCATTCTTTAGAGAGCTTTTAGGATCTGGAAAATTATTTGGCTTTCAAGTAATTCCAGATTTTATTTATGAGATGGGTTATGTGAACAACGGTTTAATGTTGCTTTCTCCAATGGCGCTGATTACTGTAGGAATCTTCATTTGGATTCAACGTTCAAGAAATCGTAAACTAATCGAAAAGAATTAATCATGGAAGGATATTTAAATTTATTTATAAAAAGCATCTTTATTGAAAACATGATTTTCGCCTATTTCTTAGGAATGTGCTCCTATCTGGCGGTATCAAAAACAGTAAAAACTGCGGTTGGATTAGGTTTTGCAGTTATTTTTGTACTCTCTATAACAGTACCTATTAACTTCTTGCTGGACACCTATTTGCTTCGTCCAGGAGCACTTCAGTGGTTAGACGCAAGTTATGCCGAGATAGATTTGAGCTTTTTAAGCTTCATTATGTTTATTGCGGTTATTGCTTCTATGGTTCAATTGGTTGAAATGATCGTAGAAAAATTTGCTCCAGCGCTTTATGGAGCTTTGGGTATATTCCTCCCACTTATTGCCGTAAACTGTGCCATTCTGGGAGGGTCATTATTTATGCAACAGAAAGACTTTTCGGGAGTAACAGAATCAGCAGTATATGGATTTGGATCTGGAATTGGTTGGCTTCTGGCCATTTTGGCCATTGCTGCGATAAGAGAGAAAATCATTTATTCTAATGTACCCGCACCTCTGAGAGGTTTGGGAATTACTTTTATCATCACAGGTTTGATGGCATTAGGATTTATGAGTTTTATGGGAATTAAATTATAATAATTTAAGAAATGGATTTAACGGTTATCGGTGCTAGTGTTATTGTTTTTTTATTAATCACCTTGTTGTTGGTGAGTATGCTTTTGGGAGCTAAGGCAAAACTTTTGCCTTCAGGACCAGTTTCTTTGCTGATCAATGGAGAGAATAACATAGAAGTTTCTTCGGGAAGTACTTTACTTTCTACCCTTGGAAATAATAAAATATTTCTTCCCTCTGCTTGCGGAGGTGGAGGCACTTGTATTCAATGTAAATGCCAAGTGATAGAGGGTGGAGGAGAAATCCTTCCAACGGAAGCCCCCCATTTTTCACGTACAGAAATTGCCGAAGGATGGCGTTTGGGATGTCAGGTTAAAGTAAAACAAAACATGGTTATCAGAGTTCCAGAAGAAGTTTTTGGAATTAAAAAATGGGAAGCTACTGTGGTTCGAAATTGGAATGTTGCTTCATTTATAAAAGAATTTGTAGTTAAAATTCCTGAAGCAATGAATTATGAAGCTGGGGGTTACATTCAGATTGAAATCCCTGACTGTGAGGTGAACTTTGGTGACATGGACATTACAGCTCATCCAGAAGAACACCCAGGGGAACCAGATAAATTTAAATTAGAATGGGACAAATTTAACCTTTGGTCTTTAAAGATGAAGAATCCAGAAACGGTTGAAAGAGCTTACTCAATGGCTTCCTTTCCTGCCGAAGGAAAAGAGATTATGTTGAATGTAAGGATTGCCACACCTCCATGGGATAGAAACAAAAATAGTTGGATGGATGTTAATCCTGGGATTGCTTCTTCTTATATTTTTTCTAAAAAAGCGGGAGATAAGGTTACCATATCAGGTCCTTATGGTGAATTTTTTATAAATCACTCAGAATCAGAGATGTTATATGTTGGTGGAGGGGCAGGAATGGCGCCAATGCGTTCTCACTTATATGAATTGTTCCGTACACTCAAAACAGGACGAACAGTTACTTTCTGGTATGGTGGTCGTTCTAAAAGAGAGCTGTTCTATGTAGAGCACTTTAAGGCTTTAGAGAAAGATTTTCCTAATTTTAAATTTTACATCGCTTTGTCCGAACCTATGGAGGAAGACAACTGGGTCGTTAAAGAAAGTTTGGATGGGGAAGGAGACGGCTTTAAAGGTTTTGTCCATCAGGTTGTGATCGACAATTATCTTTCTAAACATGAAACTCCAGAGGACATTGAAGTATATTTTTGTGGACCTCCATTAATGAATCAGGCCATTGAGAAAATGTCAGATGATTTTGGAATTCCACCAGAAAATGTGCGTTTTGATGATTTCGGAGGATAAATCTCTCATCCCCTTTTTTCGTAATATCCTATTATATATTCTATGGAAGCACTGAGTGAACAAGAAATACATCAACTCGCTATGGATGTCGTAGGGGAAGATTTAAAAGATAAAAGTTTCGAGTTTTTAACGGTCAATTCTAAGCCTAAAAAAGACCCTCAATTTGTTTGTCTAAAAGATAAAAGTCTACATTTTATTGTAGTCAAGGCCTGCTTGTATCCAAAAAATCCTATAATTTTTGATGCGGCCTTGATGAATCAAGTTAAAGAGCACGGTGTTAAATTCAAAGCAAGGACTTACTATGCAGGTGTAGGTTTTGCCCATGCAGAGGATTATCAAAAACCACTTTCTAAAAACGCACCTTACGTAGTCAACTATGATGGACTTCAAGAAATTTTATAGTTTATTATTCCTTTGTTTATGGATTGGATGTTCAGAAACATTTGAACTTCAACAACATGAGGGATATGCCTTGGGGACTTCTTATCATTTTAAATATGCTGGAAGCGCAGAAGAATTTGAATCAATTCAAAAGGGGGTTGACTCCCTTTTTTTTGAAATCAACCGTTCCCTCTCTACCTATCTTAAAACTTCTGACATTTCCAAAATTAATGGAGGAGACACTTCCATTGTTGTTGACCATCATTTTAAAAAAGTATTTGCCAAATCGGAGGCCGTTTGGCGTTCCACTGACGGTTACTTCGACCCTACTTTAGGACAGTTGGTAAACGCATATGGTTTTGGCCCAGAGAAGCCTTTAAATAGAATAGATTCATTGAGCCTTCAGAAAATTCTTACAAGTGTTGGCTGGGAAAAGATAAAATTGACAGCTAGTGGTAAAATAGTAAAACATCCCTCAACCTACCTAGATTTTAACGCCATAGCCAAAGGTTATGCGGTAGACTGTATTGCCAATTATTTATTGTTAAAAGGAAAGCAATCGATCTTAGTAGAAATTGGTGGAGAACTTATGGCAATTGGTCGAAACCCTAAATCCGGCATCTCCTGGAAAGTAGCTATTGATGACCCGTTTCAAAACAATCAACGTCGATGGATTACTACAGTTGATTTAAACGACCAAGGCTTAGCAACCTCGGGAAACTACCGCAAGCACAGAACAGATAGCCTTACAGGTGAGAAATATGTTCACTCGATTAACCCGCTCACGGGAAGAACGGTTAAGACAAATGTATTGAGTGCTTCTGTTTTAGCTCCTGACTGTATGACCGCAGATGCTTGGGCAACGGCATTGATGGTTTTACCCCTTGAAAAAGGTCAAGAGCTTATTGAAAATGATCCCAATCTAGAGGCTTTATGGATTGTCGCCAAAAGTGATAGTTTGATTCAGATTCCTTCTTCTCATTGGAATTGATTTTATTTTTTTCAAACAAAAATCATTAAATTTAATTTCCCACACTTCATTTAATTTCATTTTTCTCAACACAAAATATTTTGTGTAGGTGGACTTATGTTATATAATTATTTTGAGATTGCCACCAGTAAAATGATTCTAATTTATTGAGACCCAATAATCATGAATTCAACATTACTTAAAGCATTACTCCTCACAGTTTTTAATTTAGTTTTCCTTGCTTCAGGATTTGCCCAAGCCAAACTTGGCGAAAATGTTAAAGACATAAACCCAAACGCACTTTTTGAATTAGAAAGTAATCACCAAGGTTTATTGATCCCCCGAATGACACAAGCGGATCGTGATCTTGCCTTTTCTATTCCAATTCCTGAGGGTTTGATAATCTATAACTTAGATGCCTCATGTTTAGAATTTTGGAATGGAAAGTCTGAAGAGTGGATTTGCCTTAAAAACAATGAGCCGATTAGTCAACAACTTTCATTAAACAAAAATCAACTTTTGCTTTCTGATGGCGGGACGGTGGATTTAAGTGCTTATGTGCCAAAAAATGATCAACTCTTGTCCATTAGTGGAAACGTACTTTCTCTTAGTTCAGGCAATAGCGTTGTTTTGCCTTTGAGTAATGACAACCAGAAAATAAGTTTGGTGTCACAGACCCTTAGTATAGAAAGAGGAGGGAGTGTTGATCTAAATGTCCTAAACGCAGACGATCAAAACTTGGGAATAATTGTTGGAGTAAACACTGTCTCGGTAACCATAGAAAATGGTGAGGCAATTTCGATAACAGCCAGCGGTTCTTCTCAAATTACTGGAATTGGAAATGAAATTTTAATTCAGTCTGTTGATACGGATACTGACAGTCAAACTTTAGCATGGGGTCTCACAACTTCTAAAACAACAGCGATTGAGATCAGTAGTGGAAATGTATTGACTTTAGCAACTGGTTTTGGTTTAAACCTATCAAATGCATCAGACACATTGACTTTAACACTTTCCCAAACAGGGTTTGAGACCGAAAACGGTGTTACCAGCAATTCGAAAGGAGATTTTGCAAATAATGATTTTGTTTTTGGAAGCACACAGTTAAGTAATTTTACGGGGCCTGAAGATAATGCACGTATTGTTTTTGACAAATCACATGCTGCGTTTCGAGCTGGATATGACTCTAAAGGGTATTGGAATGAGTCAAATATTGGAGATAAGTCAACTGCTATTGGATATTTACCGAAAGCTAAAGGAGCAAGAAGCGTTGCGATAGGCGCAAATACCGTTGCCACTGGATTTGCTGAGACGGCTCTGGGAAGGTACAATACTGAAAGAGCCGGTGATCCCGACGCATGGATACTCACAGATCGATTACTGGTTGTTGGGCATGGGAGTTCAAGCAGTACTAGGGCAGACGCGCTTACGATTCTTAAAAACGGAAATGTTGGAATTGGAGAAGCCAACCCAGTCTTTAAACTCGATGTCGATGGGGACATTAACTTGACAGGGAATCTATGGAAATCAGGAATTATTTCTGCGACTTTTCCCGATTATGTTTTTGAAGTTTATTATGACCAATCTTCAAATTCAAATCATCAATATCAATGGCTAGATTTATTAGAAGTAGAAACATTTATTAAGAAAAACAAGCACTTGCCAGGGGTTCAAAGTAGGGAGGAAATTCATTTGCAAAAGGGATGGGACATTACAGAAGGGGTGAGGATAAATTTGGAAAAAATTGAAGCGTTATATCTCTATACGATTGAACAAGAAAAGAGGATAAATGCCCTAGAAGAAAGATTATTAAGAATGGAGAGAATCATTGGACAGAAATAAACTATTTGATTCCGAGGGGAATCCATTCTCCTTTTGGAAGCGCAAATCTATCTATTTCTTCTCGAGTCAATTCAGCTGTAAAGTCAATTTTTTCAGTTTTAAAGCCTACTTTTTCAAGTCTATCGAAAAAGTCGACACCATAGATTCTGACATGGTCATACTGTCCGAAATACTTTGTTCTTTCTTTTGAGTCGGTAATACTAAAGTCTTCAAAAGTGTGAACCCTGTTTTGGTCCATAGGGACTTGTAGAATAGCTTTCCCTCCTTTTTTTAAGACTCTATAAATTTCTGACATTGCTTTGTGATCGTCAGTAATATGTTCTAAAACATGATTACATAAAATGAGATCAAAATGATTGTCTTTAAAGGGCAGGTTTGTGAGGTCTGCTTTCACATCAGCAAGGGGGGAGTGTAAATCCGTTGTGATATAGTCCCAAGATAGAATGTTTTTAAATTTCTTGTAAAAAGCCTGTTCAGGAGCAACATGCAAAACTCTTATTTTGCTGTTTAATAGGTTTGTTTTTCTTTCAAAATATAGCCAAAGTAGTCGATGCCTTTCTAAAGAAAATGTCCCAGGAGATAGTGCGTTTTTCCTTAATTTATCATAACCATATGAAAGGAATTTCCTGTATCCATTTCCATCAATTGGATCAATGAAAGTAGTGCCTTTAAAATACCAATTGATAATTGGCTGAAATAAAAGACTCATGCGAATCAAAAATTCGCGAGAGAAAAGGATCAGCAACCATTTCATGAAACAGATATTGAATTTGACTGAAAGGGTTTTTCTTCCTCAGTTTCAATACCCAAGGCTTCATTGACATATTTGAAAGTTGAAAGCAAATTAGGCTTGCCGTCAATTAAGGCAACATTGTGTTCAAAGTGTGCACTTGGCTTTCCGTCAGCAGTCTTAATGGTCCAGCCATCATCGAAATGCTTAATATTTTTGGTTCCTTGGTTGATCATGGGCTCTATCGCGATGACCATTCCGTTTTGGAATTTCTTTCCACGACCCCTTTTCCCATAGTTTGGAATTTCAGGAGATTCGTGCATTTCTTTCCCCAGTCCATGTCCCACCAATTCTCTAACGACCCCATAGCCATTTGCTTCTGCGTAAGACTGAATTGCAAAACCTAAATCCCCCACACGATTGTTAATCGTGAAAGCGGCTATGCCTTTATAGAGAGAGGCTTTGGTGACTTCTAAAAGATTTTTTGTTTCCTCAGAAACTTCTCCTACTTGGAAGGTATAAGCGTGATCACCATAAAACTCATTTTTTAAGGCACCACAATCCACTGAGAGGATGTCTCCCTCTTGAAGTAAGTCATTGTTGGGAATTCCATGAACGACTTGTTCGTTGGGACTTATACATAAAGTGTTTGGAAAATCATAAAGTCCGAGAAAACCTGGCTCAGCACCGTGGTCTCGAATGAAATCTTCTGCTAATTTGTCAAGCTTAAGTGTTGTTACTCCTGGCTTAATCTCGCCAGCCAACATCCCTAAGGTTTTGGAAACAATTAGTGCGCTTTCACGCATCAATTCAATTTCTTCTAAGTTTTTAAGAACTAGCATTATTTTTATAAATAAGAGTGGCTGTAGGATTCGCCATTTAAAATTTTTTCAATATCTGACTCAAGGGTAGTTTTTGGGAATTCGACTATCCGATTCATTTCTATGTTATTTTTATAGAAGATAAATGTGGGAACATTAAAAATCTCAAGACCTTTTTCCCAATTTTCAGGAGTAGTCTTTTCTTCCGACATGGCATAAATCTTAATGTTTTTAGGATTAAAATTTAAGACATCCAATATCTTTAAAAAGTGAGGAATCTCTCTGCGACTGTCGTCACACCATGTTCCCATAAAAACCTTGATTTCCACTCCTTCAATGTGGGGTTTAGTTTTCGAGGCCCAATTCGGGTCAATAGTTATTTCATTATATCCTTTAACAAACCAATCTGTCAAAGAGGAGCTGTCTAAATTGGCACGATTTATTTCACCCAAGAGAATCTTTTCTCCGCTTGTTGCTTCAACTTGAGTCACAGGAAGTGCCTTTTGCGGAACAGGTGACTTACAGAAAGTAAAACTTAAAAAAGCAAAAAGTATTAGGGAGTTTTTCATTTTAAAAGATTTAAATCAAAGCTTTTCCAGTCATTGCTTCGGGAATGCTTATCTGCATTAGTTTTAGGATCGTCGGTGCGATATCACCTAGCACTCCTTTGCTAATCGGAGTAGGTTCATTTTCAACTAAAATTAAAGGAACTGGATTCGTTGTGTGTGCTGTGTTTGGACTACCATCAGCATTCACCATGGTTTCACAATTGCCATGATCGGCAATCACAATAATACTGTATTCTTGCTCTAATGCGGCAGTAATGATTTCTCCTGCACATTGGTCAACGGTTTCGCAAGCTTTTATCGCGGCATTAATATCACCCGTATGCCCTACCATATCAGGGTTAGCAAAATTGATACAGATGAAATCGGCTTTGGCTTCATTTATTTTTGGAATAATGCTGTCCCGAATATCAAATGCACTCATTTCTGGTTGAAGGTCATAAGTGGCTACTTTAGGTGAAGGGCACAAAAGTCTTTCTTCCCCCTCGAAAGGAACTTCTCGACCCCCATTAAAAAAGAAGGTAACATGAGGATATTTTTCTGTTTCAGCAATTCTTATCTGAGTTTTACCCGCCTTTGAAAGCGTTTCTCCAAGGGTGTCTTGCAGGTTGTCTTTTTCAAATACTACTTTAACATTTTTAAACGTTTTATCGTAATTGGTGAGCGTTACATAATGAAGGTTTAATGGCTCCATTTGATATTCTGGAAATGATTTTTGAGAAAGTGCTTGAGTGAGTTGCCTTCCACGATCCGTTCTGAAATTAAAAAAGATCAATACATCATCATTAGAAATTTTAGCTAAAGGCTTACTGTTTTCATCAACTGCAACCAAAGGTTCTATAAACTCATCCGTAACTCCTGAATGATAGCTTTCCTTTATGTCTTTCTGAATGTTGTGCGATAGTTTCCCGTTCCCATTGATTAAAAGGTCATAGGTTTTCTTGACTCGCTCCCATCTTTGATCCCGGTCCATGGCGAAATAGCGCCCGATTACTGTCGCTAATTTTCCTCCAGTTTTTTCTAGTTTTTTTTCAATTCTCTCAATAAACTTTAATCCTGATTTTGGATCAACATCTCTTCCATCTGTGAACGCATGAAGAAAAACGCCTTTGGGATTGTAGGCTGCAGCGATATCAATCAGTCCTTCCAAATGCTCAATATGAGAGTGCACTCCTCCATCAGAAAGCAGTCCTACCAAATGAACATTTTTATTGTTTTTTTCAGCATAATGAAGTGCCGCAATCAAAGTCGCTTCCTTTTCGAGTGTTTTTTCTTTGACTGCTTTTGATATTTTTGCCAAATCTTGATACACAATTCTGCCTGCTCCTAAATTCATATGTCCAACTTCACTATTGCCCATCTGTCCATTGGGAAGCCCTACATTTTCTCCGTCAGTCAGTAATTCGGAATTGTGATATTTCTTATAAAGACTGTCAATGAATGGGGTTTTAGCAAGATCTACTGCAGATACTTTTGGATCAGGGGCAAATCCCCAACCATCAAGAATCATTAAAATAACTTTTTTGGACATAAATATTTTTTAACAAAGATAATAATTCTGCAAGCCTTAATAAGGGGTGTCGCTGGAAAAAATATTTGTTGTTACTTTGCATCATATGATCAAACAAGGCGTTGTATATTGTTCAACAGGGAGTCAATATAAAGTTAAATCTGAAGAACGTTTTTATACCTGTGGTATAAAAGGTAAATTCAGGATTAAGGGCATAAAGAGCACCAACCCAGTTGCTGTTGGGGATCATGTTCGTTTTGCACTTCAAAAAGAGGGAGAGGATATCGGGGTGATCAATGGAATAGAGCCTAGAGCCAATTACATCGTAAGAAAATCAGTTAATCTATCGAAACAAATTCATATTATTGCCTCCAATATTGATCAAGTTTTCTTGATGATTACCCTGAAAACACCACCAACGCATCCGGCATTTATTGATCGTTTTTTGGTAACAGCAAAAGCTTATCAGATTGAAGCAATTCTTGTCTTTAATAAAATTGATATATATACTGAGGAAGAATTAACCTCGCTTCATGAAATGCGAAAGGTCTATGAAAATATAGGTTACAAATGCGTTGAGGTAGTCGCTAAATACAAATCTAGTTTAAAAGAAATACAAGGTTTAATGCAAGGGAAGGTCAGTATGTTTTCAGGGCATAGTGGGGTAGGGAAGTCCACCCTTGTTAATACCCTTTCACCTGGCTTGTCCCTAAAAACCGCTGAAGTCTCCCTTCTGCACCAACAAGGACAACATACGACCACCTTTGCGGAAATGTATGACATGGAAAATGATGCCAAAATCATTGATACTCCAGGAATCAAAGGTTTTGGTGTAGTAGATATGGTGCCCATCGAATTGACAGGATACTTTCCTGAGTTTATAGATTTAAAAGAAAAATGTAAGTTTAATAATTGTTTACATATAAATGAGCCAGATTGCGCAATCAAAACAGCCCTTGAAACTGGGAGCATTGCCGAAAGCCGCTATAAGTCTTATTTACAATTATTAGAGGACGACACCCCTTATCGATAGCCATGCGTATTGTAATTCAAAGAGTTTTAGAAGCAGAAGTCAAAGTGGAAGGAGTGGTAAAAGGTGCCATCTCTCAAGGTTTGATGGTTTTGCTAGGGATAGAAACAGAAGACACGGACCACGATATTGATTGGCTGGTAAACAAGCTTGTTAACCTCAGGATTTTTAACGATTCCAACGGAGTAATGAATCAATCTTTGTTAACCATTGAGGGTGAATTATTGGTCATCAGTCAATTTACATTGATGGCAGCTTCAAAAAAAGGAAATCGACCTTCTTATATTCGAGCGGCAAAACATGAAATTGCCATTCCTCTTTATGAAAAGTTCTTGCGTCTTTCTGAATTGAAATTAGGGAAAAAAGTTGCCTCAGGAGTATTTGGCGCTGACATGAAGTTAGGCTTGATAAATGATGGCCCAGTCACCTTGATTTTAGATTCTAAAAACCGAGAGTAGTTTTAAACAATATTTACTTCAAACTCTAAGTCAATTGAAAATTGAGTTTGCACAGCAGTTTTTATTTTTTCAGCCAAAGCTTTGATTTCACTCCCTTTTGCATTTCCATAGTTGACCAAAACCAATGCTTGATTTTGATGCACTCCCGCATCATTATTACGGTAACCTTTATAGCCAAGGGTGTCGATCAACCATGCAGCGGGAATTTTGATCCAACCTTTTTTGTCAGGGTAATTAGGTACGTCAGGGTGTTTTAATTCAAGTTTTTTAAAATCATCAATTGGAATAATGGGGTTTTTAAAAAAACTGCCACTATTGCCTATTATTTTTGGATCGGGTAGCTTGCTGGAGCGTATTTCTATTACTGCCCTAGCGACATTCTGAATCGTTTTCTCTTTTCCTTGAAGATGTTCTTCAAGCCCTCTGTAGGAGGTGTTGACCCAATGCGGTTCTTTTTTAAGCTTAAAACTTACTGAATTGATAATGTATTTCCCCTTTAATGTTGTTTTAAAAACTGAGCTTCTGTATCCAAAATCACATGCATTTAGGTTAAAAATCTCCAGCTTTTTAGTCGCAATAGAGAGTGCTTCACAGTCGTGAAAAACATCTTTTAATTCTACACCGTATGCGCCAATGTTTTGCAATGGTGCCGCTCCAACGCTTCCTGGAATTAAGGCTAAGTTTTCAATGCCTGCTAGGTTGTGTTCTAAGCACCACAAAACAAATTCATGCCAGTTTTCCCCTGCTTGAACCTTAACAATTACTTCTTTTTTATCTTCTTTAATAATTTCAATCCCTTTGGTTTGAATGCTAATAATCAAACCTGGGTAGTCTTTGGTAAGTAATAGGTTGCTTCCGCCTCCGAGAACTAAAATTTCTTGATCTGAGTTTTGAGATAAAATTTCAACCAAGTCATTTGAATCTTTAACATTGATAAAACTTTTGGCTTTGGCATCAATCCCGAAGGTGTTGTATTGACGAAGCGAAATGTCATTCTGGAAATTAAGCATACTCGAAGATAGAAAACTCTTATGAGTTGGAATAGGCCTTGAGTGCTTTTTCTAAAATTTCTACTGCGCGTAATAGCTTACTGCTGTCTAAAACAAATGCAATTCGAACTTGATTTATTCCAAGTTCAGGAGAGGAATAAAAGCCTGCTGCGGGAGCAAGCATTATGGTTTGACCATTGTCGCTAAAGTCGGTCAATAAATATTTTGAAAAATCTTCTGCGTTTTCAACTGGAAGTTTCGCAATACAATAAAACGCTCCCATAGGATCTGATACTTCAACGCCTTTAATGTTCGCTAATGCCTCAGTAATCACTTTTTTACGAACAGCGTATTCTTTCCTAGTGTCCTCCAAATAGGATTGTGGAGCATCGAGTGCTGCTTCACTTGCAATAAGTGCTAACGCAGGAGGGGAGAGTCTTAAATGTGCAAATTTCATAGCATTTGCAATAAAACCTTTATTTTTTGAAATCATGCACCCAATTCGAGCACCACATAAGCTATATCGTTTAGAAACAGAATCAATCATGACAGCGTGTTCTCTCCCCTTTTCATTTTGAAGTACAGAATAATGAGGGGAATCATTATAAATAAATTCTCGATATACTTCATCCACAATGATAAATATATCGTGAGTTACTGCCAAGTCGATTAGCGCATTAACTTCTTCTTTCGAATACAGATAGCCTGTTGGATTACTGGGGTTACAGATGAGTATTGCTCTGGTTTTATCACTAATTTTTTCTTCCATTTTTTCGATGGAAGGCAGTTCGAATTTATCATCAAAAACAGAAACCACAGGGACAACCACTACACTTGATGAGGCTGCGAAGCCATTATAATTTGCGTAAAAAGGTTCAGGAATAATGATTTCGTCTCCAGCATCACAAATGACATTCAATGTAAAGGAAAGAGCTTCACTTGCACCAGTGGTTACGATGATATCGTTTGGCTCAATTGAAATGTGATTTTTTTTATAATAATCACATAGTTTTTTTCTGTAAGAAAAGGGACCTTGAGAAGAACCATAAGGAAGCAATTCTAATTTGGCTTCACACACCTTATCCAATGCTGCCTTAGGGGGTAAAACATCTGGCTGACCTATGTTGAGGTGCAATATGTCAATACCGCGTTCTTTTGCTTTGTCAGCATGAACGACCAATTTTCGAATGGGAGAATCAGGAAGGAGAATTCCTTTCTTTGAAATCTTTGGCATGAGTGATTTTATGTGCAAATATCAGAAAAAATCAACTCAATTAAGAGATATTTTTAAATACATATAGATTGATTATTATTCTTTGGCTAAAACAGTCCCACCAATTTTTAATGCTACGATAGGGGAAGTGGGATCGTTAGTGCTAACTGTTATTGTTTTTCTGAAAACACCTAACCTGTTGGTGTCATAATTTACTTGTATTTCTCCTTTTTCTCCCGGTGCAATGGGTGCTTCTGGTTTTTTTGGGATCGTACAACCACAAGAGGATTTTACATTTGTTATGACAAGTGGAGCATCTCCCTTATTTTCGAATATAAAAACACGTAAACCAGTGCTTCCTTTTTCAATGGAGCCATAATCAATAGATTCTGTTTGAAACTTTATTTGAGAATTAGCTTCTTGCGCTAAAACATATGTTGGGCTTAAAGCAATAATTGCAAGTAAAATAAAATATTTCATAATCTTAAAATTAATGTTTGCATAAAAATACAACTAAAAAAATAAAACCAAAAAAGCTTTCCTTTCATAATCCCAAAAGGTATCTTACTTTTGTCTCTCAAAATTAAGACCAAAATATCGAATGGAGATCCCTTCTAAGTTTATTTCTAAAAAAATTGAGGAAAAATGGTATTCCTATTGGATGGAAAATGATTTTTTCAGTTCTCAGCCTGATGAAAGAGAACCATATACCATTGTTATTCCGCCGCCCAATGTCACAGGGATCCTTCACATGGGGCATATGCTCAATAATGGTCTACAAGACATTCTAATAAGACGCGCTAGGATGCAAGGTTATAATGCATGTTGGGTTCCAGGAACGGACCATGCATCGATTGCAACTGAAGCAAAGGTTGTTGCAAAATTAAAACTTGAAGGAATTGAAAAAAATGATCTCACCCGTGAAGCCTTTTTAAGACATGCTTGGGAATGGACCCATGAATATGGTGGCGTGATTCTGGATCAATTGAAAAAATTAGGGTGCTCTTGTGATTGGGATAGAACCAAGTTTACTATGGATCCTGACATGTCAGAATCTGTTATTCGAACTTTTGTTGATTTATTTAATAAGGGTCTAATTTATAGAGGCCATCGTATGGTTAATTGGGATCCAGAAGCCCAAACCACCCTTTCCGATGAAGAAGTTATCTACGAAGAAAAGTCAGGTCAATTGTATCATATCGCATACTCCTTGGTAGATAGTGATGAAAAAGTGATCATTGCCACTACAAGACCCGAAACACTTTTTGGAGACACAGCGATCTGTATTCACCCTGACGATGAGCGCTTTGTGCACCTTAAAGGGAAAGAGGTTGTCGTCCCAATTTCCAATCGAAAAATACCGATTATTCAAGACGAATATGTTGATATTGAGTTTGGAACCGGTTGCCTAAAGGTAACCCCAGCTCATGACATGAACGACAAAGCTTTGGGCGAAAAACACAATCTTGAAGTCATTGATATTTTTAATGCAGATGCAACTTTAAATGCAAACGGCTTGCATTATGAAGGACTAGATAGATTTGAGGTTCGGAAAAAAATAGTGGTTGAGCTTGAAACCAACGGTAATTTATTAAAAAAAGAAAATTATAGTCATAAAGTTGGGACTTCGGAAAGAACCAAAGCCGTTATTGAACCTAGGATTTCGGAACAATGGTTTTTAAAAATGGAAAAATTATCTGAGCCTGCAATAAAAGCGGTTCTGGAAAGTGGAGAAATCGATCTGGTACCAGAAAAATTTAAAAATACTTATCGCCACTGGATGGAAAATATTCGAGATTGGAATATTTCGAGACAATTGTGGTGGGGACATCAAATTCCAGCCTATTACTATGGTACTACAAAAAATGATTTTGTGGTTGCTGAAAGTCCAGAAGAAGCTCTTGTTTTGGCACAAACTAAATCCAGGAATTCGGATTTAAAAATCACAGATTTAAGACAAGACGAAGATGTGTTGGATACCTGGTTTTCTTCATGGTTATGGCCCATATCGGTTTTCAACGGAATAATGGAGCCTGAAAACCCTGAAATAAATTATTATTATCCAACGCAAGATTTAGTCACTGGTCCAGATATTCTGTTTTTCTGGGTGGCGAGAATGATCATTTCAGGTTATGAATTTAGAGGGGAGAAGCCATTCTCTAAGGTATACTTTACAGGATTAGTCAGAGACAAACAAGGTCGAAAAATGTCAAAGCAATTGGGAAATTCTCCCGATGCATTGGGGTTAATAGATGATTTTGGAGCCGACGCAGTTCGTGTGGGAATGATGTTAAGTTCTGCTGCTGGGAATGATTTGTTGTTTGATGAAAATCTATGTCAACAGGGTAAGAATTTCTCTAATAAAATATGGAATGCCTATCGCTTGGTTGATGGATGGGAGGTCGATGAATCACTCCAAATAAGTGCGCTCAACCTTTCAGCAATTACCTGGTACAAACAATTGTTTTCAAAAACATTGGCAACGGTAGATGATCATTTCAATAAATATCGTATTTCAGATGCTTTAATGTCACTTTATAAATTAATTTGGGACGATTTTTGTTCTTGGTTTTTAGAAGTGATTAAACCTGCCTATGGTGCCTCTATTGATAGAGAATCACTGGAAGCTGTTAAAAGTTTATTTGAAGATAACCTGAGGGTCTTGCACCCCTTCATGCCTTTCATTACAGAAGAGCTCTGGCATATTATTGCTGATAGATCAAAAACGGAATCCCTTATAGTTTCTGAATGGCCAAAAACTTTAGCTGAGGATGCAAAGATTATTTCTGATTTTGAAATTACGAAACAAATCATTGGAGGCATTCGAAACTTTAGAAAAGTGAAAAACTTAGGCTTCAAGGAGCAATTAACTTTAATCTCTACTTCAGAAACCGTAATCCCTTATCCTGAAGTTATTTCTAAGTTGGGACAACTTGAGAGGATTGAAAAGCAAGATGAAATCGAGGAACAAGGAATGGCTTCGTTTCGCATAAATCAGCTTGAATTTTTCATTCCAATTGACACTGCAATAGATACAGAGGAAGAAAGAAAAAGGCTTACAGACGAATTAAAGTATGCAAAAGGATTCTTACAATCGGTTGAAAAGAAATTATCTAACGAACGATTTGTCTCCAATGCACCCGAGCAAGTCATTGCCATGGAAAGGAAAAAAGCAGCAGATGCTCAAGAAAAAATAACTTTATTGGAAAAAAGCCTGAACCAGTTGTAAATTACATTTCTGCAATACAATCAACCCCGCCTTTGACGACTTGATTGAGCTCTAATTTTATTTTTGTACCCACTGGGAAAAACAAGTCTACTCTTGAGCCAAATTTTATAAACCCGGCATCTTCTCCTTGGGTAACTTCCATTCCAACTTTAGCATAGTTGACGATTCTTCTGGCCAACGCTCCGGCAATCTGACGGTAAAGAATTTGTCCTACATATTTATTTTCTAGTACGACAGTAGTTCTTTCATTTTCTTCAGAAGATTTTGGATGCCAGGCGACAAGGAATTTCCCTGGGTGGTATTTGCTAAAAATAACTTTTCCACCGATAGCATATCTTGTTACATGAACATTAATCGGGGACATGAAAATGGATACTTGCAAACGGTTATCTTTAAAGTATTCTTTCTCAAAAACCTCTTCGATGACAACGACTTTTCCGTCCACAGGTGCGATGATGTGTTTGTCATTTTTTGGAGTGGCTCTTTTGGGATTTCTAAAAAACTGTAAAACTACTACCAGTAAAACTAGCGCAAGTACCTGAATTCCTTTTTTGATATATACTAAATCAATTAAGTATTCTGCCCCTAATGACATCAGGGTCGTGATGAAAAAAGCAGCAATAATTATTTTAAAACCTTCTTTGTGAAACATAACAGTTAATAATTAAAAAGTAAATAAAACCAAGGAGCAGCAAAGATAACGCTATCCATTCGGTCATAAAATCCGCCGTGACCAGGGATCAAATAACCACTGTCCTTAACGTTTGCTTGGCGCTTGAATTTGGATTGGATTAGATCACCAAATGTAGAAAGAATCGAAACGATTAACGCCGAGGCAACGCAAAGCATAATTGAAAATTCAGAATTTAAATATTGAAATATGATAGAGGTGATTATTGAAAAGAAGAGTCCACCGAAAAATCCTTCCCAAGTTTTTTTGGGAGAAATACTTGGGAATAATGGGGTCTTTCCAATTTTTTTCCCGACCAAATAGGCAAAAGAATTATTGTTCCAAACGAGTAAATAGAAAAGAAATACTACTGATGGATTATAAACATTTCCTGTATTTGCTAATGCAATAATAAAGAAACAGGAAAGACACATGTACCCGACAGAGACTATGCTTTTCAGCGGGTAATTGAGTTTTGTTTTTTCTTTTTGGTATAACCAAAGCAATAAGGCTACGTGTCCAACCAAGGCAGTCACAAGAATTCCGTTTAATAATGTTTGGTTAAGCTTTAAGGTGTATAAGTTATATACCAAAAGAACAAACAATGCAATAGAGAGAAAACTTTTATGATTGATGAGTTTTTGAAATTCGTAAATAGCCAAGCTAGAAAACATAAAGAGCACTAGGTTAAAAGCAAGCTGATCAAAAAATAAAGAAACTAATATAAGGGTTACATACAATGATCCCGATATACCCCTGACATAAATTTCTTTCATTAATTATGATTCTTGAAGCAGTAAATATAAGTTTTTAGCGCTACTTCCGTAAGTTAAAAAATTATTTTCGTCTACAATATTCTTAACATTCAGCGTGGTTATATTGTTGGGAAGTTGCGTGGCGTGTTTTTCTTTGAGTTTACTCATTCCATCGCTTACGTCCGAAGCGAATTGTTTGAGACTAGAAAACACTATGAAATAAGGGGGGAGTTGTTCTAGCTTATAATCTTTTAATTGATGGTTGCAAATAAGGATGTTCCCTTGGTCTCCAATTAAAAATTCACTATCAATTAGAAACACTGGAAAATTTTTGAAGTTGAACTGTTTTTTTTTACAGTCCAGTTGAAATCGATCAGCTAAATTTTCATCAATACAAAGCACATCATTTCTTTGCCAATTATTTTCTTTAAGAATATCACTGAAAAATTGATCGGTTGAAGAAGAATTTTCAGAATAAATAAATTTACCTCCTTTTTCGGTAAACTTTTTAGCAAAAGTAATCTCAACTGCTTCTATTTCCTCAGGAAGAAATTTACTTTTTTCATCGGAATTATCAGTCTTAGTTTTGGCGCTAAATAATTTATTCCAAAAACTCACAACTTACGATTTAACAGCGACTTCAATTTCTTGGTTGTCTCCGCTTTTTTCAGGATTCTGATCTTCATCAAAGGGTCTTTTCCCCAAGATATTAAACAAATCGTCCTTAAATATAACTTCTTTTTCTAACAATCTTTCCGCAAGCTGGGTTAATTTACTCTTGTTTTTTTTAAGAAGATCGCATGCGCGTTTGTATTGGGTCTCAATAATGTTTGAAATTTCTTCATCAATTATTTGAGCAGTTTTTTCAGAGTAGGGCTTGTTGAAGCTATTTTCTGATTGACCTGTAGAGTCATAATAAGTGAGGTTACCAATGGCATCGTTCAATCCATATACTGAAACTATTGACCTTGCTTGGCGGGTTACTTTTTCCAGATCACTTAAAGCACCGGTTGAAATTTGATTAAAAATTAATTTTTCAGCAGCTCTTCCACCCAAAGCAGCGCAAATTTCGTCTAAAATTTGTTCTGTTCTAACAATCATTCTTTCCTCAGGTAGATACCAAGCCGCGCCCAAGGATTGTCCTCTAGGGACAATAGTTACTTTGACTAACGGAGCAGCGTGTTCCAAAAACCAACTTACCGTTGCATGACCTGCTTCGTGATAAGCGATGGTTTTCTTTTCCCTAGGGGTTATGATTTTATGTTTCTTTTCTAGTCCTCCAACAATACGATCAACCGCATCCAAAAAGTCTTGTTTACCAACAGATTTTTTGTTTTTTCTAGCTGCAATTAATGCAGCTTCATTACAAACATTTGCAATATCAGCTCCTGAGAAACCTGGAGTTTGCTTGGCTAAGAATTCAACATCTAGTGTTTTTATTGACTTCAGAGGTTTTAGGTGAACTTTAAAAATCTCACGACGCTCATTGAGATCCGGAAGGTCTACATAAATTTGTCGATCAAAACGACCTGCTCTCATCAATGCCTTGTCTAAGACATCGGCTCTGTTCGTCGCTGCAAGTACAATGACATTAGTGTCTGTTCCAAAACCATCCATTTCGGTCAGCAATTGATTTAGTGTATTTTCACGTTCATCATTCGAACCTGTAAAATTATTTTTACCTCGGGCTCTTCCGATGGCATCAATCTCATCAATAAAAATTATTGCAGGTGATTTCTCCTTGGCTTGTTTAAATAAATCTCTTACTCTTGATGCACCAACTCCTACAAACATCTCAACAAAGTCAGATCCTGAAATTGAGAAGAAAGGAACTTTGGCCTCCCCTGCGACTGCTTTGGCCAGAAGTGTTTTTCCGGTACCAGGAAGGCCAACGAGCAATGCTCCTTTTGGAATTTTACCCCCTAGGATTGTATATTTTTTTGGATTCTTAAGAAAGTCGACAATTTCTTGAATTTCTTCTTTTGCCCCCTCTAATCCAGCAACTTCTTTAAAGGTGGTTTTTACATCAGTGTTTTGATCAAAAAGTTTGGCTTTTGATTTTCCGATATTAAAAATTTGACCACCAGCACCTCCGCCAGCTCCGCCAGACATTCTTCGCATTAAGAAAATCCAGATACCGATGATAATTATTATTGGTAAAAATCCAAGAATAACGTCCATCCATTTATTTTCAACAGAGATAAAATCATATTTAAAATTTATCCCATTGTCCTTCGCTTGCTCTAATTTTTTTTGAAACAATTCCAAGTTACCTACTTCAAATTCATAGTGAGGACCTTGAATGTTTTTTTGACCTATGAGGTTTTCTTTTTTTACAACTTTATGAACACTTTTTTCAAGGGCATTTTGAGTAAGGGTAACCCGAGCCAATTTCTGGTTGATTACTAAAACTTCAGCAACATCTTCCTGATTGAGAAATCTTTCAAAATCAGAAATGTTTGTTTTACTAATGCTTTGCCAGTTATTGTCGCCACCAAACATACTCATTCCAAGTAGGATGGTGATTACGATTCCGTAAATCCAATAAGGGTTAAACTTTGGTTTATTAACTTTTTTTTCTTCCATAGTGCTTAGTTGTTGGATGCAATTTGAGTTGTTTTAGCATCTCCCCAAAGCTCCTCGATATTATAATATTCTCTTATGTGTTTTTGAAAAACATGAACAACGATGTTTACGTAGTCAATAAGAACCCATTCAGAATTCTCGAGACCTTCGGTGTGGAAGGGTTTCTCTCTTAATTCTTTGCTTACAGTTTTTTGAACTGAACTAACAATTGCGTTTACGTGGGTATTTGAACTTCCGCTACAAACGATAAAGTAGCTACAAACTGTGTTTTCAATATCCCTAAGATCTAACAGGCTTATATCAATTCCTTTTACATCTTCTACCCCAGAAATTATTTTTGAAATGAGTTCGTCTGCATTAGACTTCTTTTTTGCCATTAAATCTTTTAATTTTACACAAATTTATTACTTTTTAAGTTCACACAGATTTAATCCATGATCAATTTCAAAATAATCAAACTTGATGCCACAGACTCTACTAATGATTGGTTAAAAGAAAAGTTTCTCCTGGGGAACTGTATTGAGGGTGATTTGGTTTGGGTTAATGACCAAACTAAGGGAAGAGGACAGCGCGAAAACCAATGGATATCAACTCCTGGGAAAAATTTAACTTTTAGCTTATTTAAGGTGTTTGACAAGCTTTCTACACGAGATCAGTTCCTAATTAATTGTTCCGTAACACTTGCCATTCTTATGGCTTTGAAAGAAATCAATATTCCGGATTTAAGTTTAAAATGGCCAAACGACATTTTGTCAGGTAATAAAAAGATTGGAGGAGTTTTAATAGAGAATTTTGTCAGGGGTGACCGGTTTTCGGGAACAATCGTAGGAGTAGGGTTAAATGTAAATCAAGATAATTTTGATTTATTTCCTAAAGCAAGTTCAATTTTATTGCTTACTCAAAAAGAAAACGACTTAGATAAACTTTTAAAAAGGCTTTTAGAAAAGTTTAATGTTTTTTTTAAACAATGTAATTCTGAAAACAAAATTGAATTGATCAATCAGTATCAAACACACCTTTACATGAAAGACCAGTGGGTGGTTTTTGAGCATTCAGATTCAAAATTAAAAGGAAAGATAAAAGGGGTTAATTCGAAAGGAAAAATTAAAATTGAAAAAGAAAATGGAACGCTTGAATACTTTTCAGGCGGTTCCTTAAAATTGCTTTATTAAGCAGGGCTCCAATTGGCAGGATTTTTTTTCCACGACCTTAGCAATTCCAAATCATTTTTATCAACATAGTTTGAAGCCACTCCGGCTTCCAATAAATGATCATAGTCGCAAAGTGTGTGAAGCTTCACGTCTTCAGCTGCAAAATTATCAGAAGCAACATCAAAACCATAAGTGAACAACGCCACCATCCCTTTGACTTCAGCATTTGAATTTCTTAACGCTCTAACAGCATTAAGACTGCTTTTTCCGGTTGAAATTAAATCTTCTATGACAACAACTGATTGCCCTTTTTCTAAATTTCCTTCAATTTGATTTTGTCGACCATGTGATTTCGCTTCGGGTCTGACATAAATGAATGGAGCGCCTAAGCGTTGAGCAACCAACATTCCGATTCCGATAGCACCAGTTGCTACTCCCGCAATAACGTTTCCTTCCCCGTAGAGCGACCTAACTTGATCGGTTAATTTTTCGGCAAGCAAATTTCTTACTTCAGGAAAAGACAGTGCAATTCGGTTGTCACAATAGATAGGAGAATTCCATCCGCTTGCCCATTGAAAAGGATTTTTTGGATCCAATTTAATTGCATTAATTTGCAGTAAGCTTTTGGCCGTTAATTGAGCCGTTGTTTGGTCATAAATCATACGCAAATGTATAAAGTTTTTTTCAATAAAAAGTTAGTTGTTTTAACCACAAAAAAGGTTGAAACTGAAGATTCCACTCCCTTTCTTTTCTTAAAATACACAAATGAAGAATTGATAATAAATGCTTTGAAGTCTAAAAAAGTCAAGGGATTATACCTTTACCACCCGAAGGAAAAAAAGCTTTGGAAACATATTAAAAAGTACTTTCCCGAGATAGAAGCAGCCGGTGGACTTGTTGAGCATCATGATGGAAAAATTTTATTTATCTACAGAAAGGATCAGTGGGACCTCCCCAAAGGAAGGATTGAGAAAAAGGAATTGATTATCGATGGCGCCCTAAGAGAAGTGATCGAGGAAACAGGTGTAAAGGATTTGATAGTCAAAAAACCACTTCCTACTACGTTCCATTTGTTTAAGAGAAATGGTTCTTATAGGTTAAAGAAAACCTATTGGTATTTGATGACGACTTCCTTTGAGGGTAAGCTGATACCTCAAGTTGAAGAAGGAATAAATCAGGCGGTATGGAAATCTAAGGAAGCTATTCCCGAGTTAATGGAAAATGCTTATGAAAATATAAAAATACTAGTTAAAGAAATTTTATAAGCCCTCGTGGGTTAGATCCTTACAGCGTCAGGGACAAGGAGTCTGTAGTCTCCTTTGTTTGAAATGATCTCTCGCACGATACTGCTGCTTATGTAGGAAGTGTTTGCTGAAGTCAAAAGAAAAATTGTTTCAATCCCAGAGAGCTTCCTGTTCGTATGGGCAATTACTTTTTCAAATTCAAAATCAGTTGAATTTCGCAACCCTCTGATGATGAAATCAGCATTACACTTATTGCAAAAATCTATCGTCAATCCTTCGTAGTTGGCTATCACAAGGGAATTGTGTCCTTCGAATGTTTCTTCGATAAAATCCATTCTTGCCTTTAAAGAGAACATGTATTTTTTTTCCGAATTTGTTCCAACAGCAATAACTATTTCGTCAAACAAAGGAATACTTCTTTTGATAAGATCATAGTGACCTAATGTGATTGGATCAAAAGAACCTGGGAAAATTGCACGTTTCATAAATACAAATTTAAACGTTTTTTTCTAAAGCGTTGTTTAGCATTGCCTCGAACAAGTCGTTAAGTCCTAGACCTGCTGCTTCTAGCTGTTGGGGAATTATACTGGCCTCCGTTAATCCTGGGATTGTGTTGATTTCTAGCAGATGCGGTACTTCGTCAACGATAATGAATTCACTTCGGCATACACCCGACAGCTCCATTTTTAGATATAGTCTTTTGGACATTCGAATTATTTCATCTGACCATTTTTGAGGAATCTGAGCTGGAGTGATTTCTTCCGATTTCCCTTCATACTTAGCTTCGTAGTCAAAAAATTCATTATCAGTAGTTATTTCGGTTATTGGAAGAACAATTATTTCATCGCCCATTGAGAAAACTCCTACAGAAAATTCTCTTCCGACCAATGCAGATTCAATAATTAATTGTCTGTCTTCTGAAAAGGCCGTTTCTAATGCTTTTGGGAAATCTTCCTGACGATTTACTTTAACAATTCCAAAACTACTACCAGAACGATTTGGTTTAACAAAACAAGGAAACCCTACTTGCCGTTTTATTAAGTCAAGATCTATAATGTCACCTTTGTCAAATGAAACTGATTTTGCCGCTGGAATCCCCCATTTTTTTGCCACATCAAGGCAGTCTCTTTTGTTAAATGTGAGTCCTGCTGTGTAGCTATCACAGCCGGTGTGCGGGATATCTAATAACTCTAAGAGTGCCGCCAATTGACCGTTTTCTCCGGGAATCCCATGAATTGCATTGAAAACCACATCGAAATGAATTATTTGGTTGTCAATTGAAAAAGTAAAATCACCCATCGAAAGTGGATAACTGTTGTTTTGGTTGTCTAAAACAATCCAATGATCCGAATTTATTAGGATCCTATAGCAAACCCAACTTTCATTTGAAAGGGTTTTATTGACCATATTACCACTATTTAGAGAAATTTCTCTTTCGGAAGAGTACCCTCCCATGGCAATCCCAACAACCTTTTTACCCATAAAAACACTTTTAAACAAAGGTATTGTATTTCAAATTAATCAAAAGCAATGCGATTCATTATCTTTGTTTCGAATTTAAAGTTATGAATTTAATTAGATTCTTTTTTAGTAAGACTTTTTTTAAACATTTGGTGCTTGCTTTTATTGTGTTTTTGATTTTCTGTTATCTCACTTTGAGCTTTTTAAAAATCTTCACCCATCACGATAAACTTCAGGAAGTTCCAGATTTAGAAGGGGTACCTCTATTTGTTTTAATCCCTTTAATTGAGGAAGAAAATTTAAGATTTGAAATCATCGATTCTTCCAAATACACCCCAAATATGTCACCGCTTAGTGTGTTAGAGCATTACCCTAAAGCTGGAGATTTTGTCAAAAAAAATAGAAAAATTTATATCACTCTAAACCCATCTAATTATAAAAAGGTAAGCGTTCCAGACGTAGTTCAGATTACAAGAAGAAATGCAGAAACCACGCTGCAATCTGTCGGTTTTTCAATTGGAGAAATAACCTACAGAGACAATATCGGGAAAAACATGGTTTTAGAAATTAAGCACAAAGGAGAAATACTAACTCCAGGAACTTTGCTTCCAAAAACAGCAAAGATTGATTTAGTATTAGGAAATGGAAAACGAAAATAAACAAAGCTCCAGTTCGGAGATGGTAGAAGATCAATTACACGAGCATCATTCATTCAAGGCTGATCCCGGGCAGGAGCCGCTTCGAGTGGATAAGTATTTAATGAATCGGATTGAAAATGCAACGCGAAATAAAATCCAACAAGCTGCCAAAACAGGTTCAATTCAAGTAGATGGAGTTCCCGTAAAGTCGAGTTATAAAATCAAGGGAGGAGATGAGGTGAAAGTCTTACTGTCTCACCCACCTCACGAAAATCTTTTAATACCCGAAGAAATGTCTTTGGACATTATATATGAAGATGAAGCCTTGATCGTGGTCAACAAGGAAGCGGGTATGGTTGTTCATCCCGGACATGGAAACTATTCAGGTACTTTGATTAATGGTCTTTTGCATCATTTTGAGACACTACCATTAAATTCTAATGATCGACCGGGCTTGGTTCACCGAATTGATAAGGATACAAGTGGAATTTTAGTCGTTGCTAAAACAGATGTAGCGATGGCGCATTTGGCAAAACAGTTTCACGACAAGGTCTCTTCCCGAAAATACCTAGCTTTGGTTTGGGGAGATGTCATAGCGGAAGAAGGAGTTGTGGAAGGACACATCGGGAGACATCCTAAAAATCGCCTTCAAATGACCGTTTTTCCAGATGGAGAATCTGGGAAGCCTGCCATAACGCACTATTCAGTTTTAGAACGTTTTGGATATGTAACATTGATTGAATGCCGACTCGAGACGGGGCGAACCCATCAGATTCGTGCACACATGAAACATATTGGACACACACTGTTTAATGATTCGCGCTATGGGGGTGATGCTGTTTTAAAGGGTACGACTTTTACAAAATACAAGCAGTTTGTTCAGAACTGCTTTACATTGATTCCGCGTCAGGCATTGCATGCAAAAACCTTAGGTTTTAACCACCCCACAACTAACGAGTGGATGGATTTTAATTCTGAAACTCCTCCGGACATTTTAAACGCACTTGAAAAGTGGCGTAATTATGCTCAACATAAGAATTCTTGATATGTCAATTGAATTTGGTGATTTGATAGAGTTGTTTTTTGGACTAAATCCTTATACATTTGGAAAAACGATTGCTAAATGAAAATGATAATTTCTCCTGCAAAATCGCTAAATTTTGATGCGGTTTTACCCAATTCGACAAACTCAAATCCATGCTTTATTGAAGAAGCCAAAAGAATTAATGAGCTTTTAAAAAAGAAATCTCCAGTTGAATTATCGCAATTAATGCATATTTCTGATAAGCTCGGTAATTTAAACTGGGAACGGAATCAAAGTTTTAACAATCAGGAGAGTTTGAAAAACTCAAGGCCTGCAGTCTTTGCATTTAATGGCGATGTTTATTCTGGGTTAGATGCCTACACGCTTCCGGAGGAGAAGATCAATAAAATGCAAAACAGTCTTAGGATTCTTTCGGGTCTTTATGGAGTGCTTAAACCTTTAGATTTAATTCAACCCTACCGCCTAGAAATGGGAACTAAAATTGGAATTGAAAAAAATAAAAATCTTTATGAATTTTGGAGACAGAAGATAACTAGCTTTTTAAATTCAGAATTAGAAGAAGAAGAGCTTTTTGTCAATCTGGCAAGTACTGAATATTTTTCTGCCGTAGATCAAAAAGTTTTAAAAACCCCAATCATAGCACCTCAGTTTAAAGATTTTAAAAACGGAAAACTTAAAATAATATCTTTTTATGCCAAGAAGGCAAGGGGAATGATGGTGCGATATTTATTGGATTCACCAAAAAATAATTACGACGCACTACTCGGGTTTGATTCTGGAGGTTATGTCTATAGTGAGGCGCATACTGAATCAAAACTAGCACCAGTTTTTATTCGATAGTCAACTTATAAAAGCGACGGGTCAATTCCCAAAACATGACTCTTAAGGTATTTGTTTAACAGATGCTCATCTAACATTTCTGATCCCAAAAGCGAATCGTCTTTTAAGAGTTCAACGACATTCAATTTTAAATATGATTTAAGCATGGGTTTTGAAATCTCAGAAAAGCTGTAATGCCATGGTTCATAAGAGAATCCACTACGTTCTTTGTCCAGAGTGTAGGGTCTTATAAATCCAAAGTCTTGGGCGTTTTTATCCATCCAAATCCTGAGTTTTTCATAAGGCCCTCCATCATGAAACTTCTCTGTAAGTAATACATCCCCTTCGGCCAAAGGATTACTGTCAATCACATCGATTTCGGTCCCCCAGTGGTGTCGAGAGGTTCCCGGAATTGTTGAGTATTCGATGATTTTATTGATGATTTGCAATCCGTCGAATCCTTCTTTTTTGAATGCATTGAATTTTCGATTCCAAATAGCTTTCTGTTTTTCATAGGACCGATAGGAGGAGACCACTTTAACTTTAATACCTGCCGCCTTTGCCGACTTTTCCATATTTTGATAAGCCTTTTCAACCTCTGGAAGTAAACGATGATCTTTTCCCACAAGATTTGGATTTCCTTTACCGATTAATATTTCTGCACTAAACTTTTCATTGCTACAGAAGTTAAATAAGGGCAGACCGATTAGGCTACTGATAAATTCAAAACGATTCATGAGTTGTTTTTATATAACATTGATGCATTCCAATATTTTTTATGTTAAATACTCTTCCAACAGAACGATATCCAAGGTTTAAATAGAAATTTTTGGAATTTACCCGTGCGTTGAGCCAAATGTATTCAATTGATTTGTTTAATCGAATTTGTCGTTCAACTTTTTGAACCAGAAGAGACCCAATTCCTTTCCTTTGGAATTCATCATTAATATCGATACCCCTGAGTTGATGGCTTTTTTTTAAGGGAAAATCAGCACAATTATTGGGCAGTGCAGACAATACACCAATGATAATGTCTTCTTTTTTTGCACAAAGATGAATGTTATCTGGGTGATCGTCATTTTCAAATCGGCAACTCTCGAGGGGTTTCCCTTTTTTGAGAATCGGATACCTAACCTCATAGGTTGTTTGGGACGAAGACAATTGAATAATCACATGGGTCATAATATAAAAATACTAAATTCTAATCATAGGATAGATTTTGGTTCGGTATTAATACTAAAAACTACTTTTTAATTAAAAATTAACACCAGAAGGATTTAATAAATTAATTTGCTTCTTATCTTTAACCATGAAAAAATTCATATTGCTATTGCTCCTTTTTTCAAACATGCTTTCTTGGGGACAAAATCGGATGCCTATAAAAGGGAAGTTGCTCTATCGCAATATAAATGTTGTAGCAGCCAATGTGGTGAACAACACCGCACAAATAAACACCATTACTGACGGCGATGGAGAATTTGAAATTGATGTAGCGCTAGGAGATGAGGTTCTGTTTTCTTCTGTTCAATACCTTATAAGGACTGTTGTTATCACTCCTGAAATTCTTCAAAACAATAGGCTAACGGTTTCTGTGAATGAACGAATAAACGCACTTGAAGAGGTCGTGATTACGCCTTACAACACTGAAAAGTTCCTTGATTTAAAGGAAGAAGAATTTAAGTCTTATGATTATGCGCTGGACAAGTCCTCAAAGTTGGATAATGTATTGGTAAAAAAAGATCAACTAACCAATGGTTTAAATGTGATTAATGTGGTTAAATTAATCGCAAAAATGGTAAGTGGTAAAACCGAAGAGGAAAAAAACAACCTAAAGCCAAGCGAGATTTTACTTTATGTTTTTGATGACGAATTTTTTACAAGAGACCTTAAGCTAAAAGAGGATCAAGTTGTCGGTTTTCTTGAACATATAGATAAAAACTTACCTTCTCAAAAATTATTAAAAGCAGATAATCAATTCGAGTTGATTGACTATTTGATCTCTGAAAGTCAAAGTTATAGAGCTCAATTTTAGCTATAAAAACCAGTTACCATGAGAATATTAAGAAAGCGTATTAGCTTATTTTTTATTGTTGCTTGTGCTGCGTTGCTAACAGCAATGATTTCTCACAAATTTTATGTTACGACCACCTCTTTAAGGTTCGTTGAATCCAATAACAGTTTTCAAATCACCTCTCGACTTTTTATTGAGGACATTGAATCGATCTTGGTAAAAAGCAGTATTACTGATTTGAAACTAGCACCAGACAGTGATGAATCTGTTGTGGATAGTTTATTAACGAATTACTTTGAAGACAATTTAATATTTACCTCTGTTGAAAATAAATTTAAAATTAATTTTTTAGGTAAGGAATACAAAGACGATATGATGGTTTGCTATTTGGAATTGAAATCTGACAAGCTGGATGACAATATTAAGATACAAAACACCCTATTATTTGATTTTTCAGAAGAGCAAAAAAACATCGTCCATTATAGAAATGGAAATCAACGAAAAAGTTTTTTATTTACTCACAGCCAACCTCGTTTTAAAATCAAATTAAACCCTTTATAATTTTAATGTAAACCATTTTCTAAATAGGAAAAAATTGTACATTAGTCCGCATAAATTAATCTAAATCTTATGAACAAAATTCATTCACATATAATTGTTTTGGCGACCCTTTTTTTTACCTCAGGCTTGTTAGCGCAATCCGATTCGGTAGTTGCAAAAGAAGGTGGTCACACCAATAACAATAAGTTTAAGCAGCTCTATCAAGAATTTTCTACTCCCAACAGTTACCGAACGGCTTCTGGTGCTCCTGGAGTAGATTACTATCAACAGCAGGTTGATTATATTATGGACATAGAGTTGGACGACAAAAATAAACGCCTTTATGGGGAAGAAAAAATCACTTACACAAACAACTCGCCCGACGCATTGTCTTATTTGTGGGTACAGTTGGAGCAAAATATAAGAAAGAAAGATGCTATTGCCCATGAAAAAGATGGGAATGGAGCTAAACCATTAATGATGGTTGAAGAATTTGTTTCGGATTACCTTAAAGATCCTTTTGATGGTGGTTTTAATATTCAGTCCGTTAAGGATGCAAACAATCGTCCACTCAAGCACCTTATCAACGCTACGATGATGAGAATTGATTTGCCTACTCCGATAAAGAGTGGAGATCAGTTTACTTTTTCTATAAAATGGTGGTATAACATTAATAATCACGTCGAAAATAGAGCACGATCAGGATTTGAATATTTTCCCGAAGATGGAAATCGCGCTTATGTAATTGCCCAGTTTTTCCCAAGATTGGCCGTTTATAATGACGTGGAAGGATGGCAGAATTATCAATTTTGGGGTAATGGTGAGTTTGCATTAAACTTTGGGGATTACGAAGTTAATTTGACCGTTCCTGCAGATCATATTGTCGATGCAACTGGCGTTTTACAAAACCCGAAAGATGTCTTATCTAAACAAGAATTAAACAGGTATAAAAAAGCTCAAAATACTTTTGATAAACCAGTAATTATTGTAAACCAAGCAGAAGCTGAAGTACGTGAAGCAGGGTTTTCAGAAAAGAAAAAAACTTGGAAGTTTATTGCTGAAAATGTTAGAGACTTTGGATTTGCAAGCTCTAGGAAATTTATTTGGGACATGATGGCTGTAAAAGTTGGGTCACGAAAAGTGATGGCTGTTTCCCTTTATCCTAAGGAAGGGAACCCTTTGTGGGAAGAATATTCCACTGTAGCAGTAGCTCAAACCTTAAAAACGTATTCAAAATTTACTTTTGAATATCCTTATCCTAAAGCGGTTTCAGTTCATGCCAAAAATCAAGGGATGGAATATCCGATGATTTGCTGGAATTATGGTCGTCCCGAAAAAGATGGAACATATTCTGATAGGGTTAAATTTGGAATGATTAGTGTCATTATCCATGAAGTTGGCCATAATTTCTTTCCAATGATTGTGAATTCTGACGAGCGTCAATGGGGCTGGATGGATGAAGGGTTAGATACTTTTATGCAATATCTGACAGAGCAAGAGTTTGGGAAAAAATTTCCAAATTCAATTTTGGGCTTGGACAACTACCCTTCTCGTAGAGGGGCGCCTTCAAAAATCGTCAATTATATGGGAGGAGATCAGAGTTTTATTTCTCCGATCATGTCCAATCCTGAAAATATTTATCAATTAGGTCCAAATGCTTACGCCAAACCAGCCACAGCATTAAATATACTTAGGGAGACTATTATGGGCAAAGAGCTGTTCGATTACGCTTTTAAAACCTATGCCCAACGTTGGATGTTTAAGCACCCTTCTCCTGAAGATTTTTTCAGAACAATGGAAGACGCTTCTGCAGTCGATTTGGATTGGTTTTGGAGAGGATGGTTTTATTCTACAGATTACGTCGATATTGGCGTGAAAAGTGTTAAAAAGTTTTTTATTTCAAAAGAACCAAATGCTGAAATTAAAGGAAAATTGGCCGCTTATAATATGACCTTAGATGATCTTCCTCCAGCTGTTTTTACAGTAATGGAAGACAGTGAAGATTTTAATCCTGAATATGCAGAAGGTTCTCCAATGGACCATTCTACGGTATTGGATACTTATGTTAAAGATAATTTTACTGAAGAACAACTTAAGGGGCTTAAGGTTCCTAAGTATTTTTATGAAATTGAATTTGAAAAGCCTGGAGGCCTCGTAATGCCCATAATTGTTGAGTATACTTTCGCCGATGGTACTTCAGAAAGAATTACATATCCTGTTCAAGTTTGGAGAAAAAATGACAAAGTGGTTCAAAAAGTTATGGTTTCAGACAAAGAAATTACTAATATTTTGGTTGATCCTGATTTAGAAACTGCAGATATTGATACGTCAAATAACAGCTGGCCCAAAAAGGAGGCTGCTAGCGATTTTGAAAATTTTATTAAAAAAACAGAAAATTAAAATCTCTTAAAAGCACGACTTATTTAAGTCGTGCTTTTAAGTTGTGTTTTTTATATCTTTGATTAAAATATAAATTAATGTTTCTTTTTATTAGCGGTGCAGAGCTCGTCTTTGTTTTTTTTATTGTTTTGCTCGTATTCGGGGCAGATAAAATCCCTTCGATTGCGAGATCACTGGCAAAAGGAGTGACTCAAGTGCGTCAAGCCACAAATGAAATAAAGTCCGAAATTCAAAAATCTGCGAACACAAAAGATTCCGCAGGTTCAATTGGAGGTGAAATTAAAGATCAGGTAGATAAGGTTAAAGAAGATTTTGACAACCTCACTGATTCAATAAAAAGAAAGCTCTAAACCTTCCTGCAGATTGTTAAGCCATCTCTGAGTGGCAATAGTAATGTTTCCACACGTTGATCATTCTTAACATATTCGTTAAACTCTTTCAGTGCTGGTGTGTCAATATCCTTGATTGACGTAATTTCCTCTAATACCTTTCCACTCCACAGCACATTGTCGGCAATTAGGATCCCTTTTGGATTTAATTTTGGAATCAAAAGGTTAAAGTAATTAAGGTAGTTTGCTTTATCCGCATCTAAAAAAATTAGGTCATAGGATAGATCAAGTTTTGAAATCACACCCTTTGCCGCTCCTAAATGGCATTTGATTTGGTCCTTGTAATCACTTCGGTTAAAGTATTTTTTTTGAAAATCAATCAATTCTTCGTTGATGTCAATCGTGTGGAGCAGTCCGTCTTTCTGTAATCCTTCTGCCAAACATAGAGTACCATAGCCAGTGAAAGTTCCTACTTCAAGAATTGTTTTGGGTTGAATTATTTTTGACAACAAACTTAAAAACCGGCCCTGTAGCGGTCCGCTAAGCATCCTCGGTTGAAGAATTTTTTGATAAGTTTCTCGTGCTAATTCTTTGAGTAATTCAGATTCATTATCGGAATGAAGCAGCGCGTAATCTAAGATTTTATTGTCTATAAAATCCATAAGTTTAGAATCTATTTATTAAGTTGCTTAATGTCCTTTGGTCTTGCATATTCAAAACGCTCTTCAAGCTTTGGAAGCGCATAACCATCCAGTCCGTTGACAACGACTACATTGCCCTTGTCGAGTTGAACCCAGCCATCTTCACCGATCATTTCATCTCTTACATAAATATGCTCAATGGCGGCAACAATCAAAACACAACCGTTTTCTTTGATTAGATATTCGTTCAAAAAACGACATCCTAACTGCACAGGTGCTCCTTTAACAAAAGGGGCTTGCCAATCTCCTTTGTACTCGGCATTAAGACCTGTTTGGTCAAATTCAGAAATATGTTCCTCATATTTTGCACTGGTATGGTGCGCATCTTCGATATGGTCAACCTTGATGTGATTGACTGTAAAAACCCCATTTTCCTTTATGTTTTTATAAGTATCACGTGGCACAGTGTTTGGGCGCATAGTAAAGTTGATTAAAGCAGGGTCGCTTCCTAGGTGGGTGATCGAACTGAAAACTGCGAGATTTTCATGACCCGATTTTGATCGGGTTCCTATCATATTGGCTGACTTGTATCCTGTGATACTGTTCACTAAGTTTAAACGATAAATCTTGGATAATCCTTTTACGTCAGTTTGATTAAAATATTGCATAATGTATTTATAAGTATAATGTGAATCTTATTTTAAAGAATATCAAATTAAGAATTAGATTTTTTCTCAAAATACAGAACGGAATACAAAAGGGCTATTACGATAATTACTAGACCTCCAATAAACATGAAATGATCCTTACTCTCGTTTGAGGAAAGAAAGCCGTCAGTAACTTGTATATCAATGAATCTGATGGCAATCCCCAATGGAATTAAAATGAAAATATATTTAAAACGATTGATGCTTTTTTTCACTATTTAAAATTTGTCAGTAAAATGATTACTATGATAATTTTTTTTACAACCCCAAAAATGATAGCATAGCGAAGGTGTTTTTTATTGATTTTCAAGATAAAGGATTTTAGTAAAAATAGTGTTTATTTCTTTTAAACGAAACTATTGTAAAAAAAATGGGTGGGAAAGCTCCCACCCAAAAACGAAATAAAAATCAAACAATTAAATAACTAAACCAAAACTTTTTTTAAATCTACTGCTCTTAAGATCAATAGATATTGTTCTTTGTATTTTACAAATTTAGAGTCAAATTCATATTTGTAAACTCCTTTCTAAACCTTAAAATTATATTTTGTTGAATGCGTAATAATGTAACTTATAAATTCATTTATAATCATTTTGAAGCCTTTAAAATACGTTATTTGTAATTATGCAAATGGGTTCACTTTTGTGATTTTCTTGAAATAAATTGGCTAAACGTTTAACAGTTTAATTCTTTACATTTAGTTAACATTAGAATTAATCTACACACTAAGACCTAACTGTTTGGTGAATAACAAATATTTTGAGAGATCAATTGCTTTTATCAGGTTATATCCTGCTGTTTAAGTTATAAATTTATAACAGATTATTCTAGTTATTGATCGCTAATGAGCCACCTCAAATCTATGGCTGCCAAAATCAATTAGAAAAGAGATGGTGTTATTTAGAAGTTTAGTTGATAGGATAATTGTAACTGCTAATGTTTCAGATATAAAAATAACTAAACCTCTGGTGAAGCAAAAAGCTTTGAATCAATTTTTGATTCTTAGTAAATAGTAATCAGGGGTTTTCTTTTTATTGATAGTCACATCCTTTTAAGTAAGTTCTGGTATTTCTAGCCCTATTAAATAGGTCATTAGAATTAATGCTATAAAATATTATCAATTGAGTAAGAAGTAATATATTTGAAACCAAAACGACATTTGGGCTCTATTTAAATGTTTAAAATAGTTAGTTTCTTATGGGTGTTTAGCTCAGTTGGTTTAGAGCGCTACCTTGACAGGGTAGAGGTCATGGGTTCGAATCCCTTAACACCCACAATAGCCTCTTAATGGAGGCTTTTTTTATAGAATATTGTGTGTTATTCCTTAAATGAAAACAGCTTATTTAAAGCTTTCAGATGTCAGTAAAAACCTAACCGATCACTTTAGCAAGTACAAATCCGATTGCTATTCCTACAATCAACATTATTAATGCTTTTCCAGAAAAGAACCACAAGAAATTTTTTTCCCAAGAATCAGGTATAAAATTTTTGTTTTCATCTACTTCTTTCCCTGTACGAGTAGAGTAATCTGCGTACCAGTATACTCCTCCAAACAACACCGCTAGAAAAACTAGAACTACTAATGCATCTACCATATTTTCAGATATTTAATTAATGTAGTTAATAAAAATATTTTTTTTGAGATATATTCATACAATATACCCCAAAATTTTTGTTTGACAAAAAAACACCTTTTTTTTTGCGTAAAACGTATTTTCGTCAATAATCCCCTACATTTAAAGTTTGTGTTAAATGATTTTATAACCTATTTTTAGGTTTTAAAAACAGCACATGAATCATAAAATATCAAGTCTCTTCGATTATACAACAAAATACGAAAATAGTATTTCCAATCCCGAGGACTTTTGGGGAGAAATTGCAGAAGATTTTCATTGGAGAAAACCATGGAGCAAAGTATTAGATTGGAATTTTGAAGAACCTAAAATGGAGTGGTTCAAAGATTCGAAATTAAACCTAACTGAAAATATCTTTGAGAGACTACTCTCCACACATGCTGATAAAACAGCCATATTGTGGGAGCCAAACGACCCAAATTCTGATTCTGTGAGCCTTACTTATGCTGAGCTTTTTGAAGCTACATGTAAGTTTGCTAATGCGATGCGAGCCAATGGTATTGAAAAAGGAGATCGTGTAATTATTTATATGCCGATGGTTCCTGAAGCCGCTATTGCCATGTTGGCCTGTGCCAGAATCGGAGCAGTTCATTCTGTAGTTTTTGCTGGATTCTCATCTTCTGCATTGGCAGACAGAATCAATGATTGTCAAGCGAAAATGGTGCTTACTTCTGACGGGAATTTCAGAGGGAGTAAACAGATTCCTGTGAAGGCAGTTGTTGACGAGGCTTTGGAAAAAACAACGACCATTGAAAAAGTTATCGTTCTTAAGAGAACGGGGGAGCCTGTTAATATGAAAACAGGGCGAGACATCTGGTGGAGCGATGCGATAGCCGATCAGTCTTCTGAGAATGAGGCCGAAGTAATGGATGCCGAAGACATTTTGTTTATTCTTTACACCTCTGGTTCAACTGGACAGCCCAAAGGCGTCGTTCATTCAATTGCAGGTTATATGGTTTATACTTATTATTCTTTTATAAATGTGTTTCAGTATGAAGAATCTGATGTTTATTGGTGTACAGCTGATGTCGGTTGGATTACTGGACATTCTTATATTGTTTACGGACCGCTTTTGGCTGGTGCAACTACTTTAATGTTTGAAGGTGTTCCGACCTATCCACATCCTGGACGTTTTTGGGAGATTATTGATAAATATAAAGTCAATCAATTTTATACTGCACCTACTGCCATTCGTGCCCTTCAAGTCTACGGTCTTGAACCTATAGAAAAATACACTTTAGATTCACTTAAGGTAATTGGTTCAGTGGGAGAGCCAATAAATGAGGAAGCTTGGCACTGGTATCACGAAAATATTGGAAAGGGAAGATGTCCATTAGTAGATACTTGGTGGCAAACCGAAACGGGTGGAATAATGATCTCACCACTGGCAGGAATTACTCCAAATAAACCGGCGCACGCCTCATTACCTTTACCTGGAGTTCAGCCAGTAATTGTCGATGCAGAAGGAAATGAGCTTTTAGGGAACAATGTGGAAGGAAATCTGTGTATAAGATTCCCATGGCCTTCAATAATAAGAACAACCTATGGGGATCACAACCGTTGTAAAGAGACCTACTTTTCTACATATAAAGGAATGTATTTTACTGGTGATGGTGTAAAACGAGATCATGATGGTTATTTAAGAATATTAGGTAGAGTTGATGATGTGATCAATGTTTCGGGTCATAGAATGGGTACTGCAGAAGTGGAAAATGCGATAAATGAACACCCCGAAGTTGTCGAGTCCGCCGTAGTAGGTTTCCCCCATCCAATAAAAGGGCAAGGTATTTACGCCTATGCAATTTGCAATTCTTCAACAAAACCTAATGCTGAGATGGAAAGTGAAATTAAAGCCTTGGTGAGAAAGATAATCGGTCCTATTGCAAAACCCGAACATGTTCAAATTGTATCTGATCTCCCGAAAACAAGATCTGGAAAAATAATGCGTCGTATTTTAAGAAAAGTAGCAAGTAAAGATGTATCAAGTTTAGGCGATACTTCTACCTTATTAAATCCAGAGATTGTTGAAGAGATCATTAAAGGTGCTGGATTAGAATAAGTTTTACAGCAACTCAAGTAACTTTTCCAAAGCCATTCCTCTAGAACCTTTGAGAAGGATGTTTTTGTTGTTGAAAGATTTCCTTTTAAGGTATTCTTTAATGTCGTTTAGGGTTTTAAACTTCTGTATTCTTGAGTCCCTGCTTGAAGTCTTAAAAAAGGCTTCCCCGACAATTAGAATTTCTTCCAAATTAGTTTCCTCTAACAGCATTACTGTTTTTTGATGTTCCTCATCGGTATAGGCTCCAAGTTCAAACATATCGCCTAGGATGACAACGCCACTCTTGTTTGTATTTAAAACGAAAGCTTTTATAGACACTTCCATGCTTGTGGGATTTGCATTGTAGGCATCTAATGTGATTCTATTTGTACCTTGAGTAATAGTTTCCGAACGGTTATTAGATGGCGAATAAGCAGCGACTCCAAAATTTATATTTTCGTTAGAAATTTTAAAATGCTTTCCAATGGCAATTGCCGCTCCGATATTAGTGAAATTATAAAAACCATTTAGTTTACTATTAATTATTTCACCTTGAAATTTTATTTTTAATGGATTCCCACTTTTTGTTAAATATTCAATCACACAAGTTGCATTGTGATCTTCTCCAAAAGAATAGTTTTTACTTTTTGTTTTCCATTCCTTTTGAATGGGATCATCCTCATTTATAAAGAGTGCTCCTTTGTTGATAACGAGGTATTCAAAGAGCTCTGTTTTAGCTTTTACAACTCCTTCTAAGCTTCCAAAACCTTCTAGGTGTGCTTTCCCAAAATTGGTAATTAGACCATAATCGGGCAGAGCGATTTCACAAAGCTCCCTAATTTCTCCTCCATGATTTGCTCCCATTTCAACAATCCCGATTTCGGTGTCTGTATCAAAGCTTAATAGGGTTAAAGGAACTCCGATGTGATTGTTTAAGTTCCCCTCAGTAGCTTGTGTTTTGTATTCTTGAAACAGAACATTTTTTAAGATTTCCTTGGTGGTGGTTTTACCATTGCTTCCAGTGAGTGCAATGATTTTTGCTTTTAGGGATTTCCTGTGAAATCTAGATAATTCCTGGAGTGTTTTTAAGGTGTCTTCCACGCAAATCATTTGGTTATTTTCCCTGGCAATAACCGGATCATCAACCAGAGCAAAAATTGCTCCTTTCTGAACGGCTTCTTTAGCAAATAAATTTCCATTGAAGTTTTTGCCTTTTAGGGCGACAAACAAACAATTGTCTTTTATCTTACGAGTGTCAGTTACAACTCCCGAAGAGGCTAGAAAGTATTTATGAATTTCATGTAGCATCATATCAAAAAAAAGCATCTCAGAGGATGCCTTTATGAACGATTATTACTTGGTCCGCTTGTGTCTTGCGGTCTTCTTTATATTGCTTTTTTGTCCTAAACGAGACATTGCGCATCTGAATCCTATATAATCAGTTGCTATGTATTGTGGCAAATATCTTCTTTGTGCAGGATCTAACCAGTAAGCTCTGTCTTTCCAAGACCCCCCCTTATAAACTCTTACTTCGTCTGTTATTAGGGAAGTTCTGTTAGTAGACTTGTCAATTCTTCTGATGATATTTCCCTCTTCATCCAACTCTACTTTTGGATGGGTAGGGGCGTTGTACATCACAGTGCTCTCTGGACGTTTGTTTGGGTTGTTTTCGTCATTACCTCTAGCAGATGCAAAAAGTCTTGTTGATTCAACATCACCGTCACGAATATTTCTGTTGTCACTCTCTGTGAAGTTTTGTCTCAAAAAAGTTTCTTCTTCATCAATCGGGATTTGGGCGAGTTGACCCGGAAGACGTTTTAACATTATTTTCCCATTCGGAAGCGTATCATATACCAATTCGTCTGGAGAAACAATTACAGCTTTTCCGTCTTCTCCAATTGCGCTTTTTGAATAAATATTACCTCTATAATAGTTAAAGTCATTTGCTTCATCATCGATTATTGGACGATAAACATCAGCAACCCATTCTGCAACATTTCCTGCCATGTCATAAACTCCAAAATCATTAGGAGGGTAGGTTTTAACTTGAACGGTTATATCTCCACCGTCATCAGACCATCCTGCGATTCCGCCATAATCTCCTTTTCCGAATTTGAAATTTGCTAATTGATCTCCTTCACTTCTTTTATCACTTGATCTTGTGTATTCTCCCGACCAAGGATATTTCTTTTTACCTCGATAAGTATTGTATTCTCTTTCTCCTACCAAAGCCAATGCTGCGTATTCCCATTCTGTTTCTGTTGGAAGTCTGTAGGAAGGTAATAAAACTCCTTTGTCAACTCCTGCATAAACATTAACAGTAGCAGTATCTTTCTTTACAGTTCCTCTTTTGCCCATTAGGCTATCAGAGGCCATCAGTCCACCATAGGCGGTTTCGGGACGTTTTAAATAAGCGTCTGTGCTGAAGGTGCTATTCGCGTTAACGACACCACCCTGAGATTCTCCATATCTAATATTTTTTTGAACGAAAGATTCGCGTTCTAAAATAAATTCATTTACACGATTTGTTCTCCACTCTGCAAATTGAACTGCTTGAAGCCAATTAACCCCAACCACTGGATATTCAGCGTAGGCTGGGTGACGCAGGTAATTTGTTGTAAGCTCTTCAAGATATCCTAAAGTGTTTCTCCAAACTAAAGTATCTGGAAGTGCACCTTCATAAATCTGAAGATAACGAGGCTCATTAAGAGGGAAAACTGTTTCTAACCAATCCAAATATTCCATGTACATAAGGTTAGTGACTTCAGTTTGGTCAATGTAGAAAGACATAACATGCTGCTGTGTTGGAGAGTTATTCCAATCATGCAAAACATCATCTTGGACTTGTCCTTTTGTAAAAGTACTCCCTTCTATAAAAACCAATCCTGGTCCAGTTTCTTGGTTTTCAAAATCTAAGTTATATTGGAATCCTCCGTCTTTAGAATTGATTCCCCAGCCTGTTCCGCGAGATTTATTATTACTTTTTCCACAGCTTACGAAAAACGTAGCGAGGGATAGAAATACAAAGCTCTTAAATAAAAATTTGATTCTCATATAGTTAATATAATATATGTATTATATGATTGCAAGATACTAATAATAGCCGTTTTATACATTAAAATGTTATTCAAAATGTTACAATCTTATAATTCATAACGTATTAAGTTTTCTAATATTATATTTTGGCAAATTAAATTGATGCAATCCTTGCAAAATATTTTTAGAATTTTAACAGTTTTACCATTAATTTAATAGGATGTTAACATCGAATTTAAAGGCTTTAGCAATAAGTATCTCTTTTTCTCGTTGTAAAGTATCTAACCATAGGATTCATTAGATGAAACTCGGAAAAATATTTTGTTTAGTTTTCACAATTGCCACCTTTTGTTCACTAGATGGAATTGCACAAGATCGAGTGATAACTACCGGTGTGCCATTTCTATTAATTACCCCAGATGCTAGGGCAGCTGGAATGGGGGAATTGGGAGTTGCTACCTCAGCGGATGCCTACTCCCAACAATGGAACCCCGCAAAGTATGTTTTTGCTGAATCTCCAAAAGGGCTCAGTTTGAGTTATACTCCCTATTTAAGGAAACTTGTTGATGATATTTTCCTAGGAAGTTTAACCTTTTACTCCCAAATTAACGAGAGAAGCTCTTGGGCGGGGAGTATTAAGTATTTTAGCCTAGGGGATATTCAATTTAATGAAAGTGTTGGAGGAACAATAGTTGATCAAGGCGCTGAGCGGCCAAATGAAATTTCAATTGACCTTTCTTATGCATTAAAATTAAGTGATAGGTTTGCAATGTCAGTTGCCGGGAGATATATTCGCTCTGATTTGAAAATTTCGACAGATATGGATGCAACTTCTTCTAATAGTTTGGGGGTTGATATCGCTGGATTTTATAAGGGTAATAATTTTGATTTATTTAATAATAAAGCTTTTTTGAGGGCCGGATTTAACATATCTAATATTGGTCCAAAATTAAAATATGAGGAAGGAGGACAAGAAGACTATATCCCTACAAATCTTAGGTTTGGAACGGGTTTGAATTTTATTTTTGATGATTCCAACGCCTTGGGAATCAACTTGGAATTCGCAAAACTATTGGTTCCATCACCAGTTGCAACTTATGACGACAACAATGTTTTTATTGGATACAGACAACCGGACACCACTTTCTTAGATGCCATATTTAAGTCATTTAACGATGCACCTGGAGGATTCTCTGAAGAGATTAAAGAATTTACTTGGGCGCTAGGTTTGGAATATTTACTAGGGGACAATTTCGCCGTAAGGACTGGCTATTTTAATGAAAGCGAGGAAAAAGGTTCAAGACGCTATCTTACTTTCGGATCTGGATTTACATTAAACAATATTACTATTGATATTTCATATCTTTCTTCTCTTTCTAAGATTAGAAACCCATTGGAAAACACCCTTAGGTTTTCCTTGACCTTCAATTTGAACTCTTCAAAATCTAGGCTTAACGATAGTCAAAGTGGTCAAATTCAGGGCACTTATTAAAGATTTTTTTTATTTAATAAATATATTTTCTCCCTACCCCAGAATTCTTTAATTTTACAGAATAATATAATTTTATTATCTCAACTCGTTTAATGAAAAAAATTACAAAAGAAACTTACCTTAGTTGGTATGAAAATATGATGTTCTGGCGCAAATTTGAAGATAAATTAGCAGCAGTATACATTCAGCAGAAGGTAAGAGGTTTTTTACACTTATATAATGGTCAAGAAGCAGTATTGGCAGGTTCTCTTCACGCAATGGAAATTGGTAAAGACCGAATGATAACCGCCTACAGGAATCACGTTCAACCAATCGGAATGGGTGTAGATCCAAAACGAATAATGGCTGAATTATTCGGTAAAGCAACTGGAACTTCACAAGGATTGGGGGGTTCGATGCACATTTTCTCTAAGGAACACAAATTTCATGGAGGTCACGGTATTGTTGGAGGTCAAATACCTTTAGGCGCTGGAATGGCCTATGGAGATAAATATTTTAATCGTGACAATGTCACCCTATGTTTTATGGGAGATGGAGCAGTTAGACAAGGGTCACTTCACGAAACATTAAACTTGGCGACACTTTGGAAACTTCCTGTTGTTTTTGTTGTTGAAAACAATGGCTATGCCATGGGAACTTCTGTAGCAAGAACTGCAAGCCACGAAGAGATCTGGAAATTAGGCTTGGGTTACGAAATGCCCTGTGGACCAGTAGACGGAATGGATCCAGTGGCCGTTGCTAAGGCGATGGATAAAGCCATTAAATTTGCAAGAGAAGGCAATGGACCAACTTTTTTAGAAATGAAAACGTATCGTTATAGAGGTCATTCCATGTCGGATGCACAAAAATACAGAACCAAAGATGAGGTTCTAGAGTATAAAAAGATTGATCCTATTTCTCAGGTAAAGGAAATCATTCTCAAAAACAAATATGCCACACAAGATCAGCTCGACGAAGTTGATGCTAAGGTAAAAGAAGGTGTTCTTGAGTGTGTCAAGTTTGCAGAGGAATCGCCTTACCCAGAAAAATCTGTTATGTATGACGCTGTATATGAACAAAAGGATTATCCTTTTATTAAGCATAAAATAAAATAGAATGGCTGAATTAATAAACATGCCTAGGTTAAGTGACACAATGGAAGAAGGCACTGTCGCTAAATGGTATAAAAAAGTAGGTGACTCAGTAATTGAAGGCGATATTTTAGCTGAAATTGAGACTGATAAAGCCACCATGGAATTTGAATCTTTTCAAGAAGGTGAGTTACTTTATATCGGAATACAGGAAGGAGGAACTGCTCCTGTTGATTCACTCTTAGCCATTATAGGTGAAAAAGGAGAAGATATCTCTAAGATGATCGCAGGTGATGAAAGCCCTGCCGATGAAAAGGAAGTTAAAACCGAGGCTGTTGCTGAGGAAACTGCCACCGTCACAATGCCATCGGGAGTTGAGGTCATAACCATGCCACGATTGAGTGACACCATGGAAGAAGGAACCGTTGCCAAGTGGAATATTAAAGTAGGCGATACTGTTGCAGAAGGTGATATTTTGGCTGAAATTGAAACTGACAAAGCAACTATGGAATTTGAGTCTTTTTATACAGGCACACTTTTGCACATAGGTTTAGAAGAAGGACAGTCCGCTCCTGTCGATGCAATATTGGCTGTTATTGGAGATAAAGACACTGACAAAGAGGCCGTGAAAGCAGCATTGTCTTCTATGTCTGAAGCTGATGTTAAGTCGCAAGCAATCAAAGAAACAGCTCCTGTTGTTTCAACACCCGAAGCTGTTGCAGTTCCAAAACCAGCTCCTGTAGCTCAAGCTCCAAAAGTAAATTTAAATACCAGCGGACGAATTTTAGCCTCTCCTCTTGCTAAAAAATTAGCAGAAGAAAAAGGAATTAACTTGAATAATGTTGCCGGATCAGGCGAAGGAGCAAGAATTATTAAGCGAGATATTGAAAATTTCAATGCTCCTGCTGCTTCAGTACAATCATTTGTTCCTGCTGGGGTAGAAGGAGTTACGGAAATCGAGAACAGTTCCATGAGAAAAGTAATTGCCAAAAGACTTTCCGCTTCAAAGTTTTCAGCACCTCACTATTATTTAGGTGTTGAGTTTGACATGGACAATGCAATTGCATTCCGTCAACAATATAATACCATTCCCGAGACTAAAATCTCTTTTAATGACATCATAGTAAAAGCCGCAGCACTGGCTTTAAAACAACATCCACAAGTAAATTCTCAATGGTTTGACGATAAAATCATTCAAAACCACCATGTTCACGTTGGAGTGGCAGTTGCAGTTGAAGACGGATTGATTGTTCCTGTTCTAAAGTTCACAGATGAAATGGATTTAAGACAAATTGGTGTAACCGTTAAAGATTTTGCAGGTAGAGCAAGAGCGAAAAAATTAACTCCTACTGAAATAGAAGGAAGCACATTTACTATTTCTAATTTAGGAATGTTTGGTATTCAAGAATTCACCTCGATTATTAATCAACCCAATTCAGCAATTTTATCTGTAGGCGCAATTGTCAAAAAACCTGTCGTTAAAGAAGGTCATATTGTGGTAGGTAACACTATGAAATTGACCCTGGCCTGCGATCACAGAACTGTTGATGGCGCAACGGGATCTTTATTTTTACAAACATTAAAATCGTATATCGAAAATCCGATTACACTTTTGGTTTCCTAAAAAGAACAACGTTCTTTAAATTGGAATCTATAAAATGATTGACTTATGCAGACGATAGTTGTTTCTGGAGCTAGTAAGGGGATTGGATTGCAAATTTGTCTTAAAGCCGCGGCTGAAGGGCATCAAGTAATTGCACTATCGAGAAATATCAATCCGCTTTCTAATATTGAAAATATTTATCCTTTCGCTGTAGACCTTTTAAATCAAAAAGAAATAGTTGGTTTTGCTAAATCAGTTAAAAGTGAGTTTGGGAATATAGATATATTGATTAATAATGCTGGAAGTTTAATAAATAAGTCTTTTGCCGAAACTACTGATGAAGAGTTTGAATCAGTTTATAGAGTGAATGTGTTCTCAGTAGCATCGCTCACACGACATCTCTTGCCGATTATAAACCCCAAGGGTCATGTTGTCAATATAAGCAGCATGGGCGGCATACAGGGTAGTTCGAAATTCCCCGGATTATCAGCTTACAGCAGTAGTAAAGGTGCACTAATCACCTTGACTGAAATGTTAGCGGAGGAGTACGCAAAAAGAGGTCCTTCCTTCAATGCATTGGCATTGGGTGCTGTACAAACGGAAATGTTGTCAGAGGCCTTTCCAGGTTATGAGGCTCCTTTAACGGCGCAGCAAATGGGAAGTTATATTCTAGACTTTGCGCTAAATGGGAATCAATTTTATAACGGAAAAGTTCTTCCTGTTTCTTCAAGCACACCCTGATCTTTATGGAGGCTCAAATGACCGCTTTACAAGACTACCTCCCAAAAGAAGCACATCTTTTAATTTCTGAATACTTATCGCGCTGGAAAGTGAACGTTATTGTCTCTCGAAAACGTGTGACCAAACATGGCGATTACAGAATGTTATCCCATGACGTACATCAAATTACCATCAACGAAACAACCAATGTTTTTCGATTTCTAATCACCCTCGTACATGAGATTTCACACTTGGTCGCTTTTAAGACTTATGGAAATAAAATCAAACCGCATGGTAAGCACTGGAAATTGTGTTATCGTGAAATGATATTACCTTTTTTAAATGACTCAGTTTTCCCTTCACCGCTATTAGAGACGCTTGCGCTTCATTTTAAAAATCCAAAGGCAAGCACTGATTCTGATTTTAAATTAGTTGTTGAATTAAATAAATTTGATCCTGAGACAGAGGACGCTTATATTTTCGAGTTGAACGAAGGCTCAGTGTTTAAGATTCACAACGATAGGAAATTTGTACTTGGTTCTAAAAGAGTCAAAAAATATGAGTGTAAAGAAATTTCTACTGGAAGGTTGTATCTGTTTAGTCCTCATGCAAAAGTAATGCTGCTAAGTTAATTTTAACTTTAAGGATTAAGCGTTATCTCTGAGGTATACCTCTCGAACTTTTTTAAATAAATTAGAAGAATAAATAAAACCACCAACAGCTTCATTTTCGGTTTTAAAAACTTCTTTATTATTTCCTTCCCATTCTTTTTTTCCATTTTGTAAAAAAATAATCTTCTCCCCAATCTCCATTACAGAGTTCATGTCGTGGGTGTTAATCACCGTAGTGATTTGAAATTCTTGAGTAATCTCTTGAATCAAATTGTCAATAATCGTTGAGGTGTTGGGATCTAACCCAGAGTTAGGTTCATCACAAAATAAATATTTTGGATTCATGACAATGGCCCTTGCAATGGCAACTCTTTTTTGCATTCCGCCAGATATTTCAGATGGTAATTTATTATTCACATTGATTAAATTTACCCTTTTGATAACCTGATTGGCACGCGATTGCATTTCTTCAAAACTATTTTTAGTAAGCATTCGCATAGGAAACATAATGTTTTCCTCAACGGACATCGAATCAAACAAAGCACTTCCTTGAAAAACCATGCCCATTTCTTGTCTTAAAATACTTCTTTCTTTATTGTTAATATTTTGAATCGATTGATTTCCAAAATAAATATTTCCTTTATCAATGTTGAATAAGCCAAGTATGCTCTTGAGTAGAACTGTCTTTCCTGATCCACTTTGACCAATAATTAAATTGGTTTTTCCTTTTTCGAAAGTTGTGGAGATATCGTTTAAAACGTTTACTCCATCGAAAGATTTGTATAGGTTTTCAACGACAATCATTAGGTGAGTAAAAGTTGAGTTGTTAAATAATTTGCGATGATGATCAGTACGCTCGTCCAGACAAAAGAAGTTGTGCTTGCTTTTCCAACTTCCAATGCTCCACCTTTAAGGAAATAGCCGTGATAGGAGGGAACAGTTGCCAAAATGAAGGAAAATATTATTGTTTTTAAAAAAGCATAGCCAATATGGAACGGAATAAAATCTAGCTGAATGCCTTGAATGAAGTCTGCGCTGTTACAAAATCCTCCATAAATCGATGCGAAATAGCCTCCAATTATTCCTAAAAACATGGAGATAACGATTACGAAAGGATAAAAAAACATCGCAACAATTTTTGGGAATATCAAATAATTATAGGTGTTTATTCCCATCACTTTTAAAGCTTCAATTTGTTCTGTAACCCTCATTGTTCCTAGGCTTGAAGTAATAAATGATCCAACTTTTCCAGCCATAATAATGGATATGAAAGTAGGGGCGAACTCAAGAATAACAGACTGTCGAGTCGCAAAACCAATTAAATATTGTGGTAAAAAAGGATTGGTCAAGTTTAATGCGGTTTGAATCGCTACAACTCCTCCTACAAAAAAAGAAATGAAAGCAACAATACCAATAGAACCGATGATTAAGGCATCAATATCTTTAATTATCAGCTCTTTTAATACACTCCATTTTACGAATCTCTTGAAGACTTTTTGGAGCATTAAAAAATAAGCGCCTATGTGATGAATGATAATCATGTAGTAAATTTAAACATTTAACCTTTAAGAGTAGTTCGTTTAATTTGTTAAGTAATTGAAAAGTTAAATTTGGTAGGTAATAGCATTGATATTCATTCCTGAACCTACACTGGCAAATAGGATAATGTCTCCCTTGTTAAGTCGATGTCCTTTATAACTTTGCTTGAGTACCAAATTAAATAAGGTAGGAACCGTTGCAACGGAGCTGTTTCCAAATTCTTCAATATTCATAGGAAGAATATCCTCAGGCATTGGAGCCTTATAAAGTCTATAAAACCTTTTTGCAATGGCTTCATCCATTTTTTTATTTGCCTGATGAATAAATATTTTTTTTAGTTGGCCGATCTCAATATTTGCATCATCAAGACATTTTTTCATTGCAGCGGGAACATGACTAAGTGCAAATTCATACACTTTCCTTCCTTGCATTTTGATGTATTTTTGACCTTGATCCGCTTTAATATTACAGGATTTGCCGTAATAAATGTATTCAGCTTCATTTTCTGAAGTGTAAGTAGCTGAAGTGTGGGATAAAACACCACCATCTTCATCAGTTGACTCAAGAATGGTTGCGCCAGCGCCATCCGCAAATATCATGGAATCTCTGTCGTATTTATCGATTACTCTCGATAGCGCATCTGCTCCTACAACCATACACTTTGTAGCCATTCCGGCTTTGATAAATGCTTTCGCCTGAATCATTCCCTCGACCCATCCAGGACAGCCGAATAGGATGTCATAGGCAACACAGCTAGGGTTCTTTATTTTTAATTTTGACTTTACCCTTGCGGCCAGGTTGGGTAAGGTGTCGATTTGTTTGCTTCCGTAAGGAATATCTCCAAAATTATGGGCTACAATGATATAATCCAATGTTTCAGGATCAATTCGCGCATCTTCAATTGCATCTTGTGCAGCCACAGCAGCAATGTCAGAGGTATTTAACTCTTTATTGATGTATTTGCGTTGTTCTATACCAGTAATAGAATTGAATTTATCAATTATGGTTTGATTGTCTAATTCAAGTTTCACTCCATTGTCATCATAAAATGATTGTGACAAAAAAGTACCATTATCTTGAATATTTGTTGGAATACAACTGCCGCTACCTGTAATTTTGTAATTCATAATTCAGTTTGCAATAGTAGCGCTTAATAAGAGATTATATGTCGAAAATTTAAAAAACAGTATGAAATTCAGTAATTAAATTTACTGAGTTAATGATTGTTTTTAAATATTTAAACAAATGTTAATCAAGCATTTATATAGTTTTCCACGGGCTCGCAACTACAGATCAAATTACGATCGCCAAAAGCTTCGTCCACTCTTCTCACACTTGGCCAAAATTTATTTTCCTTTACGAATTCGAGCGGGAAAGCAGCCTTTTGTCTGGAGTAGGGGTGATTCCAATGATCACAAGTAATCATTTGTAAAGTATGCGGCGCATTTTTAAGCATTGCCAGGTCTGCATCATCATTTGATCCGATCTCCATTCTGATTGAAATCATGGCATCACAAAAACGATCTATTTCACTCAGATTTTCGCTCTCTGTAGGCTCAATCATCATCGTTCCTGCTACTGGAAAAGATACCGTTGGAGCATGGAAGCCATAATCGATAAGGCGCTTAGCAATATCCACAACTTCGATATTTTGTTTTTTGAAGGGCCGGCAGTCAATGATTAGTTCGTGCGCAATTCGACCATTTTCACCTGAAAATAGAATTTCATAGGCACCCTCAAGCCTTTTTTTAATATAATTTGAGTTTAAAATTGCTATTTCGGTAGCTCTTTTTAAGCCACTGGCCCCTAGCATTTTTATGTAACCATAAGAAATAAGGCACACGAGTGCTGATCCCCAAGGTGCACCTGAGATTGAGGAAATAGCGTTTTCTCCTCCTGTTTTTATTAAAGGATTATTAGGTAAAAAAGCTTTAAGATGTTTCGCAACACATATAGGTCCTACGCCTGGTCCACCACCTCCATGTGGTATGGCGAATGTTTTATGTAGATTTAGGTGACAAACATCCGCTCCAATCATGGCTGGACTGGTGAGACCAACTTGTGCGTTCATGTTGGCGCCATCCATGTAAACTTGACCTCCAAAATCATGTATTTTTTTTGTGATCTGTCTAATGTTTGATTCAAAAACCCCATGAGTAGAAGGATAAGTTATCATTAATGCAGCCAGATTGTCTTTGTGCTCTTCTGCCTTTTGGGCAATGTCAAGCCAGTCGATATTTCCCATTTCATCTGTTTTAATAACCACGACTTTCATTCCTGCCATAACGGCTGAGGCGGGATTTGTTCCGTGGGCAGAGGAAGGGATTAGACAGATGTTTCGGTTTTGTTCACCTCTTGACTGGTGATAGGCACGTATGACCATTAATCCAGAATATTCTCCCTGAGCTCCTGAATTGGGTTGCAACGATGTGGCTGCAAATCCAGTGATTTCATTTAACTGAGCTTCCAAGCTTTTCAACATGAATTGATAACCAGCTGCTTGTTCTATGGGTACAAATGGGTGGATGTTAGACCATTTTGCCCAACTCAACGGAAGCATTTCTGCGGCTGCATTGAGCTTCATCGTACAAGATCCTAGAGAGATCATCGAGTGGTTTAGCGCCAAATCTTTTCTTTCTAATGACTTGATGTATCGCATTAATGCTGTTTCGGAATGATAAGTATTGAATGTTTTGTGTGTTAAAAAAGAGCTTTTTCTTGATTGTTTGGCTGGGATCCGGAACGAATCTACTTCTATTTTTTCTGAGCTGCTTTTTTGTTTGACGGCCTGTTCGAATATGTTTAGAATTTTCAATAATGAAGAATCATCTGTGGTTTCATTGATTGAAATTCCAATTGTGTGTTTATCAAAATAAAGGAAGTTGACGTTATCTTTTTCAGCAATCGACTTGATGATTTTTGCATCGGCTTGAACGCAAAGGGTGTCAAAATAATATCTATTTAGTTGTTTTAAACCCAGATCCTCTAATTTTTTCTCGAGTTTTACTGCATTTATGTGGATATTCTTAGCAATTTCTTTTAACCCCTTAGGACCATGATAAACTGCATACATTCCTGCCATTACTGCGAGTAACACTTGCGCGGTACAAATATTTGAAGTGGCTCGATCTCTTTTGATGTGTTGCTCTCTGGTTTGTAACGCCATTCTTAGGGCTATGGAATCGTCCATGTCCTTGGTTTGACCAATGATTCGTCCAGGAATATTTCTTTTGTACTCTGATTTGGTTGCAAAATAAGCCGCATGCGGCCCACCATAACCCAAAGGTATACCAAAGCGCTGAGTGGTTCCAATTACTGCGTCAACACCATATTTGCCGGGAGCTTCAAGAATCGTCAGGCTGAGAAGATCAGCAGCTACGATTGTCTTTACATCAAACTCTTTGGCTTTTGAAATTGCAGCTGGAAGGTCAATTATATTTCCTGATTTTCCAGGATATTGAAAGATCGCCCCAAAGAAATTTTCATTAAAATAAAATCCCTCTATATCGTCTACGATCAATTCGATTCCTAAAGGTTCTGATCGTGTTCTTAAAACAGAGAGCGTTTGTGGTAATATTTGATCCGAAACAAAAAACTGATTGGCATTTCTTTTTTTTTGATCTGAACTTCTTAGCGCAAATGTCATCGCTATGGCCTCTGCTGCTGCAGTGCTTTCATCAAGTAGAGAGGCATTAGAAAGTGGCATTCCCGTGAGGTCACAGACCAGGGTCTGATAATTAAACAAAGCTTCCAATCTTCCTTGAGCTATTTCGGCCTGATAGGGAGTGTATGCGGTATACCACCCTGGGTTTTCCAGAATATTTCGTTGAATAACAGCAGGAGTAATTGAGGGATGGTAACCAAGTCCAATGTAAGTGTCAAAAAGTTGATTTTTTTCAGAAAGCTCGTGCAATTCGTTTAAGAATTTAAACTCGCTTATGCCTTCTGGTAAGTCCAGCGAATTTGGTAAGCGTATTTCCTCAGGAATCGTCTGTTGAAGTAGTTCCGCTATAGAATCCACTTCTAGAGTTGCAAGAATTTGTCGGATTTCACTCTTGTTGGGTCCGATGTGTCGCGACACAAATTCATCCTTCTTCATACCAGTTGTTGTTTCGTCAAAATTACGAGATTGGGTTTTAATTTTTAAGTTCAGTAGGAGTCAATAATTATTTATTTTTGAACAAAATCGCGACTTATTAACAGTTTCGAATACTTTTGTCTGGTGAATTCAATAATTAGCTTGTTCGACTGTTACGTGCGGTTCAATTTTCATGTGGGATTGGCAGTGGTTGCATTAACCCGAGTTACAGCATTTAACTTTAATATTTCACTATCCTTCCTGTTTTACGCTACTGTTTTTTGCATTGCATTCTTGGGCTATAATTTCATAAAGTTTTTTTCTCTTTATTTAGAAAACAGATTCAATAAATCAAAATTCTTTCCGCTTCTTTTCCCCCCAATAATCATTGCACTAATAGTTGTTTTTATTGGGCTTTCAAGTTTTACTTGTGCTGCATTAGGTTTGGTTTTTCTAGCGGGGATTTTAGTGCTTTTGTACAGTATTCCTTTGACAAAAAAAAGAAAAAACCTCCGTGCTTTAAGAGGGTTAAAGATTCATTTAGTAGCACTTGCATGGCTTATCATTACTCATTATTTACCTCTAGTATTTTCTGAGACAGTTGATCTTGATAATTCAATTTTTCTTTCACTTCAGCGGTATGTTTTCGTTTTGGTGGCGACTTTGCCTTTCGAAATAAGAGATTTAAATTCTGATGACTTTCAGTTGAGCACTTTACCCCAAAAATTTGGAGTTAGAAACACAAAGCTATTTGGGATCATTTTGATTATTTTTCACTTGTCAATTTCATTTTTTATCATCAAAACCCCCTTAGACTTTTTTATAATTGAATCTTTTGTTTTATTGCTATTAATGGTTTTAATATTTAAAAGTAACGAAGATCAATCAGAATATTACAGTAGCTTTTGGGTAGAGGGCATTCCTATTTTGTGGTGTTCGCTTTATGTTTTATTGGGATAATTATTATCTTGTTACTTAAAATCATATAAGATGTTTATAAGAATTATTATGCTCTGGATGTTCATTCAGTTACCATCGGTTGAAGTTGTCGAAAAGCCTGTTTATGAAGTTCTTTTAAAAAAAGGACATCAATTAATTGATGTCAGAACTCCAGTTGAATTTATGGAGGGACATATTGATAATGCTAAGAATATTGATGTCAAATCAATTGAGTTTTTAGACCAAATAAATCTCCTTTCGAAAGAAGATACCTTGTTGATCTATTGCCGATCGGGACGAAGAAGCGCTAAGGCCTCACACTTAATGGACTCCTTGGGGTTTAAAAAAATATACGACTTAAGAGGCGGCTATCTAAATTGGACAGGCGTTTATAATTAATTTACCAAACCTGCTCTTCTGAGCAAAGCATTAGGGTCAGGTTCTTTTCCTCTAAATCTTTTGTAAAGTTTCATTGGGTGTTCGGTGCCACCTTTTGAGAGAATGTTTTCCAGAAAAGACTGAGAGGTTTCTTTGTCAAAAACTCCTTTTTCTTGAAACAACTCAAAAGCATCTGCATCAAGAACTTCAGCCCATTTATAACTGTAATATCCTGCGGAATATCCTCCCTGAAAAATATGAGAAAAAGCAGTGCTAGATGCGTTTTCAGGAGTGTCCGAAGTAAA
>JAFMCL010000012.1 GCA_017857815.1 Flavobacteriaceae bacterium | reverse complement strand
TATAAACAAAAATATAAAAGCGAAATATCGGAACCTGTTCTGATATCCAGTAGTTGTGTGGCATTAAAAACAAGAAATGACAGATAAATCTAAGATAGAACAAAAGCCGAATCCTTTTGATGAAGCGATTGACTCGTTCTTAAACAATATTGAAAGTCTTAGAAGTACTTTCCCACTTATCATTGGAATTCTGCAAATTCAGAAGAATAAGACTGTTGATGCACATAGCAAATTTTTACAAAAAGACTGCGAATACGTTGAAGCAGAAGAACATTATCTAATTAAACCAGAGAATTCCAGAAAGAATTTCAAACTAAAAAAGGCAGCAACAAATTCACAACTTGCCGAAAAAATACTCGCACGGAACTTTATTGTTTCCTTAGTTAGTCAATTTGACACATACATTGGCGACTTAATGCGTTGCGTTTTTGAAATTAAGCCACATATTATTGATGCCTCGGAAAGAAAGTTGACCTATTCTGACCTTAAGGCGTTTGACACTATTGACAATGCTCAAGAATACATCGTTGAAAAAGAAATTGAATCCGTATTAAGAGATAGTCACTCAGAGCAATTTAGTTGGTTTGAAAAAAAGTTGAGTCTAAAACTTCGAGCTGATTTACCAGCTTGGAAAGGATTTGTTGAATTAACGCAAAGAAGAAATCTATTCGTTCACAATGATGGTAAGGTTTCTACTCAATACTTAAATGTTTGTAAAGACCATAAAGTCGAGCTTCCTGAAGGAATCAAACCAGGAGATAACCTTCCTGTCAGCCAAGACTATTTTGAAAAGGCATTTGATTGTCTTTTTGAAATTAGCTTGAAATTGAATCAAGTTTTAAGAAGAAACTTAGAACCTACTAAAGTTGAGCAAGCCGATGACTCATTTATGAACATCACATTTGAGCTAATTCAAAACAAGCAGTATGAACTCGCTAAAGTGATGTTTGAATTTGAAGACAAGTACATTAGGAAGTATTCAAATCAAGACACTGAACTAAGGATTCTTTTAAATCGAGCACAGACATATAAGTGGCTTGACGAATCAGAAAAGTGTAAAGAAATAATTAATTCACGAGATTGGTCAGCTTGCGGTGAGATTTTAAAAATGGGAAGTTTCGTTTTATTAGGAGAATTTACATCAGCAGCGGAATCAATGAAACTTATTGGAGACAATGAGAAAGTAATACATAAGTCTTCCTACACAGATTGGCCCATTTTCAAAGAGTTTATCGAAACTGATGAATTTAAAACCGCATTCAAAGAGATTTACAAAACTGAAGCAGAAGTAAAAGAAAAAAACGCCACACAACAAAACCTATAAGCAATAGCACCCTGCGGGATGCTACTGCTCATAGCCAAAACGTTGGTCAGCAATTGCCTTCGGCACCTTAAATCGCACTATAACAAAAAATAAACGCCATTAAAACAGGCGTTTATTCAAAACGTCAAACTGCGTAAAAAACAATAATTTAACAACACTTTTTTTGTTAAAAAATAGTTTTCTGTATCTTGTAGAAGCCTCAAAATCAACAACTAAAAGTCATAACGAAATGGTCTTTTTGGTCAAAGAAAATTGGTTTATTAAAAATGATAATTCAAATTGAACTTGAACTCAAAATATATAATAAATTTACGGTGGGGAAAGTAAAACAATTTGGTAGATTCAATAAACTATTCTTTTATAGAGGCTTTCAAACCGTATGAAAAAAATTTTAATCGATTTATATAAAATCAAAGAGTTGTATTCTGGACTGGGACAATTCTCAATTAATTTTGCAAAAGAATTGGCATCTCGGCTGCCCGAGGAGTTTTCAGTCAACTTCCTTATTCCTGTAAAAAATGAAATACCCTTTTGGAATAATAAAGTCAAAACAACAAGTACTTCATTTTTAAAAAGATATTTCCCATCGCTAAATAAGAAGTATACTATTTGGCACAGTTTACATCAATTTCCATCATTTCTTCCCAATAAAAATTCGATTTGGATTTTGACCATTCATGACTTAAACTTTTTAATTGAAAAAAACGAAGGGAAAAAAGCAAAGTATCTTAAACGGCTGCAGAAAAATATAGATCGTGCAGATTGTATTACAACAATTTCAAATTTCAGTAAAAAGGAAATTGAAAACAACATGGATTTAGGGCAAAAAGAGATTCGTGTAATTTATAATGGAGTATCCTCGGGAAAGGGAATTAAAAAAACTAAGCCTTCTTTTATAGATAAAAAAAAATACTTTTTCACTATCGGAGTTTTTAATAAAAAGAAAAACTTTGAGGTTCTCCTCCCTTTAATGAAGTATTTTACCGATCATCTTTTAGTTATCGCTGGAAACAATGAGACTCCCTATGGAGAAGAAATTAAAAAGGAGATAAAGAGATTGAATTTAGAAGATCGAGTAATCTTAACAGGAAAAGTTAATAATTCAACCAAGCAATGGCTGCTCGCTAATTGTGAAGCACTTCTTTTCCCCTCATTGGCTGAAGGATTTGGCTTACCAGTTATTGAAGCAATGTATGAAGGAAAACCTGTTTTTTTAAGTAAACACACATCTCTTCCTGAAATAGGAGGATCACTGGCCTTCTATTTTAATAACTTTAATGAGCAGCACATGTCGGACTTAATTCATTCTAAATTGGAAGATGTGAATGCATCAGGCGAAAACTTTAAAACTAAATCTAAAGAGTACGCAAAGCAGTTTAATTGGAAAAATTGTGTGAATCAGTATATCGATTTATACCGGGAATTAGAGAATAATAAAACGCTTTAAGTCTACTCCAACGTTTTAAAATCAAAAACTCCTGTCTCTTTCAATAAATGCTAATCAATTTAAATGAGCTCTTTTTATATCCTAAAATGTTTTAAGTTTGCTCGTAAATGGTTTCAACTTAAACTTAATTAAAAAAAGTGTTACCTCTATAGGTCGAGACAGTTAGCTAAAAAATAATTTCACATGAGGATAGGTTTTGATTCAAAACGACTTTATTGCAATTTTACTGGGCTAGGTAATTATTCTAGGGCATTGGTTAAAAACGTTCAAGCATTATATTCAGAAAATGAATATTTCTTGTATTCTCCAAAAATAAAAAAAGCCCCAGAAACTACTTTTTTTTATGACAATTCAAATTTTAAAACCTACTTAGCCAAAACAGTTTTTAAAGCTTATTGGAGAAGCTTCTCCATTTCGAGTCAACTGAAGAAAGATGGTGTTCAATTGTATCATGGCCTAAGCAATGAGCTTCCAGTAAATTTAAAAAAATACAACATAAAAAGCGTTGTCACCATTCACGATCTTATATTTAAAATTCTTCCGGAAACTTACCCTCTAATTGATCGAAATATTTATGATTTTAAGTTTCGAAAGGCTTGTCTTATGGCAAACAAGGTTATTGCCATTAGCAAAAGTACCAAAACTGATATTGTGAAATTTTATGGCATAAATCCTGACAAAATTGAGGTTGTTTATCAAAGTTGCAGCCCATTGTTTTATGAGCCAATAGAGCACCAAGAAAGCAATTCCTTGACTGAACAGTATAAGCTTCCAAATCAATATCTATTGAGCGTTGGAAGCGTTGAAGAACGTAAAAATTTAAAACTAATTATTGAGGCCTATCAACATTTAAACACTGAGCACAAAATTCCATTGGTCATAATAGGAAGAGGTAAAACATATAAAAAGGAAGTTCTCGACTTAATCGCATCTAATGGACTTGAAAAAAAAGTGATCTGGATCACTAACCTCAAAGATAACAAAGCTTTAAGAGCAATCTATCAAAAGGCTACTGCATTAGTTTACCCTTCATTCTACGAGGGTTTTGGCCTGCCCATCGTAGAAGCTTTGTTAAGTAAAACGCCCGTAATAACTTCTAATGTTTCTTCTTTACCAGAGGCCGGGGGGCCAAATTCTCTTTACATTAATCCTAATCGTTCTGCAGAACTTGCCGATGCGATCACCCAAGTTTTAACAAACGCTGAGCTTGTAAACAAAATGATTGAAGAAGGATTCAAATACGCCAATCAAATGTTTTCTCCTAATCGGGTTTCTAAACAACTGATCAACTGTTACGAGGGAGTATTAAATGAATAAACTACAGGGGTCTCTATATCTATAATATAGCCCCATAATCAAGCTGCTGTTTTCGTTTAAATAATTTGATTTATGAAAACACAGATCAGCAGCATTACTTTACAGTCAATAGGGTAAAACAACGCAGCTGTCTTTTTTACAAAACCATTTATCACTGTTTTAAGAAGATTTGTATGACCAATATTTAATCATTAGATTTACTTAAATAGTATAAAAAATACTTCATAACCAACCCAATAGATTTTTATGAGTCAAAATTTAATAAAGTCAAAACGCATCCTCTCAATTGATGCATTAAGAGGTTTTGACATGTTGTTTATAATTTTTGCAGATCGATTTTTCAGAACTCTAAATATGGCGGCAGGAACATCTTTCACTGAAACTTTAGCAAAACAGTTCATCCATCCAGAGTGGTTTGGTTCTACATTCTATGACATCATAATGCCTTTGTTCTTGTTTGTTGTCGGAGCAGTGATTCCTTTTTCTTTGTCCAAAAGAATGCAAGAAAACGCCTCTAAAAGCACTCTTTACTTGAAACTTATCAAGCGTTTTGTTCTACTCTTTATTCTTGGATGGGTTGTTCAGGGAAATCTATTGAAGTTTGATTCCGAACAATTTCGGATTTTCAGCAACACCTTGCAAGCCATTGCTGTTGGGTATTTTTTTTCCTGCATCTGCTATATTCACCTTACAAAAAAATGGCGCTACTTCGTTTTTATCTCATGCCTCATTAGCTATGCATTGCTGCAGTCCGTTACGAATATCCCGGGCCTTGGGCAGAGTGAATTGCTTCCAGATCAAAATTTAGCATTGTACATTGATCGTTTTGTTTTTGGAAAATTTGATGATGGCACTCAATATACTTGGCTACTCAGTGGATTTGGCTTTACGGCTACTACCCTCTCCGGAATTTTTGCAGGAGAGTTAATTAAATCAAAACATCCTAGAAAAAAAGTTGCAATGTATTTGATGATTTATGGTGTTATTGGATTAACTATAGGTCTGATTTGGGGAATCTGGCACCCCATCGTGAAAAAAATATGGACAAGCTCTTTTGTACTTGCATCCTCAGGTATTTGTTATCTGCTTTTGGCATTTTTTTATTGGGTTATTGATGTCAAGGGTAAGATAAAATGGACCTTTCCATTAAAAGTAATTGGTAGGAATGCAATCACGGCCTATGTCCTATCGCATGTCTTTAATTTTCCGAAAATTGCAAACTACTTATTGTTTGGACTGGAAAAATATTTGGGTGCATATTACGAAGTGATTAATACGATTGGAGGTTTTGGACTACTCTACTTATTATTATGGTACATGCACAAAAACAATACTTTTATTAAAATCTAATATGAACTTGAAAAAAATAAATATTTTTATAATTCTTATGCTTGCAATACTTTCCTGCAAGTCTCCAAAAAATACCGCTTCTGATCAAGACAGTATAAAATTTATAAATCTCTTTAGCAGTGATGTAAATCAGGATGTTTCCTGTTACAGAATCCCATCGTTAATTATGGCTCAAAATGGAGATTTGATTGCTGCCATAGATGAAAGAAAAATAAATTGTGATGACCTGAGAAGTAACAAGGACATAAATATCGTATTTCGACGAAGCGAAGACAATGGAGTCACATGGTCTGAAATAAAAACGATTGTGGACCTCCCTTTGGGAGAATCTGCCTCTGATCCCTCTATGATTTTAGATCAAACCACTGAAAAGATCTTTTTATTCTTCAATTATATGGATTTAAACACGAATCCTGAAGTCTATTATCTTAGGTACGTCTCCAGCAATGATCATGGAAGAACTTGGTCTAAACCTACCGACATAACCAATCAAATTTCAAAACCAGAATGGCATAAAGATTTTAAATTCATAACCTCTGGAAGAGGGATACAAACCCAATCGGGCATCTTACTTCATACGCTTGTAAATTTGAATAATGGACTACACGTTTTTGGCAGTAAAGACCATGGTGATACTTGGTTTTTAATCGACAGCCCAATAATTCCTGGAGATGAATCTAAAATTGTTGAACTCGTTGATGAAACCTGGATGATCAATAGCCGAGTGAACAAAAGTGGGGTGCGATTCGTCCATACTTCCAAGGACAAAGGAACCACTTGGAATTCTAAAGCGGATTCAACCTTAATAGACGCTTCTTGTAACGCAAGCTTTATTCGCTATACCTCTACAAAGAAAGGCTTCCTTAAAAATCGATTGATATTCTCTAATGCGAATTCAAAAAATATGAGGAAAAATCTCACTATAAAAATAAGTTATGATGAAGGGAAAACTTGGAAATATAGTAAATCTGTTTATGCAGGGGAAGCAGCATATTCTTCATTATGTATTCTCAAAAATGGTGATATTGGCGTATTTTTTGAAAAAGATAATTATGAAGAAAACGTTTTTGCTAAAATAACTTTAGATTGGCTGACTGAAGGAGCGGATAAGCTCTCTAAACCCTAATAAATACAACATCCAATTTCGGGAGTATTTCAGTCGATTTGGTTCCTACTCTACTTCATGAAATTATGTTTTAATAATACGGAAAATCACCAATTGAAACTTAAAGCTTTTTATTTATAATAAAAAGTTACTAGAATTCTGAATTAATTTATTTAGAAACAAACCGAAAAAGCAATCCATAAACAAATGCTAGATGCCTACAAAGCTTTCTACACCCAAACGATAGGAGTCCAAGCCAAAGCCAATGATCAAACCTTTTGCAACAGGAGTAATATAGGAAGTATGACGAAAATCCTCGCGAGCAAAAGTATTTGAAATATGAATCTCAAGAACAGGGCTGTCAATGGACTTAATGGCATCGCCTATAGCAACTGAAGTGTGTGTGTAGGCGCCAGCGTTAAGTAAAATACCATCAGAGGAAAACCCAACCTCCTGAAGACGGTTGATCAACTCCCCTTCTACATTAGACTGATAGTAGTCAAATACTACCTGAGGGAATTGTTTTTGTAAAGCCTGGTAGTAGCTTTCAAATGTTTGATTTCCGTAAACTCCAGGTTCTCTAGTTCCTAGGAGATTTAAGTTTGGTCCATTGATTATAGAAATCTTCATTTTTTAATTTTCAACAAAATTAATCAAAATATAATAGCAGCCCAATATTTGGAAAATAGCAAAAATAAAAGTGCAATTAATTTCTTAAATTTACAATACTTTGAATTGGAAATCCAGTATACAAGATTACGGAATCTACCTTAAAATTGAGAGAGGTCTATCTCAGCACACTGTTGAAAATTACAGGATGGATGTGGTGGCGTTAATGGATTTTATGAAACTAAAAGGTATCACGGAAAACCCCAAGAATTGCTCGAAAGAAACAGTACAGCTATTCATTTATGAAGAATCAAAATTTCAAAGTCCCCATACTCAATCTCGAAGAATTTCTGGTTTAAAAAGTTTTTTTAATTTCTTGATTTTTGAAGGTTACCGTAAAACTGCACCAACTGACTTGTTAGAAAATCCTAAATTAGGTAGGAAACTTCCAGAAACTTTAAATGTTTCAGAAATTGAAACCATCATTGCCGCAATAGACCTTGGAAATGCACTTGGGCATCGCAATCGGGCGATTGTTGAAACCCTCTACGGCAGTGGATTAAGGGTAAGTGAGCTGGTCGAACTAAGTCTTTCTAATATCTTCTTTAAAGAGGATTTGATTCGGGTCACCGGAAAAGGAGACAAACAACGACTGGTACCTTTGGGTAACTATTCTAAAAAATATATTAAAATTTATATTGAGGAAATACGCAGTCAAATGAAGGTGGCAAAAGAAGATTCGGATATTCTGTTTTTAAACAGAAATGGAAAGAAACTGACACGAGCAATGATTTTTACAATCGTGAAAAAACTAGCTCAAAAAGCTGGGATCGATAAAAGCATCAGTCCGCACACCTTTAGACATTCATTTGCTACGCACTTACTGGAAAATGGTGCTGACCTTAGAACAATTCAACTGATGATGGGACACGAAAGCATAACCACTACGGAAGTTTACACCCATTTGGATAACAAGCACCTCAAGCAAGTGATGCAAAAGTTTCATCCTAGAAATAGATAGACTACGAATTGACAACCAATCTGAAGCCCTCTCCGTGAATATTAAGGATTTCAACATTACTATCCGCTTTCAAATATTTTCGCAGTTTAGCAATATAGACATCCATACTCCGCGAAGTGAAATAGTTATCGTCTCTCCAAATTTTATTTAACGCAACTTCTCTTGGTAAAAGATCATTTACGTGGAGTACAAGCAACCTTAGCAGCTGGTTCTCTTTTGGAGAAAGTTTGAGAGGTTCTTGCGATGCGATGTTTAAATACCTTAGTTTGGAGTTATAGCTAAACTTCCCAACAGTAAATTCGAAGGTGTCTGTTTCTGGAATATTGACAATGTTCTTACGATTTATAATTGCCTTTATTTTTGCCAAAAGTACTTCTGAATCAAAAGGCTTGGTTAAATAATCGTCTGCACCTAACTTGAAACCTCTTAAAACATCATCTTTTAAGTTTTTTGCTGTTAAGAACACCAGTGGGACTTCTTCATTTTTTTCACGTATCTCTTTGGCCAATGAAAAACCATCTTTATAGGGCATCATTACATCTAGAATGCAAAGATCAAAAGTGTCTTTCTTAAACTTTTGAAATCCTTCAATTCCATTTTTTGCAAGGGTTACGTCGTAATCATTTAAAGCCAGATAATCTTTTAGTATACTACCAAAATTGAAATCATCTTCAACAATTAATATTTTCTTAGGTTCTGTGTTCATAGCTTAGTTTTATATTATCATTATATTTTAGGGAAACTAATTGTGAAAGTTGTTCCTTTCCCAACATTACTAAATAAGTCGATTGTACCGTTATGCAGATCTACAATTTTTTTAACATAAGAAAGACCTAATCCATGCCCTTTGATGTTATGAATATTTCCACTCTGTTCTCTGTAAAACTTTTCAAACACAAATTTCTGAGTCGTCAGATTCATTCCAATTCCATTATCTTCAATTGTAAAAATTAAATGCTTATTGGTATTCGATGTAGCAATCCTAATTTTTGGAGGATTATCAGAATATTTAATGGAGTTGTCCAAGAGGTTAATAATCAAATTCGTAATGTGGTTTAAATTTCCTTTAAAAAGTGTATCTGATGCCTCAAAGCTTGTACTTATGAATCCTTTTTTACTTTTGACCAACAAATCAACATGACGAATTGCATTGTGAATGGCTTCATTAAGATCAATGTCACTAAATGCGATCGGCGCCGAACTTTTCTCAAGTCTTGAGATCAATAACACACTTTCCACTTGTGTTAACATTCGTTTGTTTTCCTCTCTAATCATTTGAACATATTGTTTCACCTTGGAAGGGGTTGAGAGTATTTTTGCATTTGAAATTGCATCTAGGGCGAGGTTAATGGTTGCAATTGGGGTTTTAAACTCGTGAGACATATTATTAATAAAATCAGACTTCATCTCCGAAACTTTTTTCTGCTGGATGATTTGATAAATTGCAGTTGCAGAAACAATTATTATAAACAAAGTCAACAAAATTGAGAGTCCAGCAACGCTTATAATTGATGAAAAAACAAATTTATTTTTTTCTGGAAAAGAAACTACCAGCTTATAAGGACTATCTATTTTACCATCTTCAGTAAAAATTGAAGCTTCATATCTAGGTCCTTTTTGTTCCTCTTTATAATTATTGGACTTGACCTTTGTTGCCAAACCGTTATTATAAATCCCAAATTCAAAGTAAGTTAATATGTTTTTATCCTTAAATTCTTCTTCTAAAAGTGTTTGAAGTTCTTGAACATTCAATCTCCTATGGATCGGAATGGTGCTTGAGTAGTCAGAAAAAGCTGCGCGATATTTGACCTGATCATATGTGTTGATCCGTTCAACAGACCTTAATTTATCGATCGAAGACGGCAACTTATTTTCGCGATTAAAGATTTTATCATTATTTAAAACCGTTGTTGTTTTTACTTTTTTGTAATCCTTAACATTTGACTCTTCTCCCAATTTGGTGTCAATATTAAGAATATAATTTTCTTCTAAAATACCATATGCATAAAAAGAAGTCAAATTAGACGTCATGTCGTCATCCATAAATAAAAAAACATCCGTAAAATTTGAATCGTTTGGAGTCCCAACAGAGTCGAGAAGCTTTTCGAATGCTGTAATATAATCAGACATCTCCCGCTCTTCAATCATCACAGAAACTGAATTTAAAGACTGCCTTACGGCAAGGCTGAACTCCTCTTCTTTGTCTTCCCATGCAGATATTATCCAATATACTTGTACAGAAATAATTGCCACAATTGAAATAATCATCAAGCTGACCAACGTTAGGAAGAAATTTTTTTTCAACGATTATTATTGTTTAATTATTTATTAAGATAAGCATTTTTAAACATACAAATTTCTTTAAAAAACATCAATCCTAATCACAATAGAATGTTAATAGGTTCACATTTTCATCAAGTGATTGTGAATAGCCTCTATTTCTATTAACGTATTTTCCCAGTTAGTATTGTTAATTATGAAATCAGCCAGCGGAATTTTCAATTTGTCTTCCCACTGATTGTTAATTCTCTCCAACACTTTTTCCCTTGAAATATTATCCCTTCGCATTACTCTCGCTATTCTAGTTTCCATAGGACTCGTGACTAAAATCGTAGCATTACATTTTTTATCACCGCCCGTTTCAAACAAAATAGCAGCTTCTTTTATGACATAATGTGATTTTTGATGGGTTAAAAATTCATCGAAATCCGCTGCAACTGCTGGATGAACTAAAGCATTTAACTGTTTAAGTTTTTCGGGACTGTTAAACACTATGTCAGCAACTTTTTTACGATCTAACTTTGCGTCTAAATAAATGTCTGAACCTAATGTTTTCTTAATTTCTGAAATCAAGAAAGGATCTGAATCGATCAGCTTTTTAGACGCCAAATCAGCTTCATAACAGGGAACTCCTTTTGCTTTAAAAACATTTAGAATTTTAGTTTTCCCACTACCAATTCCACCTGTAAGTCCTATGATTTTCATTGTCTAATTAAATAATCTACTTGTGAGGGCTTCCATCTAACTTTGCGAACTCCTTGAGGTTGCTTCTCTAGATTGATAATAAGCGATCTTTTATCTCCTCCATCGGAGGTGGCAAAGTCACAACTGAAGGCAAAATCCTTAGAGTCAATTCGCGCAGCTTGATCTAAAAGCACGGAAAAAGTAACGACGACAGATTGAGGAAATAACTTTATGGCAAGACTATCGGGTAAGTTTTTAATATTAATAAAAGTGGAGACTGTTTTTTCAGTAAACTTTCTCACGCTTGCTGATATCAATGTTGTATTTACCTCGAATTTCATTAAGGCATTCGTTCTCACAAATCCAATTTCTTTTTTGATATCATTATTTACATCGATAAGTTTAATTGGTAACGTATTCAGTCTATCTATTGTATCAATTAATTTTTCGGGGCCAGAAACCCAAAGACTATCGGGTTCAACTTTCCAACCATCACTGATGTCATACCCTGGCATAAAAGTGATATCTAGGATTGGATGAACCGCAACTTTTTTTCTCTTTAGTTCGTCGTAATTAAATTTTAACACATTTGGGGTAACTTGGTTTACTGTTGCATTACCAAAAAGCTGTTGTTCAATTTGAAACCTTTGATCGAATAGATTGATCAATGCTATTCCTGAAGCATAAGAAGCATTTTCAAATGACAGTTCTACCTTTTTATTGAACAAATGATAAATCAGCAATTGAAAACCACTGGCGGTGAGATCGACTTTAAGTTCTAAATCCTTTTCTAAAACCGGCACAATGGTAACAGGTAGATCGATCAGGTTTACTGAAAAATCTACTTTAGAATCGTAGGTGTTTGAAAGCTTGGTTATTACCCAAAAAATAGTCGACAACACGACAAAGAACATGAAAAACCGAAACTTATTCTTTTCGGGGAAACTTTTTCTGAAATTCTTAAGTAGTCGATCGACAATTGCCATTTTTTAAGGAATTACATTGGACTAAGTTAACTCTGATCCAAAGCGTCGATTATTTCTTGACTCACACCTACATTAGAAAAACCTCCATCATGGAATAAATTTTGTAGTGTGACCTTTTTCGTGTAATCGGAAAACATCATCACCGTATAATTTGCACAGTCCTCAGCAGTTGCATTTCCTAAGGGAGCGGTTTTTTCTGCATAGTGGAGAAAACCATCCAGTCCTTTTACTCCTTTGCCAGCTGTAGTTAAAGTAGGAGACTGAGAAATGGTGTTCACTCTAACTTTCTTTTCTTTTCCAAAGAAATATCCGAAGCTTCTTGCTATAGACTCCAAGTAAGCTTTGTTATCAGCCATGTCATTGTAGTTTGGAAAAGTTCGCTGAGCAGCAATGTAAGAGAGTCCCACAATACTTCCCCATGCATTCATGGCATCTTTTTTATACAAAGTCTGCATTAATTTATGAAAAGAAACTGCAGAAACATCCCATCCTTTTGCCATCCAATCATGGTTTAAATCCGTATAATGTTTGCCTTTTCTGACATTTATAGACATTCCTATAGAGTGCAAAACAAAATCTAATTTGCCACCCAAATTTTCTACGGCTTTGTCCACGAGGTTTTCTAAATCTTCCATGTTGGTTGCGTCGGCAGGAATGACAATTGAGCCCGTTTCTTCAGCCAAATTATTAATCGTTCCCATTCGCATCGCAACAGGGGCGTTAGTTAAAACGAATTTTCCGCCTGCATCAGCTACTGCTTTGGCCGTTTTCCAGGCAATTGACTGGTCGTCTAGTGCTCCGAAAATAACACCTCTTTTTCCTTCTAATATCCTATGGGACATGCTTAATTTTTTTATGATTAGTTTGACAAATATACAGTTAATTGAGTAATTGCTTGGCGTGCTCCAAAGCGGTTTTAGTCATTCCCTCTCCGGCCAACATTTGTGCCAATTCCTCTACCCTTTCTTGAGGATTTAGTTCTTTTAGTTTTGTTAGCGTATCTTGTCCGTTTACTTCTTTATAAACTCTAAAATGCTGTTTACCTTTGGCTGCTACTTGTGGTAGATGAGTAATAGTAAAGACCTGCATGTATTTTGCCATGTCAGACATGATGTTCCCTATTTCATTTGAAACTTGACCCGAAACACCGGTGTCAATTTCATCAAATACGATCGTAGGTAGCTTTTTAAAGCGAGACAAAATTGTCTTTATAGAAAGCATAATTCTTGACATTTCGCCTCCTGAAGCAACTTTCTTTAAGGGATTGTATTCGGATCCTAAGTTGGCAGAAAATAGAAACTCTAATCGTTCTTTTCCATTGTGCAACAATTTTTCACTTTCTATAAGTTCAATTTTAAATTTGGCATTCTGCATACCCATTCTAGCAACCAATTGCTCCATTTCAAAACACAGCCCAGTAATTGCTTTTTGGCGGTTTTTATGTAATTTGAGCGCAATATTATCCAGCTCTGTTAGGTTTTTATTTAATTTATCCTGGAGTTTGTTGATATTTAATTCCAGATTTTCAGTCTCCTGGAGTTTTAAATCTATACTATTCTTTACCTCAATTAAAGCGCCTACATCATCAACTTTATGTTTGGCGTAGAGCGCATAGAGCAGTTTAAGCTGTTCTTCTGACTCTTCTAGTTGTCTGGGATTCATCTCAAGTAGCTCCAACTTAGTTTGTAAGTCATCGGCCATATCTTTGAGGTCAATCGACAAACTTGTAGTTCTTTTTTTAAAAGTCTCGAATTGTTTCGATTTTTCGGCAGCTTGATTTAAAATGGATTTCAAAGATGATAATTGTGTCAAAACACCCATTCGCTCCTCCTCAATTATATGAATACTTTGGGATAAATAGGATTGTAGATCTTCAACATTAGAGAGCTGACTGATCATTTCTTCGAGAGGTGCTTGCATTCCTGCCTTAAGGTTTGCTGCTTCTAATTCTTCAAATAAATATCGATTGTAATCTCTGTCACTACTGGCCTTTTGATTCAAATCGAGCAACCGCTGATGTTCTTCCTTCGCAGCATTATAGACTTTCAGCTTGTCTTGAAACTGACTTAATAAATGCTCATTTCCAGCCAATGCATCTAGAACTAAAAACTGATATTCACTTTTAAACAAGGATTGATTTTCGTGTTGCGAATGAACATCTATTAGCGTTTCGCTCAAACGACTGATTTTATCAAGCGTAACTGGCGTGTCATTTATAAAAGCTCTTGATTTACCACTAGGAACGATCTCTCTCCTTATGATGGTCTCCGATTCATAATCCAGGGCTTCTTCGTCAAAAAAGCGTCTTAAATCGTATTTATCTATTATAAATGATGCTTCAACGATGCATTTCTTTGTGCAGTCTTTAAGAACATTAAGCTCTGCTCTTTTCCCCAGAACTAGTGAAAGCCCACCCATCAGAATAGATTTACCCGCACCAGTTTCACCTGTAATACAGGTCATGCCATCCAGAAAAGAGACATCCAGATGTTCTATTAATGCATAGTTGGTAATCTTTAGACCTGTAATCAAAAAAAGATATTTATTATCGGTTAGTTATCAAAGATAACCGAGATTAAAAATAATTTCAAGTAATCTGACTATTTAATTTGTTTCCATTTAGGAAGAAAGAATGGGGCTATTTTTTTTAGTAATGCAGCGGTCTGATCAAATTCAACTTCTGGGCCACTAGAAAAAACGTTAACTATTTCATCAGATTTGGCGTCAAAAAAAAGCTGTAAAAGCAAAGCGTTGGGTCTTCGCATGAACAATTTTTCAAGACCAGACAAGGCCAGCATCATTTCTTTTTTACCTCTTTCTGGAGATTGCGTCATTACGTCCATTCCCTTTCGGTGATAGGCATACATTGTTTCTCTGTACTCCTTAAATGTGTTAGAACGCATCGAGTCAATTAACCAAAAGCGATTTCTGACGCTTTCATTTTGCTTCCATCCCTTATGTCCACTCAACTGAGATAGGTTGACAATCTTTTGTGCTTGTTCAAAATAAGAGCTTCCTCCTTTAAACTTAAATGTATCAGCGTCCAATCCCAAAATGGTATAGATATAAAAGCTGATGAGCGCGACTATATTGGACTCAAAAGCAGAAGGATTGTAAAATAAAGGCTGAAATTCTTCATAGTTAAAACTGATGTCCTTATCTAAAAAATTCAAAATTGGGCTGTCAAAGTTTGAATCAAATATTGGTCGCTGAGATTGAACTTGTAACGTCCCTTCAAACTTAGAAGCATTGTAGGAAGTAAGATTAATCACGAAACTACATGTAATTTTTTCTTGAGGTAAAAACTCTACACTAGTCCATGATCTCGTATTAATGAACTCATTCAAAGACCGCTCTAATGTTTTAAAAATCTGTTGATTGGTTTGATTCACCAAATCCGCATTTATGATCACTTGAGCATTCAATTCTTGGGCTTGAACATTCAAAGAAAAAAGTGAGATAATGAACAATAAGTATAGGTTACGCATAATGTTTTAGGATTTGGGTGAAGATATCTTGGGCTACTAAATCTTTTGATTTTAACTCAAAATCTGTTGGGTTCCCTTCTTGATTTATAAAGGATATTTTATTTTGATCTCCAGAAAAACCAGCCCCTTTATCATTTAGTGAGTTTAGGACAATTGCATTTAAATTTTTAGCCTTTAATTTTTTGATTGCATTCTTTAACTCGTCCTCCGTTTCGAGGGCAAATCCAACTAAGAACTGGCCTTTCTTTTCCTTACCCATGGTGGCAAGAATGTCTTTGGTGGGAACCAGATTTATCGTATTGAAACCTGTCTCTTTTTTTATTTTCTGGGCATGACTATTATCGGGTCTAAAGTCAGCTACTGCAGCAGCAGCAATAGCTATTTGAGTATCAGGATAGTTTTCCATAACGACTTCAAACATCTCACTTGCTGAAGTTACCCGACGAACATCAATCCGGTTGTCTTTTAATTCCAAAGCGGTCGGACCCGAAACGAGCAAAACTTCTGCACCAAGTTTTGAAGCTTCTTTTGCCAATTCAAAACCCATCTTACCACTGGAATGATTCCCAATAAAACGTACAGGGTCAATGGCCTCATAAGTTGGCCCTGCCGTTATTAATATTTTTTTACCATAAAGTGGCAGGCTTTTTTCTAAGTCTTTTTCAATAAAATCAACAATCTCTTCGGGAGATAACATCCGACCTTTACCGTGCAATCCACTTGCCAAAAACCCTTCTCCTACTGGCAGAACCTGATGTCCAAATGATTTTAATATTTTAAGGTTTTCTTGATTGGCATTGTGTGCATACATGTCCAAATCCATAGCTGGAGCAATGTAAACTGGACTGGTGCAGGAAAGATAGGTGGCAATTAATAGATTATTACATTTTGCATTCACTAGGGCAGAAAGCGTATTGGCAGTTGCCGGGGCGATAATAAATAAGTCTGCCCATTTTCCCAGTTCCACATGATCATTCCAGACAGGATTATCCAATTCGTTGGCTGTAAACGTCGACAAAACAGGGTTGTTGGATAAAGTAGAAAGCGTCAATGGTGTAACAAAATCTTTCGCCGAAGGGGTCATGACCACCCGAACCTCGGCATCAAGACTTTTAAGTAATCTGACAATCAATGGTGATTTATAAGCGGCGATCCCCCCAGAAATACCTAATAGGACTTTCTTTCCGCTTAAAACACTCATTTCTTAAGAGTTAGGTTCCTCTGTATTACGATGATAAATCCTATCATTCAACCATTCTTCGACAGCAATGGCGTGTGCTTTAGGCAAACGCTCATAAAACCTAGAAACTTCGATTTGTTCTTTGTTTTCGAAAATTTCTTCTAAACTGTCATTGTGGGTTGCAAACTCTTCTAATTTCTCATGAAGTTCTTTACGAATATCCAAGTTGATCTGATTTGATCTTTTCGAAATAATCGATAAGGCCTCGTAGATATTTTCAGTCGGAGCATCAATTATATTCCGATTGTAAGTTGTCGTGCTCGTTGGAGCCTCTGAATTTCTAAATTTTGTCATGATTTTTATTTATTGAGCTTCAATTTGTAAAAGTATTAATTTCTTTCTCGATAGCTTTCATTTTCTTCGAAAGATCTTTCTCAAATAATGTTTCAGGGTAATAACGTAAAATAGCCTCGTGTAATTGTATTAATTCATTTAATCTTTCGATTTTTTTAGAATCAACACTGTTCATCGCAATTTCATAGGAGGACAAAAATTTATAAAAAAGCGCTTCTTCTCTGAATTTTGTTCCTACAAATTCTCCAATAAAATTATCTAAAGAAGTTATGGCAGCTTTATAATCATAGATTGTATAATATTGTTTGGCAATTTCAAATTCTTTTTTCTCAATTTTATTTTGAAGTTCACTGATCAACTTGTTGGACTCTTCTAAATACTCAGAATCTGGATAATTATTTATAAAAATCTGGAGTTTTTCCAAAGCTTTAAAAGTGTCCGTTTGATCTAAGCTGTAATTGGGGGAAATCATATAATATGATTTTGCTGCCAAAAAACTAACCTCTTCAATTTTCTGAGACTTAGGATAGGATTTTATAAAGTTTTCAAATTGGTAAGCTGCTAGATGGTAATTTTTGGTATTAAAATATGAATCCGCAAAAAAGAAAACCAACCTTTCGGCTTGTGGTTTTCCTCTATAGGCAGGAACCAACTGTTCGAATAAACGGTTTGCACGGCGGTATTCGCCCGTGTTATAATAATCTTCAGCTGCTTTATACTTGGCAGTCAAATCGTCATTATTAAGAATTTTCTGATACTCACTGCAAGAGAATAACAGCATTACTGATATAATAGAGAAAAAGAAGTACTGATGTTTTTTTTGCATGGCGCGAAATTACTAAATAATTTGGAGACTAAGGAAATAAATATTTGATTCAAAATGCGATAAGAAAAAACTAATTAATCTTTTCGCAACAGATCTAATCGTTTTGAAAATGCTTTAATAAACTAAATTCATGATTTAGTTTTTCAATAAGACCTTCAGAAGCTTTCACAAGTGGTAACCTAAGTACATTGTCACACAGCTCTAGGGCTTTCATCAAAACCTTAATCCCAACAGGATTTCCCTCTAAATAGATCATTCTAATCAAATCTAAAATCGCATACTGATGGCTGTAGGCTAATTTTGAATCCCCTTCTAGCGCAGAATGGATAATTCTTGAAAACTCAGCGGGTATTGCATTTCCAATTACAGAAATAACTCCTCTGGCTCCAGCCAGGATCATTGGAAGCGAAATTTCATCATCTCCAGAAAGAATTAAAAAATCAGAAGGAACACTTTTAATAAGTGTTTGAGCTTGCTGAAAGTCTCCAGAAGCTTCTTTTAAAGCAACAATATTATCAAAATCTTGTGCCAATCGAACAACAGTCTCAGGTTCCAAATTAACTCCAGTCCTAGCAGGGACATTATAAAGAATAATTGGTAAAGGGGCGGCCAACGAAAGAGCCTTGAAATGCTGGTAAAGACCTTCCTGGTTCGGTCTATTATAATATGGCGTTACTGAAAGTATTGCAGAAAATCCATCGAAATCATTACTTTTTAGTTCCGCTACAAGTTCATGAGTATTGTTTCCTCCAACTCCTAAAACTAGCGGGATACGACCAGCAGTAGCTTCAATTGTTTTTTCAACAATTTGCTTCTTTTCAACCTTGCTCAATGTTGCAGTTTCAGCTGTGGTCCCTAAAACAACAATATAATTCACCGAACCAGCACAAAGATGATTAATCACCTTTGGAATTGCTTCAAAATCAACTAGACCTTCGTTCGTGAAAGGGGTAATCATTGCTACACCATGACCTTCGAATTGCTTCATTATTTAAATTTATATATTATTTTTAAATACTTCTTTACTTCTTTTGCAAATAAATTTTTCTCTTGAGTAGGCACATCAACAATCAAATCATTCAATTCATGTTCTATCGAATTAAAACCTACACTAATCTGTTTGTCACATCTTAAACTCACCATTTTAAGATGAATGTCATTTTTATCAAAATAATTTATCAAAACATCACATTTAGAAGCGCAAAAAACTTCTAGAACCTGATTAAAAGAACCAAAGCTACCAATATCTTTTTGAGTAAAGCTCTTATTTAAAATAGACGATTCAAGTTTTTTATTTGCTTGAAAAAATGTAAGAATTTTTACATTTTTTTTTGGAACATTAAAAAACTTAGCCAATCGATAAAAATAAGCTTCTTTAACACCAAGTCTACCATCTAAAATGATAGATATATTGTTAATTTTCTTAAAAGACACTTGCTTCTCAGATCTTAAAAATTTATCTAGTTCACTTTTATAAATGCGTCCTAAGAATATTTTTTTGAGCCAGTTTGACATACAACTATTTAAATCAAAATTAAAGTTTACTGAATTTAGAAAGGAAAATATTATTTTATATCAATTAATACTTTATAATGTTATAAATATAACATTTTGTTGGATTAATCGTTTCCAGAGATCATTCTTAAAAAACCTTCTTCGGAAAGAATTGGAATATCAAGTTGATCTGCTTTTATTTTTTTACTTGGACCCATACCATCACCTGCAACAACAAAATCTGTTTTAGTAGATATAGAACTACCTACGGTACCACCAAAAAACTCTATTTTCTCTTTAAGTTCCACTCTTGAAATGGTTTTGAAAACACCCGAAACAACAAATTTCTTGTCTTTTAAAACCAAGTCAGAAGATAGCGATTTTTTCTCTAATTCAAATTGCAAGCCATTGATTTTTAAACGATTGATTAAAGCAACATTTAATGGATTCAGAAAATAAGCTTGAAGACTCTGTGCTATTCTCTCTCCAATTTCATCTACTGACAACAAAGCATCTGTGTCAGCAGCAATTAATTCATCAATAGACCCAAACGCTGCAGTTAGTTTTTTAGCAACTGTTTCGCCAACAAATCGGATTCCCAAGCCAAACAAAACTTTTGAAAAAGGTTTATTTTTAGATTGCGCTAAACCTTTAACTATGTTCTCTACCGATTTTTCAGCCATTCGGTCAAGTGGAAGCAAGTCATCAACACTTAAGTCATAGAGATCTGCAACATTTTTCACCAACCCATTGTGATAAAGCAAAGTAACCGTTTCGCTACCTAGACCATCTATGTCCATCGCTTTTCTAGAAATAAAATGTTGGATTTTCCCAATTATTTGAGGGGGACAACCTGTTTGATTGGGACAGTAATGTTGGGCTTCTCCTTCAATTCTTGTGAGCAATGTTTCGCATTCAGGACAATGGGTGATAAAATTAATTTTATGCTCAATTGGGGCACGAGAATTAGCATCGACACCAACGATTTTCGGAATAATTTCCCCTCCTTTTTGAACGAAAACTGCATCGCCAATTCTGAGCTCAAGTTTCTGAATTTGATCTGCATTGTGAAGCGAAGCGCGCTTAACGGTCGTTCCGGAAAGCAAAACAGCCTCAAGATTGGCCACTGGAGTCACAGCTCCTGTACGACCAATTTGATAATTTACTGAAATTAATTTTGTGGTTGCTTCTTCTGCCTGAAACTTATAGGCAATAGCCCAACGAGGTGCTTTTGCAGTAAAGCCCAATTCTGATTGTTGATCAAAGCTATTTACTTTGATTACGACACCATCAATTTCATAAGGCAGTTCATTTCTTTTCTTTTCCCAGTGATCCAAATAATTAAAGACTTCGTTTAGATTTTTTGCCTCAATGGCTGTCTCAGGAACTTTAAATCCCCACAATCGGGCTTGTTTAAGACCTTCTATCTGAGATTTTACCTTTAAATTCTCTCCAGCTAAAGCGTATAAAAAACACTCCAAAGGACGTTTTGCAACCAAAGCACTGTCTTGTGTTTTAAGAGATCCAGAGGCAGTATTTCTTGGATTCATATAGGGATCTTCCCCTGCTTTAACCCGTTCCTCATTCATGGCTTGAAACCCCTTGATCGGTAAAATAATCTCTCCTCTTATTTCAAAGAAATCTGGATAATCTCCCCGTAATTTCAATGGAATGGTTGGAATTGTTTTTAAATTTTGAGTCACATCGTCACCCTGAGCGCCATCTCCTCGGGTAACACCATGAAGTAAAACTCCATTTTTATATGTCAGACTGATAGAAGCTCCGTCATACTTTAATTCACAAGTGTAAGTAACTTCTTGATCTCCTAAAACCTTTTGAACTCGAGTTTCCCACTGCTCAATCTCTTCCTTGGAATAACTATTCGAAAGCGAATACATCGGGTACTTATGGGTGTGGTTTCTGAAATTTTTTGTGACGCCACCCCCTACTCTTTGACTGGGGGAATTTGGATCAAAAAATTCAGGATGTTTTGTTTCTAAGTCGATTAGCGATTGGAGTAATGTGTCGAATTCAAAATCATTTATGGTGGGGGTATCCAAAATATAGTAGTTATAGTTGTGTTGATGCAACACAGCTCGCAACTGATTGATTTTTTCGGCTTCTTTATTCATTTATTTCTTGGTAGCTTTTAACATTCTTTTTTTACCAAAAATATCGTTTCCAACAACAATATCCTTAAAAGAGTAAGAAGATATCATTTTTTTTAACGCCTCTTCACATTTAGGGTTAATTTCAAAATAGAGTACACCCTTGGTTTTTAGATTTATTTCTGCAAAAGCAGTTATTTTTTTATAAAAAAATAGAGAATCATCCTCGGGAGTAAATAATGCCAAATGTGGCTCGTAATCCAAAACATTTGAAAGCATTTCAGTTTTTTCTTCAAGCTTAATGTAGGGAGGATTCGAGACTATTACATCTAGAGATTGTTCCCAGTTCGATAGGGTTATGATATCCCTTTGTAGAAAATGAACATCTGATTTATGCCTTATAGCATTCTTTTTGGCCACCTCAATTGCTGAAGGTGAAACGTCAATCGCAGTAATATTTAAATTAGGATTTTCTTTCGCTAATGCAATGGGAATGCAACCACTCCCCGTTCCGATGTCCAAAACTTTTAATTTATCTTTTGAGAGAGAAAAATCGGAAAGCATCCAGCTTACCAATTCTTCCGTTTCAGGTCTTGGAATCAAGACCGATTCATCAACATAAAATGAGTGCCCCATAAAAAACGCTTCATTCAAAATGTATTGAATGGGTTTGTTTTTTTTTAATGCTAAAAGCGCATGGTCAAGTTTAGCCGTTTCTGATTGATTTAAGAAATAATCTGGATGTAGCGCAATAAAAGTAGGTTCCCATTCAAAGTAGGATTGAATCAAACGTTTCAGAAAAATTTGGATTTCTGTTAAAGGATAAACTTCGTTTAACTCTTTATAAAAATGGTTCCTGTATTCTATCAAATGCATGGATACAAATTTAAGATAAAGATTGGTTTTTTCATGAAACCTTTTTCAACCCTCAGCCAAATACCAAAAGTAATTATTAACGAAACATACATGAGCTAGACTCTGAATTTGTTTAATTTTACATTTAATTAAAGTTTTTTATTAAATATTTGGTAGCAATAAATGCACAAAAAGGATACAGTTTTCATGCAAAGATGTATTGAGTTGGCCCAGAAAGGACTGGGAAACACTTACCCAAATCCTTTAGTGGGTTGTGTTATTGTGAAAAATGATGAGATAATTGCTGAAGGATGGCACAAAAAAGCTGGTGCAGCGCATGCAGAGGTTGATGCCATTCAAAAAGTTGTAGATAAATCCATATTAAAAGCCTGTACGCTTTTTGTAAACCTCGAACCTTGCAGCCATTTTGGCAAAACCCCACCTTGTACGGACTTAATCATTGAGATGGGAATTCCAAACATTGTTATTGGATGTCAAGACTCTAATGAAAAAGTTTCGGGTAAAGGAATTAAAAAACTCATTGAAGCAGGTTGCAACGTAATCACTGGAGTCCTTGAAAACGAATGTCAAACCCTAAATCAGCGCTTTTTTACTTTCCATGAAAAAAAACGTCCCTACATTATATTAAAATGGGCTGAAAGTAAAGATGGTTTTATGGCTCCAAAAAACCCTGGAAAAGAATATTGGCTTACACATCCCTATTCTCGTCAAAGAGTTCACCAATGGAGAAGTGAGGAACATGCAATTTTGGTGGGTTCGCAAACTGTCCTAAACGACGATCCAAATTTATCAACCAGACTTTGGTTTGGGAAAAATCCCATCCGATTTGCCATCGACCCCAATCATAGAATTCCAAAAAAATCGAATTTAAATGATGGAAAAATAACAACCTTCTTTCTTGTTGATGAAAATTCTGACATAAAAAGTGACAATAATTTAATCTCTGCTGAAAAAATCCTCGAATCACTCTACGAAAAAAACATTCAATCGGTGATAATCGAAGGTGGTGCAAAAACACTAGAATTCTTTATAGAAAATAAAATATGGGATGTTGCTCGTGTTTTTAAAACCAATAAAAATTTAAATGATGGATTAAAAGCTCCAAAAATTGAGGGGAAACTAAAAAGCCGCACTACAATTCAAAATGATATATTAATTGAAACTTATAGAGACTGAAGCTTATCCGTCAAACTTTCTGGACATCTGATGGGTCTTTTGGTTTGACTATTTAAGAAAGCGAGGGTCGTTGACCCTGTGGCCACTTCTTTTCCTAACTGATTTAAAACCAAATATTTAAACCTAACTTTAACTTTTGGAGTTTCAAGAAGCGATAACTCAACGTACAGAAGATCATCAAAAAATGCAGGGGACTTGAAAAATATTTCAGCGTCAATAACTGGCATTATCACACCATTTTCTTCAAGTCTCTTGTAGGAGAAACCTACTTCGTTAAGCCACTCGATTCTGGCCAATTCAAAGTATTTTAAATAGTTACTGTGATGAACAAAACCCATTTGATCTGTCTCTGAGTACCTTACTTTGAATTTTTTTGTTGTATATTTTATCAAAATTTAATGTTTTTTTAAATATTAATAGTATTTGAAGGATTGCACTTAATTTGCGGAAAAAAAAATTAAAATTCAAGTAAAAAAATGATTTTTTTTTATTTTTTTTTATCCATATTTGCATGTGTCTTTGGAAGACCAACAACTATACTTTTATCGATTCATTGATAACCTAAGTTTTAAATATTTTAATGGAAGCTAACGCAAATGACATTTGGAGTAATTGTTTGATTTTTATCAAAGATAATATCCAACCGCAAGCTTACAAAACTTGGTTTGAACCCATTGTTCCCGTTAAAATTTCTGAAAATTCATTAAGCATACAAGTTCCAAGTAAGTTTTTCTATGAATGGCTTGAAGAACATTATGTAAAAATTTTAAAGATTGCACTCATAAAAGAATTAGGCAAAGATGCCCGTTTGGTTTATGTAATAAAAATGGAAAATACTTTTGGGAATAAAACTCCATTCACCGAAAGCATTCCTAGCAGCAATCAGGCTGGAATCAATCCCCAAGATGTTGATGCTCCTCTTCACACCTACACCAGTGAATTGAAAAATCCATTTGTAATTCCTGGTATTCGTAATCTTCAAATCGAATCTCAGTTGAATCCTAACTATAACTTTGAAAATTTCCTTGAAGGTGATTCTAATAGGCTTGCTAGATCTGCTGGCTTAGCAGTTTCTAACAAACCCGGAGGTACTTCATTCAATCCATTAATGGTTTTTGGGGGCGTAGGTTTGGGAAAAACTCACTTGGCGCACGCCATCGGAGTTGATATAAAAGAAAAATATCCTGAAAAAACAGTACTTTATATTTCTGCTGAAAAGTTTACTCAGCAATACATAGAATCTGTAAAGAAAAACACAAGAAATGATTTTATTCATTTCTATCAAATCATAGACGTTCTGATCATCGATGATGTTCAGTTTTTATCTGGAAAGTCCGGAACTCAAGACGTTTTCTTCCACATATTTAATCATTTGCATCAAAACGGAAAGCAAGTTATCATAACATCCGATAAGGCTCCAGTTGACATGCAAGATATAGAACAAAGACTTTTGTCTCGTTTCAAATGGGGACTATCTGCTGAACTGCAGCTTCCTGATCTTGAAACCAGAATTTCAATACTTAAGAACAAACTCTACAGAGATGGCGTTACCATAGATGAAAACGTGATCGAATTTGTAGCTAAAAATATAAAAACAAACGTCCGAGAACTAGAAGGGGCAATAATTTCTCTTATTGCACAGTCTTCTTTCAACAGAGTAGAAATAGATCTCGAACTTGCCAAAGAAATTGTAAATAAATTTGTTAAGAACACCAAAAGAGAAGTTTCCATCGACTACATACAAAAGGTTGTTTCGGAATATTTCCAAATGGATGTTTCAACTCTACAGTCAAAGACAAGAAAAAGACACATCGTTCAAGCGCGTCAGTTGGCAATGTATTTCGCAAAGAAATTCACCAAAGCATCACTCGCAAGCATTGGAAGCCAAATTGGCAAAAGAGACCATGCTACGGTTCTACACGCTTGTAAGACTGTGGACAACTTAAGCTTTACTGACAAACAATTTAGAAAATATGTAGAGGATCTTAATCAGAAACTCTCACTCTAACACAATTTTTGTGAAAACTTCAATTTTACTTGTATGTCTTGGAAACATTTGTCGTTCTCCATTGGCAGAAGGAATACTCAGAAGTAAACTATCTCCAGAACAATACCATATTGATTCAGCCGGAACTGCTTCCTATCATATTGGATGTGCTCCAGACCCAAGAAGTATTGAAGTCGCCGCTAAAAACAACATTGACATTGCTTGGCAAAAGGCACGTGCCTTAACCAAGGAAGACTTTCAGGTTTTTGATAAAATTTTCGTCATGGATCAAAATAATTATAATGATGTTATTGGTCTATCAAGTTCGTTAGCAGAAAAAAACAAAGTACGACTGATACTAGAAAATAGTGAAGTTCCAGATCCCTATTATGGAGATGCTACCAACTTTAAGATGGTATTTGATTTGCTTGATGAAGCTTGTAATAAAATTTGTATTCAACTATTAAATGATAAATCCTGAATCAACTTCCGCACCATTATATTTGATCCCCTGTCCTATCGGAGACAACTCTCCTCTTGAGGTGCTCCCCATTTTGGTTAGGAAAATCGTAACAGAAACACAGTACTTCATTGTTGAAAACGAAAAAGAAGCAAGAAGGTTTATAAAAAAACTTTGTCCTGAAAAAAACCAAGCCAGTTTAGAGCTTTATCCTTTGAACAAGTACACCGCACCTGAAGAAATCGAAAGCTATCTCGACCCTTGTAAAAAAGGAATAACCATGGGCTTGTTGTCAGATGCAGGATGCCCAGGAATCGCTGACCCAGGAGCCATAATCATCGCCAAAGCTCATCGTCAGGGCATCAGAGTTAAACCATTGGTGGGTCCTTCCTCCATTGTTTTGGCGCAAATGAGTTCAGGGTTGAATGGACAAAACTTTGCTTTTAATGGTTATTTACCCATCGAAAAAAACGAGCGTAAAAAATTAATTAAAGAACTAGAAAAAAGATCGAAAACGCTGGATCAATCGCAAATCTTTATTGAGACTCCTTACCGAAACGATCAGATATTTTCGGATTTAATAGGGTCGCTACACTCAGAAACAAAATTATGTGTGGCTTACAACCTTACCCTTGAGGATGAATTTATCAAAACAGCACCTATACATGAATGGAAAAAAACAAAGCTCAATTTTAATAAACGGCCGGCTATTTTTATTCTACATAAAGAAATTTAACGGTAAACCCTTTGCTTGTCTAACCAATCAGTATATTTTTTCTTATTTCTATTGTGCTGCCTCGCATTGCTTGCAAATAAATGATATCCAGGGTTAGATGGATCAGCAACAAAATAAATATAATTGTGTTTTTCTGGATTTAATACCGCTTGTATAGAAGAAATATCGGGCATGGTTATAGGGCCTGGTGGTAAACCCCTATTTTGATATGTATTATAAGGAGATTTTACTTTTAAGTCCTTATATAAAACTCTCTTAATCACAGTATCAAAATTTTTCATCTTGTGTTTAATCCCATAAATTACCGTTGGATCAGCTTGAAGTTTCATTCTTCGTTTTAGACGATTCACATAAACTCCTGCAACTCTTTGCCGTTCATCAGTCTTAACCGTTTCTTTTTGAATAATAGCAGCCAAATAAATTACTTCTTTTGGTTTAAACCCCAATTTTTTAGCTTTTGCAATTCTCTCAGCTGTCCAAAATTTATTAAAAGAACTCCACATCTTATCTCTAAAATTTTCTGCAGTCGTATTCCAGAAAAAATCATAGCTGTTTGGCAGATAGATCGACAGTGCATTCGATTCATTTAATCCATTTTCCTTTAAAAAAACAGGATCCAAAAACGCATTTAATAAAGTCAAACTGTCTGGGGCAATTTGTTGGGCAACCCTACCTGCTAGGTTTTGAATACGTTCCTGATTGTTAAACGTTACTCGAACGATAAGACTTTTAGATCTTAGCGAATTGACAACATCGTTGTTGCTACTTCCCTTCTTAATGGCAAATTTACCTGGCTTTATTCTCGTATTGTACCCTTTCTTAACTGCTGCTGCAGTGAAGTCATTCGTTGAAATAAGCAAGGGAGATAATTTATCTAATAAATCATCAAAAGAGTCATCCTCGTAAACATGTACAAAGGCTACCTTTTCCTCAAACTTGGTGTTGTCCCAAAAAAAAGTTTTATAAAACTGATAAACGAAATAGGCACCAAAAAATAATCCCAGCAACACTATCAAACTCAATATTTTTTTTCGATACTTCATTAAATTAACTTTTGATAATTAAATTCATCATGGAATTTACCCTCATAAAAATTCCAGTCTTTTTTTGTACCCATCAATACATAGTTTTGCTTTTCAAACAATTCAATACTTGGCTTGTTTTCAACAGCTATGTTTGCATAGAGTTGGTGAAGTTGTAATTGATTTTTCCCATAAAACTCAATAGAAGCTAGAGCCGCAGCACCATAACCTTTGGAACGTTCCTCAGCAGCAATGACAAGACCCACGCCTGCGCGGTGGTGAAAAGGCTCAAAATCAAACAGGTCAATAAAGCCAACGGGAGAGTTGTTTTTATCAACGATTGTGAATTTCACTTGTTTGGTTTCAAAAATATCCCGCCCTGAATTGGCGATATAATCAAGTAATAAGTTTCTGGAATATGGTGAAGATCTGTTTGAATATTTCCAAAGAGAAATGTCGTTTTCAATAGCAAATAAAAAATCGATATCAGCAGGCTCAATGGCCCTTATCGAAACAACTCCATTTTGATCATTCATCTTTAAACTCGTATGGTTCCTGAAAACACTTGTAACGCAGGTCCGATTAGTTTTACATTCTCGTATTGATCTGAATTAGTCGAAAATTCAACTCTCAAAACTCCTCCCAAAGCGTGGATGTTTATGCCATTCAACTTTGTATGACCTGAACTATGAGCTCCTATGGCAGCGGCAATTGCTCCGGTACCACATGCCAAAGTTTCGTCTTCAACACCACGCTCGTAGGTTCTGATCTTAAAGTCTTCTTCGTTTGTTTTTTCAATAAAATTAACATTTGAACCCGCTTCAAAGTAAGGAGCTCCGTAACGTATTCCCGCTCCCTTTATTTTCACATTCACAGCCAATACATCTGATACAAACTCAAGATGATGCGGTGAACCAGTATCTATAAATAAGGAATCTCCATTGTTAGTGATTGAGGTTACGTCATTCATTTCAAGACAGACAAGTCCTTCTTGGTCAACAACAGCTTTATGCAAACCATCGCTTGCTTCAAAAGTTGTTTTTAAACCGACGATGTCTTTGGCCCTGCAAAAGGCAACAGCACATCGGCTCCCATTGCCACAAAGCGACCCCTCATATCCATTGGCATTAAAATAAACCATTTTAAAATCTGTCTTTTCCGAATCTCTAATTAAAATAAGCCCATCAGCACCTATTCCAAAGTTTCGATTACACAACCACTTAATACGGTCATGGTCATCACTGGGAAATTTTTGGGTTCGGTCATCAAGAATGATAAAATCATTCCCCGCACCCTGATATTTGTCAAATTGAAAATCCATGTTCCAAATTTACGTAATTTTTAAACTTTTTTATAGTTGTTAAATAGACGTTAAAACAGTAATTATGAAAAATAGAATTTATAATTTAGAATAATATTTAAATCAATATACAATGAAATCAACATTTAAAACCATCTTAGTTTCAGTTTCGAGTGCATTTATTGCTGTATTTGTATTTGAAAACTACTTCAGTCAAGAAACAATAATTAGTCAAAACGCTACCTCAAAGCTTATTCCCACCACCTATAGCTATAACACGAGTGGAGTCGCAGCCGAATTGACCGACTTCACCATTGCGGCTGAAAAAACAGTTAATGGCGTCGTTCACGTAAAAAACACAAGCATAAGAAAAGGAATCGGTACTTGGTGGTTTAATAATTTATATGGAGAAGACAATGGACCTAAAAGAGTAGGAACGGGATCTGGTGTCGTCATTTCACCAGACGGATTGATTATCACTAATCACCACGTAATAAAAGATGCCAGTGAAATTGAAGTTACGACAAACAAAAACAAAACATACATGGCAAAGCTCATTGGATCTGATCCAAATACGGACTTGGCTGTTTTAAAAATTGAGACCGACGAAAACTTACCTTACATATCTTTTGGGGATTCTGAAAGTTCTAAAATTGGAGAATGGGTGTTGGCTGTTGGAAATCCTTTTAATTTAAATTCTACGGTAACAGCTGGAATCATTAGCGCAAAATCTAGGGATTTGAATGATACCGATCAAAAAAATCAGTCTTTTATTCAAACAGATGCAGCGGTCAACATGGGTAACAGTGGTGGAGCTTTGGTGAACACAAAAGGAGAACTTATCGGAATCAATACTGCGATTTCTTCAATTTCTGGTGGATTTGTTGGCTATTCGTTTGCGGTTCCCAGCAACACCGTTAAAAAAGTATTTGAAGACATTATTGAATATGGTAATGTTCAAAAAGGATTACTTGGTGTTCAAGGAAATGCTTTAAATGCGGATTTTGCCGAAAAATTTGAGATTAGTGACACCCAAGGTTTTTATATCAGTGATGTTGAAAAAGGATTAGGGGCTGATTTGGCGGGTTTAAAACAGGGAGACATCATCAAAAAAGTAGATGGAACAGTAATCAATCAGTTTTCTGATCTTACAGGTTACCTCTCCACAAAACGTCCTGGCGACAAAGTAAAAGTCTTTTATAAGAGTGAAGGAAAGAACAAAGAGGTTATGGTTACTTTGAAAAAAACTAACCGCACTCGATTTATCGGAATGGAGTTGAAGAATCTTTCTGAAGAGGAAAAAGCTACTTTCAAAATCGAAAAAGGGGTTATCATCAGCAAAATGTTAAATTCTAGACTTTATAACTATGGTATTGAGGAAGGTTTTGTTGTTTTAGAAGTAAATGACATTCTGATTGATGAAGTTGCAACGATTGAATCCATTACGATTGAATCACTATCAAGCATCTTATTTCTGAGTCCGGATGGTCAAAAAGAAAGGATTTTATTCGAATAAAATTTAATTCTATTTAGGTTAGAGAAAAGTTACCAAAAGTTTTGGTAACTTTTTTTTTTTGTAAAATATTTGCAAGGTTTAAAACAATGCGCAAATGAGGATTGATATCATCACACTATTTCCAGAATTACTTTCCAGTCCTTTTGAAGCTTCTATTCTGAAGCGAGCCATTGACGCAAACAAAGTAACTGTTAATTTTCATAATCCTCGAGATTACAGCAACAACAAACATAAAAAAGTAGATGATTATCCCTTTGGAGGTGGCGCAGGAATGGTAATGACTATTGAGCCGATTGATTTGTGTTTAGAACATTTAAAAAAAACGAATGATTATGATGAGATCATTTATTTAACTCCTGATGGAGAGCAACTTGCTCAGAATGTCTCAAATGAACTTTCACTCAAAAAAAATATAATTATCATCTGCGGTCATTACAAAGGAATTGATCAAAGGGTGAGAGATCACTTAATAACTCGAGAGATTTCGATTGGAGACTTTGTCTTGTCAGGTGGTGAGCTTGCAGCTGCTGTACTTTGTGACAGCATCATCAGACTCATTCCTGGGGTGATTGGAGATGAATCCTCTGCCCTAACTGATAGTTACCAAGATGGTCTTTTGGCCCCGCCGATCTATACACGACCAGCGAAGTATAAAGAATGGAGTGTTCCAGAAATACTCACCTCGGGTGACACCCCAAAAGTCGACGCTTGGAGAGAGGAAAAAGCGCTTGAGAAAACGCAAAGACTTCGTCCTGATCTTTTAAATGAAGATTAACAACATAAAAACAGGATAGGTGGTTGCTTAAATCAAAATAAGTTATAAATTTGCACCGCGTTAAAATAACCTCTGGCTCTAATTGTGAATGTTGTTTTACTAACACTAATTAACTAAAATGGAAAAATTAATAAATTTCATTCAGGAAGAATTCATCGCTAAGAAAGATTTCCCTGAATTTTCGGCAGGAGACACCATTACCGTTTACTATGAAATCCGAGAAGGTGAAAAAGTAAGAACTCAGTTTTTTAGAGGGGTTGTTATTCAGATTAAAGGAGAAGGGCTTTCTAAGTCATTTACAATTCGAAAAATGTCTGGTACAATTGGTGTGGAAAGAATCTTCCCACTCAATCTTCCAACAATTCAAAAAGTTGAAGTAAACAAAAGAGGAAAAGTAAGACGATCCAGAATCTACTACTTCAAAGAATTACGTGGTAAAAAAGCACGTATTAAAGAAAAAAAATATTAAACATATCAAAACCGCTTCATGCGGTTTTTTTATGTATTTATTTCCCTGAAATACCATTTCTAACCCAGAAATAATGGTGTTTTATCAAATCAATATTAATAAATAAATTATCTACAAATGTCAAAAATAAAAGTAGCAAACCCCGTAGTAGAGATCGATGGTGATGAAATGACGAGAATCATTTGGAAATTTATAAAAGAACAACTTATTCTACCTTACCTAGATTTAGAGCTTCTGTATTATGATCTTGGAATGGAGTCAAGAGATGCAACAGAAGATCAAATAACAATTGATGCTGCAGAAGCTATAAATAAACATAAAGTTGGGATTAAGTGTGCTACAATTACTCCCGACGAGGATCGTGTTGTTGAGTTTGGTTTAAAAAAAATGTACCGTTCTCCCAATGGAACCATCCGTAACATTATCGGTGGAACTGTTTTTAGAGAGCCAATCATTATGAAAAACGTACCGAGATACGTTCAAGGATGGACCAAACCAATTTGTATTGGTCGTCATGCTTTTGGAGATCAGTATAAGGCAACAGATACAGTAATCAAAGGAAAAGGAAAGTTAACCATGACATTTACTCCAGAAGATGGAAGTAAAGAACAGTCTTGGGAGGTTTATAATTTTCAAGAAGATGGTGTTGCAATGAGTATGTACAACATTGATTCTTCAATCTTTGGATTTGCAAGATCTTGTATGAACAGAGCTTTAGACAAGGGTTGGCCACTTTACCTTTCCACAAAAAACACAATCATGAAGGCTTATGATGGTCGTTTTAAAGATATTTTTCAAGAAGTATTTGATAATGAATTCAAATCGAAATTTGAAGCTGCAGGTATTACTTACGAACACAGACTCATCGACGACATGGTTGCTGCAGCAATGAAATGGAGCGGTGGTTTCGTGTGGGCTTGTAAGAACTATGACGGCGATGTTCAATCAGATACAGTAGCCCAAGGATTTGGTTCATTAGGATTAATGACTTCTACGCTTGTTACTCCTGACGGACAAATCATGGAGGCTGAAGCTGCTCATGGAACGGTTACCCGCCATTACAGACAACACCAACAAGGAAAGGCAACTTCTACAAATCCAATTGCATCAATTTTTGCATGGACAAGAGGTTTGGCACACAGAGGTAAACTAGATAGCAATCAAGAACTTATAGATTTTTGCGCTACTTTGGAAGCTGTTTGTATTGAAACAATCGAAAGTGGAATAATGACAAAAGATTTGGCTTTGTTAATTCATCAGAAGCAACTAAAAGAGTCTCACTATCTTACAACACAAGACTTCCTTGGTGCGCTCAAAACAAATTTGGATTCTAAACTAGCTTAAATAGAGAGTTAAATTCTTTTATTTTAATAAATTATGAATTTTAAGAAAATTACAGAGCAAGATTCTCACTATAATGCACTTGAGACGCTATCAGTTGATGAGTTAATCTCTGGAATCCATAAAGAAGATCTTTTTGCAGTTCAGGCCGTTGGAAAAGTTTTAGATAAAGTTGAAAACCTTATTACTGCCATAGAATCTAACTTCATAGCAGGTGGAAGAATTTTTTATATAGGAGCAGGTACAAGCGGAAGACTTGGAGTTTTGGACGCTTCGGAATGCCCTCCTACTTTTGGCACTAACCCAGAAAAAGTTGTTGGCATACTTGCTGGTGGAATTCCTGCATTATATCAATCTATCGAAGACGCTGAGGATGATGTGAACCAAGGATGGGTAGATCTAATGAAGTACAAGCCTAACGAGCAAGATTTCGTGATTGGAATTGCTGCCTCTGGAACAACACCCTATGTTATATCAGCACTTAAAGAATGTCAAAAAAATAATATCAAGACGGGTTGCATCACTTCAAATCCGGGAAGTCCTTTGACAGAATGTTCTGACTACCCGATTGAGGTGGTCGTAGGTCCAGAATTTTTAACCGGAAGTTCAAGGATGAAATCCGGAACGGCTCAAAAATTGATTTTAAACATGATCACGACGGCAAGTATGATCAGATTTGGAAGGGTCAAAGGAAATAAAATGATTGATATTCAAATCACCAATGAAAAACTAGAAGATCGTGCTGCTCGAATCTTAATGGAAGAATTAAACATTGATCTTAAAACATCCATCCGACTTTTAAAGGAACACAAAAGCATAAGAGGTGCAATTAAGAACCACAAATGAACACAGAAGATTTAAAGAAAGGACTTAAAAGAATGAGCATATTTATTGTGCTTTGTTTTATAGGCCCGGTTATACTTCATCAAGCATTTAAAAACGAAGGACACCCCTATTTCTGGCCAGTTTGCATCATTGGAGGGGTAATCTGTATTACTTCTATTTTCTATGGTTTCTGGGGAATTAAAACATTACTAAACGGACTGCTTGGTAATAGAAAAAATTAAAATCTAAAAAGAAATTGTGTCGCTTACTTCATACAACTATCTTTGAACAGATTTTTATCAATTATGATTGAAATAAAATTTCCCGATTCGTCAAAACGAAGCTATGCTAAAGGAACAACCGTTTTGGATATTGCAAAAGATATTAGTGAAGGTTTGGCTAGAAACGTACTTTCTGCAAAGTTCAACAATCAAACGGTTGAAACTGCTACACCACTTCAAGAAGATGGTGACTTGCAACTCTACACATGGAATGATACGCCTGGGAAAACTGCTTTTTGGCACTCTTCTGCTCACGTTTTAGCGCAATCAATTTTGGCGTTATATCCCGAAGCGAAACTAACCATAGGTCCAGCGATTGAAAACGGATTTTATTATGATGTTGATTTTGGAACTAAATCTTTATCAGAAAAAGATCTTGTCAATCTAGAAAAAAAATTCATTGAATTTTCTCGTCAAAAATTTGAATTTAAAATGAGAGCTGCTTCTAAACAAGAAGCACTTGATTTTTACAAAAAGGAAGGAAATCCTTACAAAGTTGAACTTATAGAGAACCTAGAAGATGGAACGATCACTTTCTGTGATCATGCTGACTTCACTGATCTTTGTCGTGGTGGACACATTCCAAATACTGGTTTCATAAAAGCCATAAAACTGTTAAGCGTAGCCGGAGCTTACTGGCGTGGGGATGAGAAAAACAACCAACTGACAAGAGTCTATGGTATTTCATTTCCAAAACAAAAAGAATTAACAGAGTATCTCGAATTGCTTGAAGAAGCAAAAAAGAGAGATCATAGGAAATTAGGTAAAGAGCTTGAACTTTTTACTTTTTCGAAAAAAGTAGGACTAGGCTTGCCTCTGTGGTTGCCTAAAGGTGCTGCGCTTAGAGAAAGATTAGAAAATTTCCTTAAAGTCGCACAGAAAAAAGCAGGTTATGAGCAGGTCATAACACCACATATAGGGAGCAAGGAACTATATATGACTTCGGGGCATTATGAGAAATATGGAGAGGATAGCTTTCAACCAATCGAAACTCCTTCTGAAGGAGAAACTTTCCTGTTAAAACCAATGAATTGTCCACACCACTGTGAAATTTACAATTCAAGACCTTGGAGTTATAAAGAATTACCAAAACGTTTTGCAGAATTTGGAACAGTTTATCGCTACGAACAAAGTGGAGAACTTCATGGATTAACAAGAGTTAGGGGTTTTACTCAAGATGATGCTCATATATTTTGTACACCAGATCAGTTAGATCAGGAATTTAAAAATGTTATTGATCTTGTACTTTATGTTTTCGGATCCTTAGGCTTTGACAACTTCGAAGCACAGGTTTCGATTCGTGATCCTAAAAAACCTGAAAAATACATTGGAAATACAAAAAATTGGGAATTGGCAGAAGCGGCAATTATTTCAGCGGCTAAAGAAAAGAAACTGAATTTTATAATCGAAGAGGGCGAAGCCGCTTTTTATGGCCCAAAACTTGACTTTATGGTCAAGGACGCATTGGGAAGGAAATGGCAATTAGGAACCATTCAGGTAGATTATAACCTACCAGAAAGATTTGAACTCAACTACAAGGGAAGTGACAATGAGTTGCACAGACCCGTAATGATTCATCGCGCACCTTTTGGAAGTTTAGAGAGATTTGTTGCAATTTTATTGGAGCATACGGGAGGAAATTTCCCTTTATGGCTCTCTCCAAATCAGGTAAGTATCTTGTGTGTGAGCGAAAAACATGAAAAATACGCGAAAAAAGTTTTAAGTTTCTTGGAAAATCACGAAATTCGCGCCTTCCTTGATAACCGGAATGAAACAATTGGCAAAAAAATCCGGGAAGCAGAAATGAGCAAAGTGCCATTCATGCTGATTATAGGGGAAAAAGAAGCTGAATCGGATAACGTTTCAGTAAGAAAACACCACGTGGGTGATATGGGGGGTATGGAGATAAAAAACTTTGTAGAACTCATAAATAAAGAGATATCAAAAAGTATTTCTAACTTTGAACATTAATTTAAAATTGGCAGGCCATAGCAATACGTAGAAGAAGATCGAATAAACCAGCGAGGATTTTTAAAGAAAATCCCCACCGAATTAATGAAAAAATAACTGCTCAAGAAATACGCTTGGTAGGAGACAATGTTGAGATTGGGGTTTATGAACTATCTAAAGCACTAGCTTTAGCTGAAGAACTAGAATTAGACTTAGCGGAAATATCTCCCAAAGCTTCTCCTCCAGTTTGTAAAATATTGGACTACAAAAAATTTCTCTATGAACAAAAGAAGCGTGAGAAATCAATGAAGTCCAAAGCCACTAAGGTTATCATCAAAGAAATCCGTTTTGGACCTCAGACTGATGAACACGATTATGAATTTAAAAAGAAACACGCAGAAAAATTCTTAAGCGAAGGCGCAAAACTTAAAGCTTTTGTGTTTTTTAAAGGAAGATCAATTGTTTTTAAGGAGCAAGGACAAATTTTATTACTTCGATTGGCTCAAGATCTCGAAGAATTAGGGAAAGTTGAACAAATGCCACAACTTGAAGGAAAACGAATGATTATGTTTATCGCACCAAAAAAGAAGTAACACGAGTATAAATCAAATAAAAAGCAAAAATGCCTAAAATGAAAACAAAGTCTAGTGCCAAAAAAAGATTCAAGCTTACTGGTACTGGTAAAATTAAACGAAAGCACGCTTTTAAAAGTCACATTTTGACCAAAAAATCAAAGAAACGTAAGTTAAAACTTACGCACTCTGGCTTGGTTAGTGATAGCGATCTTAGTAATATCAAGACACAACTAAGATTAAAGTAACTTAAACCGGTTCAATATTAATTCATAACCATGGTATTCGGCTCATAAAGTGTTTTAATTAACCGCCAATATCAAAAAAACAAAAAACAAATGCCAAGATCAGTAAACTCAGTTGCTTCAAGAGCACGTAGAAAAAAAATATTTAAACAAGCCAAAGGTTTCTTCGGCAGAAGAAAGAACGTTTGGACTGTAGCAAAAAACGCAGTAGAAAAAGCAATGCTTTATGCCTACCGTGACCGTAAAACCAAAAAGCGAAACTTTAGAGCGCTTTGGATTACGCGTATCAATGCAGGTGCTAGGATTCATGGGATGTCTTACAGCCAATTCATGGGTAAAGTAAAAGCCAACAACATTCAGCTGAACAGAAAAGTTCTTGCTGATTTGGCAGCAAACAGCCCAGACGCATTCAAAGCAGTGGTCGACAAAATTAAATAAAAATAACATACTCGTTAAAAACCCATCCCAAAGAAGGATGGGTTTTTTAATTTTATACAATCATGGAAATCACCATTTACCACAATCCAAGATGTCGAAAGTCTAGAGAGGCTATTCAACATCTTGAAGGGCATAATATCAATTTTGAAGTTGTAAAATACCTCGAAGACAATCTCAACGAAAATGAACTATCTGATATCTTAACAAAAGTGAGGAAGAAACCTTCTGAGGTTTTAAGAAAAAATGAGACACTTTGGAAAAATGAATTTAAAGATAAGAACCTTGAGGAAAAGGAAATATTAACTGTTCTTGTTAGACATCCTAAGCTAATTGAAAGACCAATCGTTACTTCCAATGATAGTGGTGTTATTGCCAGACCTCTTGAAAATTTAGTTGAATTTTTAAAAGTTAATTAAACTTTATTCTTTACTCTTAGTCTATTAAGTATTAAATTTTAAAATGATTAAACTATTTACTATTCTCTTTCTACTAGTTTGTATTTCTCAATCTTATGGACAGCGTGAAAAAGTTCCTTCCAAAATCACTATTAATGGAATCGTAATTGACAAGGAAACCCAACAACCTTTGGAATATACCTCAATCAGCTTATTGAGTGATAAGGGACCTAATCAGGTGCAAGGAGGACTTACAGGTGCAAATGGGAAATTTTCATTAAGTGTTTTTCCTGGGATTTATGACATAAAAATAGAATACATTGGTTTTGAGCCTTATTCCTTATCCAAAGTTGAATTGAAGGCCTCCAAAGATTTTGGGCAGATCAGTTTATTGATTTCTGAAAACTTGCTCGAAGGAGTTGAAGTGATGGCAGAAAAAACTGAAGTTGAAATTCGATTGGACAAAAGAATATACAACGTCGGAAAAGATCTAACAGTCAGAGGAGGAAGCGTTGCTGATGTTTTGGACAATGTACCGTCTGTTTCCGTAGATGTTGAAGGAAACGTTGCCCTTAGAGGCAATAACAATGTCAGGATACTAATCAATGGAAAACCTTCTGGACTGGTTGGGATTTCAGGACCTCAAGGATTGCAACAATTACCTGCGGAGTCTATTGATAAGGTTGAAGTAATAACCTCTCCTTCTGCAAGGTACGGTGCTGAAGGAACTGCAGGGATACTTAACATAATCTTGAAGAAACAAGAACTGCTTGGTCTCAATGGTAATTTCACAATTAACGGTGGATTTCCTAGAAGATATGGTGGTTCAGCTACTGTTAATTTAAGAAAAGAAAAATTTAATATTTTCACAACCAATTCGACAAACAACAGTCTTTCGATTGGGAAAGTGTTTAATGATAATGAGTATTTTAATGGAACAGATCCGAGTACGTTTCTAGAAGAAATAAGACGGCCTGAAAGAGAAAATAATAGTATTTTCTCAAGTTTGGGTGTAGAAATTTACTTAAAAGAAAAAACATCTTTAATCTTAGGGGGGTTTATCAGAACTGAAGGTGGGGATGATTATACGAAAAATGAAATTAAAGAATTTGATCAGAACAGATTAATCATCACGCAATCAGACAGAATTGAGTTGGAAGAAGATGATGATAAATCCCATCAATTTAACATCAATTTTGATTCCGAATTAGACGAAGAGGGTCAAAAGATTACAGCCACATTTCAATACGAAGAAAGTGATGAGAATGAATCGGCAAACATAGAAAACAGTACACTTATTCCAGTGAATGGCAAAAAGAGTTTTGAAAAGCTCATTGAATATCAAAGTGAAAAAAGAATTTTATTTCAAGCAGATTATGTGTTGCCAATTGATAAAGAGACCCAATTTGAATTTGGATATAGAGGAAGTTTTTCAAATCAAGGAACGGACTATAATGTTTATCTTTTTGACAACAATCAATTTAATTTAGACAATGACTTGTCTAATGAATTGATTTACAAGGAACATATAAACGCCTTATACACTCAGTATGGAAAAAAGATGAAAGATTTTTCATTTCTATTTGGTTTAAGAATGGAAGACTCAAAGATCACCGTTGATCAGAGGAGTACCAATGATTACAATCAAAAAAAATATATGGAGTTTTTTCCTACAGTAAATCTATCTTATGAGTTTAAAGAAACTGAAAGCATCATTTTAGGGTATAGCCGAAGAATCTCAAGACCTAGAGGAAGATTTTTAAATCCTTTTCCTTCAAGAAGCAGTGTCGCCAATTTCTTTCAAGGGAATGCAGACCTGAACCCGAGCTATTCAAACACAATAGATTTGGGCTATCTCAAAAGATGGGATAAATTCACTTTAAACGGTTCTGTATATTTTCAAAAGGCAACAAGCGTATTTACTTTTGTAGGAGAAGAAAGTGGGGAAACTGCAGTTATAAGTGGAGATCTTAAAAACCCAAATGATCCAGCAAATCCACTTGTAGAAGTTCCAATAATTATAAGAAATCCAATAAATCTAGCAGAAAACAATAGAACAGGTGTTGAGTTTACTTTGAGCTACTCCCCTTCTAGGAAATCAAGGTTCTTTGCTAATTTTAATTTATATAATTCCGAGACTATTGGGGAATACAAAGGAGAAAGTCTTGATGCTACCAACCTGAGTTGGTTTTCAAGAGTTAACAGTAAAATCACTTTACCCGGTGAGATTGACTGGCAAATGAGAGTCTATTACTCAGGGCCTAGAATTAATGCACAATCAAGATCAGAGCCGATGCTCTATGTCTCAGGAGCTTTAAGTAAAGATATCTTTAAGGATAGGGGAACGATTTCTTTTCGTGTAAGTGATCTTTTCAATACGGGAATGAGAGAGTCCGTAACTACCACCAATACTTTTAGGAATTATGGAATTTACAGAAGAGAAACTCCGACTTTCATTTTATCGGCTACCTACCGTCTAAACCAGAAAAAAGATCAAAAAAGTTCTCGCCGAGGGAATCAAGGAAGTGAGGAACAAGGAGGGGATATCTCTTTCTAGTTAGAAAGTTCTTTTGACTTATTTTCTTTTCTTTCTTTAAGAAATTCTTTTAAGGCACCAATCAACCAGTAAGGAATTACAAAGGTGAGTAGAAAAATCATTAACCAAAAACCAAGGGTTAAAATGGATAAGAAAGCAAGGAAACCTAAATATTGATCAAATTCAAACATAACGTTATAATCTGCTGTAAAATTACATATTTTATCTTTCAGAAGTTTAAGATCTTGAAAAATATTTAAACATTTTTATTTAAAAAGGAACTATTTTTGTAATTGCATAGAATCAATAAAATGAAATATAGGATTGAGAAAGACACACTAGGAGAGGTAAAGGTGCCTCATGACGTCTATTGGGGAGCACAGACGGAAAGATCAAGAGCTAATTTTAAGATTGGGGCAACTGCTTCAATGCCTTTAGAAATTATTTATGGTTTTGCCTATTTAAAAAAAGCCGCTGCTTACGCCAATCACGAAGCCGGCATACTCCCGATCAGAAAAAGAGATTTGATTGCCCTTGTGTGTGATGAAATAATTGCAGGGAAACTTAATGATCAATTTCCATTGGTTATTTGGCAAACAGGTTCAGGAACTCAAAGCAACATGAACGTCAACGAAGTTATTGCAAATCGAGCACATGTGCTTGCTGGAAATAAGCTGGGAGAAGGAGAAAAAACCCTTACCCCAAACGATGATGTTAATAAGTCACAATCTTCGAATGACACTTTCCCTACTGGAATGCACATTGCTGCTTATAAAAAAATTATAGAAAATACTATACCGGGGGTTCAACAGCTAAGAGATGCTTTAAATCAAAAGTCAAAGGATTTTAGTAAAGTAGTTAAAATTGGTCGAACTCATTTGATGGACGCTACCCCCCTAACCCTAGGTCAAGAATTTTCTGGTTATGTATCTCAATTGGACCATGGTGTTAAAGCGTTAAGAAATACACTCGAACATTTATCTGAGTTGGCTTTGGGAGGAACAGCAGTAGGAACTGGAATTAACACTCCAAAAGGTTATTCAGAAAATGTTGCTAAACACATTGCAGAATTCACTAAACTTCCATTTATAACCGCCGAAAATAAATTCGAAGCTTTGGCAGCACATGACGCAGTTGTTGAATCGCATGGGGCCTTAAAGCAATTGGCTGTTTCTTTAAATAAAATCGCAAATGATATTCGATTACTTTCCTCAGGACCAAGATCTGGAATTGGTGAAATAATTATTCCTGCCAATGAACCCGGAAGCTCAATCATGCCAGGAAAAGTAAATCCTACACAATGCGAAGCGATGACCATGGTTTGTGCCCAAGTTATGGGAAATGATGTAGCCATTAGTATTGGAGGAATGCAAGGGCATTATGAACTGAACGTTTTTAAGCCGGTTATGGCAGCTAACATCATTCAATCTGCGCAACTCATTGGTGATGCCTGTGTCAGTTTCACTAATAACTGCGTCATAGGAATCGAAGCGAATCAAGATAGAATTGATGAATTGGTCAATAACTCCTTGATGCTGGTTACCGCATTAAACACTAAAATCGGATATTATAAAGCCGCAGAAATAGCCAATAAAGCACATGCAGAAGGATCAACACTCAAAGCCTCAGCTTTGGCATTAGGGTATCTTACTTCCGAAGAATTTGATCAATGGGTTAAACCCGAAGACATGATCGGTGAAAAGTAAATCTTAATGAATATCCTCTAGTGATTTTTTGTGTTAAACTCTATTTGGAATAACAATTGTCACCAGAAGTTTTTTTTTAAAATCAGAAAGAAATTCGACTAGTTGCGAGATAGCTTTCTATATTTTATTCTTTTAGGCATTAAGTCTTGACCCAATCGTTTCTTTTTATTTTCTTCATAATCAGAATAAGATCCTTCGAAAAAGTAAACTTGAGAATCTCCTTCAAAAGCAAGAATGTGTGTACAGATACGATCTAAAAACCAACGGTCGTGAGAAATGACTACTGCACAACCTGCAAAGTTTTCAAGCCCCTCCTCCAAGGCACGAAGCGTATTCACATCCAAATCATTGGTAGGCTCATCTAACAAAAGTACATTCCCTTCTTCCTTGAGCGTCATGGCCAAATGCAAACGATTTCGCTCTCCTCCAGAAAGTGCTGATACTTTTTTATTTTGCTCACTTCCACTAAAGTTAAAACGGCTTAAAAAAGCACGAGAATTGATTTGTTGGCCTCCCAACATAATTAGCTCTTGTTCGTCACTAAAGTTCTGCCAAATACTTTTTTCAGGGTCAATATTGGAATGAGATTGATCCACATAAGCAAGTTTTACTGTCTCACCAACGGAAAAATTCCCACCATCAACAGTTTCTTCTCCCATTATCATTCTAAACACGGTAGATTTACCAGCACCGTTAGCACCAATAACTCCCACAATTCCAGCTTGAGGCAAAGTGAAATTCAAATCATCATACAACAACTTTTCTCCAAATGATTTCGCAACATGTGAAGCTTCTATTACATTGGTTCCTAAACGAGGCCCATTAGGAATAAAAATTTCTAATTTATCATCGACTTGCTTTTGATCTTGGCTCATCAGCTTGTCATAATTTGACAAACGCGCTTTCTGCTTAGACTGTCTTCCTTTAGGGGCCATTCTAACCCATTCCAATTCACGTTCTAGAGTTTTCTGGCGTTTGGAAGCGTGCTTTTGCTCTTGTGCCAATCGTTTTGATTTTTGATCTAACCATGAAGAATAATTTCCTTTCCATGGTATGCCTTCCCCTCGATCCAACTCTAAGATCCAACCTGCAACATTGTCTAGGAAATAACGGTCGTGTGTAACTGCAATTACAGTTCCTTTGTATTGTGCCAAATGGTGCTCTAACCAGTGAACGGATTCTGCATCCAAGTGGTTGGTTGGTTCATCCAAAAGCAAGATGTCTGGCTTTCTTAACAACAACCTACACAGTGCAATACGTCTTTTTTCTCCACCAGACAAGAATTCAATTTTAGATTCACCATCGGGAGTTCGCAAAGCATCCATTGCGATTTCAAGTTGCGTATCTAATTCCCATGCGTTTCTTGCATCAATCTCATCTTGGAGCTTGGCCTGTCGATCCATGAGTTTTTGCATTTTGTCTGCATCTTCATAAACCTCAGGTAAACCGAATTGATCGTTTATATTGTTGTATTCATCTAAAATAGCAACAGTTTCAGAAACGCCTTCCTTAACAATTTCCAAAACTGTTTTATTAGGATCCATCTGTGGCTCTTGTTCCAAAAAACCAACAGAGTAGCCCGGTGAGAAGACAACATCCCCTTGATAGTTTTTATCTAATCCAGCGATGATTTTAAGCAAAGTTGATTTTCCAGAACCATTAAGACCTAAGATTCCGATTTTCGCACCATAGAAGAAACTCAAATATATTCCTTTTAGAACGGGTTGATTTGATGACTGGTAAGTCTTAGTGACTCCAGACATAGAAAAAATCACTTTATTATCGTCTGCCATTTTGATTGATTTATAGAGTAAAAAGTATCATGATAAATAAAAAATAATTGATGTAAGTCTAAATATCGTAGAATAAAGCATCCCATCTTTGGGTATACAAATATCGATTTTTTTAATTACGATATCAAAAAAAATGTCCTTAGTTTAGCTATTATAAAACATTAAAGAATTCTTATTTTAGTAAATACAAAACAGATTCCTTCACATGAGTTTAGAATTGGAAAAAAATAAAGATCAAAACAAGTTATTACTCTCTGAGCTTAATCAAAGAATTGCTACAATAAAATTAGGCGGTGGAAAAGCCCGTTTAGAAAAAATCGAAAAGCAGGGTAAAATGACCGCAAGACAACGGGTTTCTTTTTTGTTAGATGACCAAACTGCTGCTATCGAAATAGGTGCAATGGCGGGTTACGAAATGTATGCAAAAGAAGGAGGATGCCCTGCAGGAGGAGTTATTGTAATGATAGGTTATGTTTCAAAAAAACTTTGTGTCGTTGTTGCCAATGATGCTTCGGTAAAAGCAGGAGCTTGGTTTCCAATAACGGCCAAAAAAAACCTCAGAGCACAGGAGATTGCGATGGAAAATAAAATTCCAATTATATACCTCGTTGACAGTGCAGGTGTTTTTCTTCCAATGCAAGATGAGATTTTTCCTGACAAAGAACATTTTGGAAGAATTTTTAGAAATAATGCTCAGATGAGCAGTGAGGGTATTGTTCAGATCTCAGCCATCATGGGCAGTTGCGTTGCGGGGGGTGCCTATTTACCCATCATGTCTGATGAAGCGATCATTGTCGATAAAACTGCTAGTATTTTTTTAGCAGGTAGCTATTTGGTCAAAGCGGCAATTGGTGAAAAAATAGACAACGAAACTTTGGGAGGAGCAACAACCCATTCTGAAATAAGCGGAGTGACCGATTATAAAGCAAAAGACGACCGAGATGCTTTATCCCGAATTCGAGCATTAATTGAAAAAATTGGTGATAATCCAAAAGCTGGTTTTAATAGAATTGAACCTAAAAATCCAATGGCTAAAATTGAAGAAATTTTAGAATTATTGCCGAATAACAAAACCCAACCTTATGATTCCTATGAGATCATCAAACGATTGGTTGACGAAGGATCAATTGATGAGTATAAAGCGGATTATGGGAAAACAATCATCACAGCTTATGCGCGAATTGATGGCTGGGCAGTTGGAATTATAGCCAATCAAAGGCAAATGGTTAAAAACAAAAAAGGAGAGTTACAGTTCGGAGGGGTCATCTATAGTGATTCAGCAGATAAATCGACACGGTTTGTGGCCAATTGTAATCAGAGAAAAATCCCTTTAGTTTTCCTACAAGATGTAACAGGTTTTATGGTTGGCAGCAAGGCTGAACACGGAGGGATTGTTAAAGATGGAGCAAAAATGGTCAATGCTGTTGCGAATTCGGTGGTTCCAAAGTTTACCGTAATTGTTGGAAATTCAAATGGTGCGGGCAATTATGCCATGTGTGGCAAAGCTTATGATCCGAGGCTAATTATTTCTTGGCCCGGTTCAAAAATGGCCGTTATGGGTGGAGAGCAAGCAGCTCAGGTCTTGTTGCAGATTGAAAAGTCTAAACTTAAAAAAGAGGGGAAAATTATTGATCCTAAAAAAGAAAAACAACTTTTAGATAAAATTATGTCCAAATATGATAAACAAACGCATGCCTATTATGCAGCAGCAAGGCTATGGACAGACGCAGTAATCAATCCTTTAGAAACTCGTAAATGGATTAGTCTTGGAATTGCGGCAGCCAACCATGCTCCAATTAAAAAGAAATTCAACATGGGTATTTTACAAGTTTAAATAAGCTTGTTGATTTTGAGGGTAAGTTCTCTTAAAATTTTTCCGTTCTTGGTCTCAATTTTATTAATAAAAATTAAGGACTTTGGCACCTCATGCTTGTCCAAGGCATTGCAAGATTGGATTTTTGAATTGATTTGATCTGTTTGAGAAACATTTCCTTCAATAATCATAACCAATTTAGAGCCCAATCTATCATCAGGGAAGCCAGACACAAAGAAGGGGTTTGGAATTGCTGAACTTAATTTTGTCTCAACCGTTTCAGGGAAAATCTTAAAACCGCCAGAATTGATTACATTGTCTTTCCTTCCTTTAAAAGTAAAACTTTTCTCATCGATCAAATCAACCAAATCATTGGTTGTTATGGTATCTTCTGTGACGTGAGGAGCATCAATTAATAAACATCCTTCAGCGTTAACTGACACTCGAACCCCTGGAAGCGCAATAAAAGGTTGCTTTGGAATGGAAAGCTTAGAAACCGCAATATGGGTGATGGTTTCCGTCATTCCATAGGTCTCAAAACAATGATCGTGATTAGCAACCAGTGCTGAATGTAATTCGGGAGAAATGGAAGCTCCTCCAACAATCAATGTTTTAATGTTTTTAATTTTATCCAAGGAGTTTTGAGTTTGCAGAGGGATCATGGCTGCGAAATCATATTCTCGGTCACTATCTTTAAGAGGGTTTGAACTGGGCGGTTTTAAATCTAGGGAAAGTCCCAAAATCATTGCCCTGACAAGCATCATTTTACCAGCAATAAAATTGGCCGGCAGGCAGTGTAATGCGGTATCTCCAATTCCTATTTTAAAAAAATCTCCTGTTTTGATGGAAGAAGCAACCATGGATTGTTTGGACAACCTAATTTCTTTTGGTGCTCCAGTAGATCCAGAAGTTTTAACATTAATCCAGTCTGTATCGTCCATCCAGTCCATGATGAATTCTCCTAAAGCCCTTTCATGATAATCCCCCTCTTTGATGAAGTCATAGCCAATCATCTTAAGTTCATCGGGTGTAAATGAAAATCCATTAAGTTGAAATCGGTTGTGTATTTTAGTATAGTGAGGTATCGCCATTAGAATTTAGTTGTTAAGTTTTGCTTCCAATTTTTCCATCCATATTTTCTTGAAAAAAGAAAGATCAATATTGGATAAACCACAAGAAATGTAATTAATAACTCTTTTATTAGTGAGGGTTCAGAATTGTCAATCAACAAGGATTCTGTTTGGAAGGAAGTCCAAGAAGCTGTAACCAAAATCGCAGTTACTAAATTATTTGCAGCGTGAAAACCCAATGCCAATTCGAGTCCCTCATCCATCAGTGTTATGACCCCAAGAAACAAACCTGTGCCAATATAATACCAAATCAAGTTAATCCCTAACTTGTCAATTTCAGGATTCCAAATATGTAACATACCAAAAATTATAGAAGTTGTAATTAGTGGAAGCCATCGGTTTCTGAAAATAACGCCAAAGCCTTGCAATAAATAACCTCTAAAAAAAAGTTCTTCAGACGAAGTTTGAAGCGGAATCATCACAACACTAATAAGAAACAAAATCAAAAAAGGAACGGGCTTAAAATTCCAAACAAAATCTGTGGGAGATAGAAAATAACTAATAATGATAAAAGCAGTTGAGATACCTCCCCATAAAAGGAAGGAAAATAAAATGCGTGAACGATCAATTTTATTTCTTGTAGTGATTATTGTTTTAAAAGGTTTGCCTAATTGTTTCGTAATGACCAACCATAAACCAACCAAACTGAATGCAAAAGGAATTAGTATTAAAAATAAAGTTGTATTGGAAGGGAACGAACCTAAAAGTTGAAATTGATCTTCAAACGCTTTGGCATCATTTCCTTTAGCTAAAACATAAAGTGTTAGTGGAATTTGTCCTAAGATGTTAAAAAAAATAACCGCTACAGAACCAGCAATGTATTTAACGAAATCTTTTTTTTCAAGATTAATTTGCTCTATAAACATGGTTAAAAATTAAAGTTCCAATTCAGTTTGGGATTAAATTTAAGATAACCTGAATCAACTTCCAAAGGAGCTTTAATGTTATTGGTAAACAAGCCACCTGTTCCAAGACCTTGAAACGAATGAGGCGCCAGATTATAGGTCCATTGGGCAATTGCATTTAAGCCCAGATTACTTTCAAGTGCGCTTGTGATCCACCACCCTATTGACCTGGCTTTGGCCAATTCTATCCATTCTTCGCAAGATTTAAAACCGCCCAAAAGTGTCGGTTTAAGTATGATATATTGTGGTTTGATTTTATCGAGTAATGCCACACGATCTGCTCTATCAAAACACCCAATTAACTCCTCATCTAAGGCAATAGGCAAAGGAGATATTGCACAAACTTCTCGCATAGCATCTTGTTGATTCGCCGCAATGGGTTGTTCAATGGAATGAATTCCTAAATCAGATAGTTTTTTTAGTTTATCCAAAACTTCTGACCGCTGAAATGCTCCATTTGCATCGACTCTTAAAATTAACTTTTCTTCAGAGAATGAGGAACGAATTCCTTTCAATAAATCAATTTCATTTTCAAAATCTAAGGCACCAATTTTTAATTTAATGCACCCAAAGCCTTGTGCTATTTTTTCTCTGATTTGATCTTTCATAAAAGTTAGATCACCCATCCAAACCAATCCATTTATTGGAATGTACTCCTCACCTCTTGTAAACTTTGATGGGAATAATTCAAACGTATTTTTAGCATTAAACGAAAGTAATGCCGTTTCATATCCCATTTGAATTGCTGGGAATTCTTTTAAAAAATCTGGGGGAATGTTCCGATTCCCATTAATTAACTGACAAAGTTCTTCGAGCTGATCTTCAAAATCTGGACGATCATCAACACTCAATCCTCTAAACATGCCGCATTCGCCAATACCGATTTTATCCTTATCCGTTAGCTTTAAAAACCAGGTTTCTTTTTCTTTGAGCACGCCTCTTGAAGTTCCTGAGGGATGTTTAAATTTTAGAACATATTTCTCGTAGCTCGCTTTCATTGATTGAGATATGAAGTGACAAAAAAAACAATTGAAATAAAGAATATGGTTAGCGCAAGTTTTTTTAATTCGGGATCAAACTGCTTCGGCTCTTTCACATTAAAAACACGATAGAGATGCAAAAATAAAGGAACGAAAACGAGTGTATAAATTGTTTTGATTAATAAGGGCTGCTCACCTATTCCGATGAAAAATAAAATAATTGCAATTGAGATTAAAAAAAAATGGTAGACTTTGGCTTTATAATCTCCCAAACGTACGGCCAATGTGATTTTAGAGGAATTAATATCATTTTCAATATCACGCATATTATTCAAATTTAAAACTGCGACACTAAGAAGTCCAACGGAGGTAGCAAACAGAACTACAGTCAGGTCGATGGAGTTCCTCTGCAGGAAATAAGACCCAATTACGCTGACCCATCCAAAAAAGATAAAAACAAAAAGATCTCCTAAGCCAGAATAACCATAAGGATTTGTTCCAACGGTATATTTGATAGCAGCAGCCACAGCACCAATCGCTAATAAAATAAATATAACTGAAAACAAGAGTTTATCCACTCCCAGAGATTCATAGATCAGGGCAATGGAAAGTATAATAGATACAACCACGGAAAAGAGTATTCCCCTTTTTAAGTTTTTCGAAGTCATTAGCCCCTGCTGTAAAACCCTTTTTGGACCAATTCTTTGCTCATTATCGGTGCCTTTAATTCCATCTCCATAATCATTTGCAAAGTTAGAGACGATTTGAAAAGCAATAGCGGTCAAAATAGATAACAGAAAAATTATAATGGAAAAATCATTGTGATTTAACGCCAAAGCGTTTCCCATAATGATGCCAGACACCGACAATGGAAGAGTTCTTAATCGGGCAGCTTGTACCCAAATTTTTAAATTATTTTTCAAACAAAAGGTTTAAGGAAATTTGGGGTATTGCTTAAAATCAGGATCTCTTTTATCGAGGAAAGCCCGTTTTCCTTCCTGCGCTTCTTCCATAAGATAATACATTAGAGTAGCATCACCAGCAAGTTGCATCAAGCCATGCTGACCATCCAATTCAGCGTTCAAACTTCGCTTAATCATTCGCAAAGCCAAAGGACTTCGCTTTTGCATCATTTCGCACCACTCCATCACGGTATCTTCTAATTTATCTAGTGGCACCACCTTATTTACCATCCCCATGTCTTCCGCCTCTTTGGCTGAATACTGCTTGCACAAAAACCAAATTTCACGTGCTTTTTTCTGACCTACATGGCGCGCTAAGTAGGAAGATCCGAAACCTCCGTCAAAACTACCCACCTTAGGGCCCGTTTGTCCAAAGATCGCGTTTTCACTTGCAAGGGTTAAGTCACAGACGACATGCAGTACATGGCCGCCACCAATGGCATAACCATTCACCATTGCAATCACAGGTTTTGGCATTTCACGAATACGTTTATGGACGTCCAAAACGTTGAGTCTAGGAACTCCATCTTCACCTACATAGCCACCAACTCCTTTTACATTTTGATCCCCCCCACTACAAAAAGCTTTTTCTCCCGCTCCTGTTAAAACAACAACATCGATGTCGTTTCGCTCTCTACAGACCTCAAGAGCTTCCAACATTTGATTGTTGGTTTCAGGACGAAATGCGTTATATACTTCTGGTCGATTAATCGTAATTTTTGCGACTCCATTGCAAAATTCAAAAAGAATATCGCTGTAGGTTTTTAATGATGTCCATTTTCTCACAGTATGTTTTTTTGTAAAAATACGGATTTATTCAAAATTGAAAGGTCATGTCGAGAATCAATTACAGCGAATTATTGCTGATCTTTAAACCATTGATCTAAAATAATCTAGTAGTATTTGATCATTCAATTTTCTAGGGGTATGAATTTCTAAAATTTTTGGACGAGAAGAGGCTTTGAAAAAAGAATTCAATTTAAGGTTTAAGCCAAACATAGATCGAGTAGACTTATATTCAAAACCAAAAGCTTTTGCAATGGATTTTGCATTACGCTGGTGGATGGTTTCAAAATAAGTGTCATATTTAGGCGTATCTTTTTCCCCTGGTAAAATTCTAAAAATCCCTCCTCCTGAATTATTGATAAGTAAAATTCTAAAGTCGTTTGGAATATAATTGTTCCAAAGACCATTCAAATCATAAAAAAAACTCAGATCACCAGTAATTAATAAAGTTGGTTTTTTTGAAATTTGAGCTGCACCAACAGCGGTTGCGGTACTGCCATCAATTCCGCTTGTTCCTCGATTACAAAAAACAGAAGTTTCATTAGGCAGGTCAAACAACTGGGCATAGCGAATGGTAGAGCTATTTGCGAGTTGCAATTGTAAAGTATTGGGTAATTTAAATGCTATTTTTTCAAATACTTTTAAATCTGAAAAAGCTTGGGTTTTCAGCCATTGCTGACCACGCGCGCCAAACTTGTTGTATTGCTTTAAAACCTCATCCCGATAAGAAGAAGCTGGACTGTACTCTTCGGAATAAAGCGCTTTTAGGAAACTATTGGGGTCCAATAAACAATGTTCCTTTAAGCAATAATAAGTATCATAGGCCTTTTTAGAATCAACATGCCAGTGCGTTTCGGGCGGGTGATTTCTTAAAAAAGATTTAATCTTTTTTGACACAACCATTCCTCCGAAGGTGAGCAAAATATCGGGTTGCAAAAAGGTTTTCTTCTCTTTCTCTAATGCCTCTAAGGGAGCCATCAAAGTGTCAATAGAATTGATGGTCATCGAGTGATTTAGATTGGACGTTTTTTCGGTTAACACCACAACACTAGTATCATCGCAAATCAGATTAAAAATTTCTTTATCAATGATATCGGGCGATAAAACTCCCACCAATATCATCTTCTTCTTCGCCTTTCTCCATATCTTTTTAAACTGATCGAAATCTTTCTCAGAAACAACATTTTTAGATATCTCAAGCGACGGAACATTAAACGAAACAGCCATCTCTGTCATTCCATACAATGGTTCTTCCAAGGGAATATTTAAATGCACAGGACCACTTTTTGTAAAAGCAATATTGAGAGTTTTGGTGATCTCATTTGCATTATCCTGTTGAATTTTTAGTTGCTGTTCTGCAATTTCCTGAGGGGTACTCTTAGGATTAATTTCCTTTTGTAGCGGATTATTCAACAAGCTGGCTGTGGCATGAGAAACGTCAGGTTTCAAATACGCTGCAGCTTCCAAATGTGGCTCAAAAACCCTAGTCTGACGAATGGTTTGACCATCGCCAATGTCAATTCTGTGAGGCATGCGATCTGCAGATAAAACAACCAAAGGGATGTCACTATAATAAGCTTCAGCAACCGCAGGATAATAGTTCAACAAAGCAGAACCAGAAGTACACACCAACGCCACAGGGAATTTTAATTGTTGTGCGATCCCAAGGGCAAAAAATGCGGCAGCGCGTTCATCGACAACACTGTAAGTTTTAAAGAAATCATCTTCAACAAATCCATTGGTCAATGGAGCATTTCTTGAACCCGCAGAAATAACAATATGTTTGATTTTTTTTAATGCACAGAGGCGCACCACAGTTTGGGCTAATGGAATTGCAGGATAGATTACTTTGCGTTTCAACATTGGATTACAAAAGTACAAAACACTGGGCGTAATCCCACTTCAGATGCAGTAAATTTCAAAGAGCTTGAAGAATTGTTTGCGCTTTATTTCGGGTTTCTTCCCATTCTTGTTCTGCATCGCTTTCAGCAGTAATACCAGCACCTACATAAAGTGAAATGCTTTCTTTTTTAAGCTGAGCACAACGCAAATTGACATATAAATTACACTCTCCATGAAGATCAGCATCTCCCATACATCCACTGTAATACTGTCTGTCAAACTTCTCATAAGAAGCGATAAAATCTAACCCCTCTTGCTTAGGAATACCTCCAACCGCTGGCGTGGGATGAAGATTTTTAATCATTCTTTCAACACTTACATTTGCCTTGTTCACAGAAATATCATTACACAAGTGCACTAAGTTTCCTGCTCTTTTGGTGTAAGTTTCAGAACATTCAATGTCTTCTTCTTTAAACAAATCCCTTAAAACTTTTTTAATACTTTGGGTAACCAATTCTTGCTCCAATTTTTCTTTTTCTCCCCACTGGTAAATTTCTTTAGAATTAAAAGGTAAAGTTCCTGCTAATGACATCGTTTTCAACCCGTATTTATCGATTCCAAAAAGTCGTTCAGGACTTGCCCCCATCCAAGTTCCTGCTACTGGATGATGCCAAAAATAAACCATCGCTTGTGGATACAAATGCAATAGATTATTAAATAATTCAAATGGATTTAAATTATGTTTAATATTGATTATTCTTGAAACTACTAACTTTTTCAGAAGCCCCGAATGGATCGCTTTTTTGGTTCTATGCACCAAGTCAAAAAACGATTGTTTGTCCTCTTTTGATTCTTCTAAAGGAAAAGGTTGAACGGAAACTAAAGTAGGATTGAAAGCATACTCCTTTTTATGGTCGGAAGGAATAAAAGCAGTTTCAGGTTCCATAATAAAAGAACCCATGAGAAAGCCGTTAATCTTAAAATCTAAAGTTTTAAATAATTGACTGTCTTTTTGAAAAAAACAACGAACCAAATTAGTGTTGGGTGCTCTAAAAAAAACAAAAGGTTTTTGTCCTTGCCAAAGGTTTTGAAAATCGCGCTCCAGTTCTTTCTCTTTCATTTATTTTTAAGCGCGGGTCAGGGTGGTCAATTTACAAATTGAGATAAGATTCTTTTGATCATCAGTAACTCTAATTTCCCAAAGTTGAATGGTTTTTCCATTGTGAATGGGTGTCGCTTTTGCGTAAACAAAACCTTCTTTTACGCCTTTCAAGTGATTGGCAGAGATTTCAATTCCCCGTGTTGTAAGGTTTGGATTTTTGTTTAAAACAAAAACGGCAGCACTTCCAACCGTTTCCGCTAAAGCGACAGTAGCTCCACCGTGAAGAACACCATCTGGCTGATGCACTTTAGCGTTTACCGCCATTCGAGCTGTTAAGAAGTTCTCTCCAACATCAACAAATTCAATCCCGAGTGTCTCCATTAAAGTATTGTCGCAAATTGCATTACAATATTTTAAAACTTGTTCCTTGTCCATATTAATTTCCTTAAAAAACAAAACCTTCCGATTAGGTTAAGCAGAAGGTTTTTGTTTAATAAATATTTAACTTGTTATTCTTTAACCTCTTCAAAATCAACATCCTGAACGTCATCTCCGCCGTCAGCGTTAGCACTTTGTGCTTCCCCTTTTGGTGGCGCTTGCCCCGCACCGGAATCTGCCTGTCCTGATTCGGCTTGAGCCTTATACATTTCTTCAGAAGCATTTTTCCATGCTTCATTGATTTTCTCAAGAGCAGCATCAATCAATGCTAGGTCTTTGGACTCATGAGCTTTTTTAAGCTCTTCCAAGGAAGATTCGATGGGTGCTTTTTTATCCGCAGAAAGCTTTTCTCCAAATTCACTCAACTGTTTTTCAGTTTGAAAAATCATTTGATCAGCTGAGTTGAGTTTGTCTACCTCTTCTTTGGCTTTCTTATCAGCATCGGCATTTGCTTCTGCTTCTTGTTTCATTTTTTGAATTTCTTCGTCTGTCAAGCCAGAAGAAGCCTCAATACGAATATCTTGGGACTTTCCAGTTGCTTTATCAGAAGCACTTACTTTTATAATTCCATTGGCGTCAATATCAAAAGTAACTTCTACTTGAGGTGTTCCTCTTGGAGCGGGTGGAATACCATCCAAATGAAAACGTCCGATCGTATTGTTGTCAGATGCCATTGATCTTTCTCCCTGTAAAACATGAATCTCTACAGATGGCTGATTGTCTGCAGCGGTAGAAAAAACTTGTGATTTTTTTGTAGGAATGGTTGTGTTAGACTCTATCAGCTTGGTCATCACACCTCCCATAGTTTCAATTCCCAATGAAAGTGGTGTTACATCTAGTAACAAGACATCTTTGACATCTCCAGAAAGCACTCCTCCTTGAATAGCTGCCCCAATGGCAACAACTTCATCAGGATTAACTCCTTTCGATGGTTTTTTACCAAAGAATTTTTCTACCTCAGACTGGATGATTGGAATACGAGTTGAACCTCCCACTAAAATAACTTCATCAATATCAGAAGTAGATAAGCCTGCGTCTTCTAAAGCTTTCTTGACTGGCGCCATAGAACGCTTTACCAGTTTGTCAGAAAGTTGTTCAAACTTTGCACGTGTTAATGACGTAACCAAGTGCTTAGGCCCAGAGGCCGTAGCAGTAACGTAAGGTAAATTTATTTCTGTTTGCGCAGAAGAAGACAATTCGATTTTTGCTTTTTCAGCAGCCTCTTTTAGACGTTGCAATGCCATTGGATCTTCTCTAAGATCTATCTGTTCAGCTTTTTTAAAATCATCTGCCAAGAAATCGATCAATACTTGATCAAAATCATCTCCACCAAGGTGGGTGTCTCCATTAGTAGAGAGTACTTCAAATACACCATCTCCCAATTCTAGGATAGAAATATCAAAAGTTCCTCCTCCGAGGTCATAGACTGCAATTTTACTGTCTCCACCGCTTTTCTTATCCAAACCAAAAGCCAAAGCTGCTGCCGTGGGCTCGTTGATAATTCTTTGTACTTTAAGACCAGAAATTTCTCCTGCTTCTTTAGTCGCTTGACGTTGGGCATCATTAAAGTAAGCAGGAACAGTAATCACTGCTTCGGTGACATCCTGACCTAAATAGTCTTCTGCCGTTTTTTTCATTTTCTGGAGAACCATCGCAGATAACTCTTGAGGCGTATACAAACGACCATCAATATCGACACGTGGGGTATCATTATCTCCTTTCACTACTTTATAGGCAACTGTTTTAATATCATTTTTAGATTCGGAAAACTTATTTCCCATAAACCTTTTGATAGAGGCTATGGTTTTAGTTGGGTTGGTTACCGCCTGACGTTTGGCAGGATCCCCAACTTTTATTTCACCACCTTCAACGAAAGCAATTATGGATGGAGTTGTTCTTTTTCCTTCGGAATTAGGAATTACTACGGGTTCGTTTCCTTCCATTACAGAAACACATGAATTTGTTGTTCCTAAATCTATCCCTATTATTTTACTCATAATTTTAATCGATTTTATTTCCATTGTACTACTCAAGCATTGTGCCAATAACACGTCTCTGACAACTTGTCATATATCAAGTGTGTTTAAAATTCATAAATTTGATAAAATTATAGGTTTTAAAAAAACAACATACTTTTATAAAAATTTAAATATGTCAAAAGTAGCCAAAGATTATACCCGTATAACGACAAATAGTTTGTCCGAAATGAAGCAGAGAGGCGAAAAAATCGCAATGCTTACTGCCTATGACTTCACCCTAGCGGGTATTGTAGACAAGGCTGGAATTGACATTATATTGGTTGGCGATTCGGCTTCCAACGTAATGGCAGGTCATGAAACCACGCTACCCATTACTTTAGATCAAATGATTTACCACGCCTCTGGTGTCATTCGAGGGGTCGAGCGCGCCTTGGTCGTTGTCGATTTACCTTTTGGATCCTATCAATCTGATTCTAAAGAAGCGCTTCGATCTGCAATACGGATTATGAAAGAAGCAGGGGCGCATGCCGTAAAACTCGAAGGCGGATCTCAAATTAAAGAATCTATCGTAAGAATTCTGCAGGCTGGAATTCCGGTGATGGGACATTTGGGCCTTACCCCCCAGTCGATTTATAAATTTGGAACTTACACTGTAAGGGCCAAAAAAGAAAGTGAAGCGATACAACTCATTGAAGATGCCAAGATGCTTGAAGAAATTGGTTGTTTTGGTATTGTTTTAGAAAAAATACCTGCTAAACTCGCTGCAAAAGTTGCAAGAGAAGTCAACATTCCAATCATTGGAATCGGCGCCGGGAATGAAGTGGATGGTCAGGTTTTAGTGCTTCATGACATGTTGGGAATGAGTACAGAATTCAGTCCGCGTTTTTTGAGACGTTATTTAGATTTAAACAAAGAAATCACTGAAGCCGTAAGGTCCTACGCTTTGGATGTTAAAAGTCATGACTTTCCAAACGACAAAGAACAATATTAAAAAAACTCCTATTTTGCTTAACATTCTTTTCGAGGACAATCATCTTATTGCAATCAACAAACCATCAGGGGATTTGGTTCAGGGAGATAAAACAGGTGATGTTCCGTTGGCGGACAAAGTTAAAGCCTATATTAAAAAAAAATATAACAAACCAGGTGATGTCTATCTTGGCGTAATCCACCGTTTGGATCGGCCCACCAGTGGCGTTGTTATTTTTGCAAGGACCTCTAAAGCTTTAACAAGAATGAACGAGCAGTTTAAAAATCGAACTACTCAAAAAGTTTATTGGGCGCTTGTCAACAAAACCTTCAAATCTAAAAAAGGGACTTTGACCCATTGGCTCAGGAGAAATCAAAAAATGAATAAGTCTTTTGCATTCGATGAGGAGCAAAGCAATACTAAAAAAGCAATTCTTCATTACAATAAAAGAAAAGAATTAGATCGTTATTTGTTGCTTGAAATCACATTAGAAACAGGTCGTCATCACCAAATAAGAAGTCAGCTTTGTGCATTAGGCCATCCCATCAAAGGAGATTTAAAATACGGCGCTAAAAGAAGTAATCCGGACGGGAGTATTGATCTTCATGCAAGGATGTTGACGGTAAGTCATCCTATATCGAAAGAAAGGATAGAGATTATTGCTCCTCCCCCTTCTAAACCGGAATGGAATTTCGTTCTTTCCGATTAATTACTTTTGATTTTTCTCTAATAATTTCTCCAATTGTGCGGTTTTCAATTTTACTTTCCAACCAAGACAAAATGTCTAGATATAAAAAGGCCCTTCGTTCATATGGATCTTCTTCATATTGCTTTAACTCCTTGTGCAATTTAACAAAAGCGGCTTTCAATTCGTGCGGATAAATATCACCCAAGCTCCTGACAAATCGCATCATTGCTTTTTGCACTTCATGCAAATCGTCCATTTTAATCAGATACTTGTAGGTTTCTCTCAAATGGTTTTCTAAATGATAATCAAATCCTGCTTCATAATGAGCTACGACATTTAAAATTCTAGTAAAGCATAAAAGATCTTCTCGCATTTTCAAGTGTTTGTCACTTATAATTTTGTTCAGATAAACGATGCAGTTTTCATTGTCTCCTAAACCAAAATAAAGACAAGCTATTTTATAATAAAACATCATGATGTGGTGCGGGTCAATCTGATTTCTGAAATCTTCAATCCCTTTTGTCACTTCGGGCAGTATCGTAAGTCCTTTTTCAAAATCCCCTTGAAGAAAATACAAATTAAACCTATTGTTATAATAATACAAGAAGCTCAAACCTGCAAGGTTTTCATTCTTAGAAAACTCTAAAGAATTGATTTTATCAAGCATATTTCGAAGGGTAATCTTGAATTTTTCGGGATACTTGATCAGGGCTAAGGATTCCATTAAGAAATTATTCCCTTTGAGGTAAAAAACGGGATGAATCAAAATCATTTCTGGCTTTTCATCAAACATACTCACCCACTTAGAGGCATATTTAAAGGAGGATAAAAAATCTTGAACCAAAAAACTGTACCAGACATGTGCTTTGTAGTACCAAAGCTTCTCTCTAAACCCAAGTTTTTCAACCTCCATTGTTGGCATATTTTCGTAAAAAAACTGTGTAATTTCTCTAAACTCCTGATCACTTTTGGCATAGCCTGTTTTGATCAAACGCTCATAAAGCAAAAGGGATAAATTAGAAAGCTTACTGGCCAAGTCGTTTTGCGTTCTAAGGAAATCTGCTTCCTGAATCAATTCTTGCGCCCGATTGGTTAGACTTCTTGTAATATATTGAGACTCAATTAACTTTTCAAATTCCACAATATCAAAAGCAGAATATTTTTCTTCGTTTTTAAGGGCAAGCATTTTTGCTTTGTCTAAGATCTTTAGACTCAATTTATACAATCCTTTTTGATATAAAATGGCAGCAAAATCCATTTGCTCTCTAATCTGGATTCGAATGTTTTGATGAATTGGGTTGAGCCGTAAACTAATTAAAATCTGTTTGAATAAATGGGCTTTCAAATTAGACAACTGTTGTTTAGTAACAATTCCCTTTTTAAGGATTGCGGTTTCACTATACTTATCTAACTTGTCTAAAAGATTAAAAAGACTCAGGAATTTTGCGTCGTTGTTAGACCCCATTCGGCCTACGTAAAGTTTAAATTGACGCTTTTCTGATTTTGTAAGCGATTTAATCAGTTGAAATAAGTTGTCTTTTTGTTCATTAATCATTGTAGCAAAATCTGGTTTAATCTATTGTTTTATAACGACTTAAATAGAAAACAAATGTATAGAATATTGTAATAAAAATATTAATATAACCCCACTATTTCATATTTCATTATAATTTCGTTTAAATTAATATCCGAGTACCGCAAAATGAACAACGAATACGTCCAAATTTTCGACACTACCTTAAGGGATGGAGAACAAGTACCTGGCTGTAAATTAGACACCAAAAACAAACTTATCATTGCAGAACGCCTTGATTTTTTGGGTGTTGACATACTAGAGGCAGGATTTCCAGTTTCAAGCCCTGGTGACTTCGATTCTGTGGTACAAATTTCAAAGCTGATTAAAAACGCAAGAGTTTGCGGATTGACTCGTGCTGTGAAGAAAGATATTGAGGTTGCAGCAGAAGCGCTTAAGCATGCCAAACTTTCTCGAATTCACACAGGAATTGGAACCTCAGACACCCACATCAAATACAAATTTAATTCTGATAGAGAAAAAATCATCGAACGTGCAGTAGCGGCAGTGAGTTACGCCAAAACTTTTGTTGAGGATGTTGAGTTTTATGCGGAAGATGCCGGACGAACTGAAAACGAGTTTCTTGCCCGGGTATGCGAAGCAGTCATTAAGGCAGGAGCGACTGTTTTGAATATTCCTGACACCACCGGCTATTGTCTGCCAGAAGAATATGGTGCTAAAATTAAATATTTAAAAGAAAACGTCACTGGAATTGACAAAGCCACTCTTTCATGTCATTGCCACAATGACTTGGGGATGGCAACTGCAAATTCGATTGCTGGAATCATTAATGGCGCAAGACAAATAGAATGCACCATCAATGGAATTGGGGAGCGTGCTGGAAACACTTCTTTAGAAGAAGTTGTGATGATCATGCGGCAACACCCAACACTAAATTTAGACACTCGAATTAATTCCAAATTGCTGTACTCAACAAGCCAATTGGTTTCTGACAGCATGGGAATGCCAATTCAGCCCAATAAAGCAGTGGTTGGCGCCAATGCTTTTGCGCACAGTTCAGGCATCCATCAAGACGGAGTGATTAAGAGAAGAGAAACTTATGAAATCATGGATCCCCTAGATGTCGGGGTAACCGAGTCTGCGATTATTCTAACTGCTAGAAGCGGTAGAGCAGCCTTGGCCTATCGAGCCAAAAACATTGGTTTTGAATTAGATAAACTTCAACTAGATAAAGTATATGAGGAGTTTTTAAAAGTTGCTGATCAACAAAAAGAGGTCAGTGATGAAGAGATTCCTAAAATTATTGAATCTTGCGGATTCTAAAAAAACAATTATTTTGCAACAAATGAAAAAAACACTTTTTGATAAAGTTTGGGACTCGCACGTGGTCCAACAAATAAAAGACGGACCCGACGTCTTGTTCATCGATCGTCATATGGTTCACGAGGTTACCAGTCCTGTAGCTTTTTTGGGTTTAGACAACAGAAACATTCGCGTATTGTATCCCGAGCGTACTTTCGCAACAGCCGATCATAACACTCCAACTATCAATCAACACCTGCCCGTTGCAGATCCTTTGTCCGCAAAACAATTGGACGCCTTAGAAAAAAATGCGAAAGCACATGGCATTTCTTATTGGGGATTGGGTCACGAAAAAAACGGTATTGTACACGTGGTAGGGCCTGAATATGGAATTACCCTCCCAGGTGCGACGATCGTGTGTGGAGATTCGCACACTTCAACTCATGGGGCTTTTGGAGCGATTGCTTTTGGAATTGGAACTTCGGAAGTAGAAATGGTTTTGTCAACACAATGTATTTTGCAACCCAAACCAAAAAAAATGCGCATCACCATCAAAGGATCTCTTGAAAAAGGAGTTGGGCCGAAAGATGTGGCGCTTTTCATTATTTCACAATTATCTACCTCAGGAGCCACAGGTTATTTTGTGGAGTATGCTGGAGAAGTTTTTAATGAAATGAGTATGGAAGGAAGAATGACCGTCTGCAACCTCAGTATCGAAATGGGCGCCAGAGGTGGAATGATTGCCCCAGACGAAAAAACATTTGAATACATAACCGGTAGAGAGTTTACGCCCAAGGGTCAAAACTGGGACAAAGCAATGGAATATTGGTCAGATCTTAAGACCGATGCGGATGCTGTGTTTGACCAAGAACTTGTTTTCGATGGCAATTCTATAGAACCGATGATTACTTACGGAACAAATCCTGGAATGGGGATTGGAATTTCGAAAGGCATCCCAAAGGCAGAATCCATCGACGGTGGAACAGCCACTTACAAAAAGTCATTGAGCTACATGGGATATGAAGAAGGGGATAGAATGATCGGTAAAGAAATTGACTTTGTATTTTTAGGGAGTTGTACGAACGGTCGAATTGAAGATTTTAGGGCTTTTACAGAAATTGTTAAAGGTCGAAAGAAAGCATCCAATGTAACCGCTTGGTTGGTTCCTGGATCGCACAAAGTAGAAAAGGCAATTGAAGAAGAAGGTTTATTAGATATCCTTAAAGAATCTGGATTTGAACTTCGCGAGCCTGGATGCTCGGCTTGTTTGGCAATGAATGATGACAAAGTTCCTACTGGAAAATATGCTATTAGCACATCAAATAGAAACTTTGAAGGACGTCAAGGACCTGGCTCTAGAACCCTATTGGCAAGCCCTATCATGGCAGCAGCGGCTGCAGTAACAGGAAAAGTAACTGATCCAAGAACGTTAATAAATTAATAAATGGCTTACGATAAATTTAAGGTACTAACAAGTACAGCAGTTCCACTTCCTATCGAAAATGTAGATACTGATCAGATCATTCCTGCTCGATTTTTAAAAGCGACAGAGCGCGTTGGTTTTGGAGACAACTTATTTCGTGATTGGAGATACAATAATGATGACAGTCCCAAAGAAGATTTTGTTCTTAATAATGCAAAGTTCAGTGGAAAAATTTTATTAGGAGGAAAAAACTTTGGATCCGGATCCTCGAGAGAACATGCTGCTTGGGCGATCTATGATTATGGTTTTCGGTGCGTTATTTCAAGTTTCTTTGCGGATATTTTTAGAAACAATTGTTTAAATATCGGTGTTTTGCCAGTTCAAGTAAGTGCTGAGTATTCAGTCAAAATGTTTGAAGCGGTCAATGCTGATCCAAAAACCTCAATTACGATTGATCTAGAAAATCAAAAGGTTACTCTTGACAACACTGGAGAATCTGAAAATTTTGACATCAACCCTTATAAAAAAGAAAACATGTTGAATGGTTTTGACGATATCGACTATCTTCTTAACCTAAAAGAAGAAATCAAAGAATTTTCTAAAAATACTCCACTCTAAACCTATTTCTCAAACCTTGCGATGAAAAAAAGAACTATTGAAATCATGGACACCACGCTAAGGGATGGCGAACAAACCTCAGGGGTGTCGTTTTCTATAGCTGAAAAACTAACACTTTCTAAGTTATTATTAGAAGAGTTAAAAGTAGATCGCATTGAGATTGCCTCGGCAAGAGTCTCTGAGGGAGAATTGAATTCGGTAAAAGAAATTGCTGCTTGGGCCAAAAGCAAATCACTGTTGGATCGCATTGAAATCTTAACTTTTGTGGACCAAGGAATCTCCTTAAATTGGTTAAAAGATTCTGGTGCAAAAGTTCAGAATTTATTAACAAAAGGGTCTTTAAATCACCTGACACATCAGCTTAAAAAAACACCTGATCAACATTTCAAAGAAATTGAAAACAATGTTTTAGAAGCAGAAAAGGCAGGTATTACCACCAATGTTTATTTGGAAGATTGGAGTAATGGTATGCGAAACTCCAGGGCCTATGTCGACGAATATTTATCTTTCATTGCTACACAATCAATCAAAAGGGTATTGCTACCCGATACTTTAGGAATCCTCACTCATTTGGAGACTTTCAAATTTATTTCTGAAATCGTTTCTAAGTTTCCAGAATTACATTTTGATTTTCATGGTCACAATGATTATGACCTAAGTGTCGCCAATAGTATGGAGGCCTTGAGAGCTGGATGTCATGGATTGCATCTCACCATCAATGGAATGGGAGAGCGCGCTGGAAATACTCCAATGGCGAGTGCGGTGGCCAACATCAAAGATTTTTTACCCGAAATAAAAATTAATATTAATGAAACCGCACTGTATAAGGTGAGTAGGTTAGTTTCGACTTTTACAGGTTTTATTGTACCAGCGAACAAACCTATCGTGGGTGAAAATGTTTTCACTCAAACTGCTGGAATCCACGCCGACGGTGACAAGAAGAACAACCTTTATTTTAACAACCTGTTACCAGAACGTTTTGGTAGAACTAGAGAATATGCTCTAGGAAAAACCTCCGGCAAAGCGAACATTCAAAAAAACCTTCAAAAATTAGGCGTTACGCTTAATGATGATGAAGTAAAAAAGGTCACCCAACGCATCATTGAGTTGGGAGATAAAAAAGAAAGGGTCACAACAGAGGATCTCCCTTATATAATATCGGACGTTCTCAATAGTACCATGGAACAAAGAGTATTGGTTAAATCCTATGCACTTACACATTCCAAGGGACTTCAACCCAACACTACAATCTCTCTAGAAATCGATGGAGAAATCATGGAAGCAAGTGCCTCAGGAGATGGACAGTTTGATGCTTTTATGAGGGCCTTAAAAATAATTTATAAAAAGAAAAAATTAGAATTACCTCTTTTGGTTGACTACGCGGTTCGGATTCCACCGGGAAGTAATTCGGATGCTTTGTGTGAAACTTTTGTTACCTGGAAAAGTAGTACAAAGGAGTTCACCACACGTGGTTTAGATTCTGATCAAACAGTAGCAGCCATCAAGGCAACTGAAAAAATGCTGAACGTCAAATTAAATTAATTAACGACATATGAAATTAAAAATTGCCTTATTGGCCGGAGACGGTATTGGTCCAGAAGTAATCGATCAAGCAGTTAAAGTATCCGATGCAATTGCTAAAAAATTTGATCATCAAATCGAATGGATGCCTGCATTGACTGGTGCTGTAGCTATTGATGCGGTGGGAGAACCTTATCCAGACAGTACTCATGAAGTATGTTTGGCCTCTGACGCTGTTTTATTTGGCGCCATCGGACATCCACGTTTTGACAATGACCCTTCTGCAAAAGTAAGACCTGAACAAGGACTTTTAAAAATGCGTCAAAAATTAGGGCTATTTGCTAATGTACGCCCGACTTTTACTTTCCCGTCATTAATTGACAAGTCTCCCTTAAAAAGAGAACGAATTGAGGGAACAGATTTGGTTTTTTTAAGAGAATTAACGGGTGGAATTTATTTTGGAGAACGAGGAAGAAAAGATGATGGCAACACCGCCTTTGACACTTGTACTTATACCCGAAGTGAAATACAAAGATTGGCTAAAAAAGGGTTTGAATTAGCCATGACCCGCTCTAAAAAATTATGCTGTGTAGACAAGGCAAACGTTTTGGAAAGTTCTCGACTATGGAGAGAAACTGTTCAATCGATGGAAAAGGATTATCCAGAAGTTGAAGTTGCTTATGAATTTGTCGATGCCGTTGCCATGCGTTTGGTGCAATGGCCAAATAGTTATGACGTATTGATTACTGAAAACCTTTTTGGTGACATTCTCACTGACGAAGCTTCAGTTATCTCAGGCTCAATGGGTTTGATGCCCTCTGCATCTGTTGGATCTAAAATTTCGCTATTCGAGCCCATTCACGGATCTTTCCCTCAAGCTACGGGTAAAGACATCGCCAATCCACTGGCCACAGTTTTGTCTGCAGCAATGATGTTTGAAATGGCATTTGGATTGCATGAAGAAGGGGCTTTGATTCGGAAAATTGTCGACCAATCGCTCGAAGAAGGTATTGTCACAGAAGACTTGATTGAAGGGAATGATAAAGCCTATAAAACCAGTGAAGTTGGAGATTATCTAGCCAGTCAAATAAAATAATATATTTTAATTTTTTATAATATTTGGAATTAAAAGTTTAATAAGTTAAAACCCTACCTCGAACAGATGGAGGTTAAAAAAAAAATAGCGGTATTGGGTGGAGGCGCTGCAGGATTTTTCGCAGCGATTTCCGCTAAAACACATCACCCTGAAGCAGAAGTTATTCTCTTTGAAAAAACCTGCAATGTACTGGCTAAGGTAAAAGTATCGGGAGGTGGTCGCTGTAATGTGACCAATGGCAATACAGACATTAATTCACTCTGCTTGGCCTATCCTAGGGGAGGTAAAAAACTTAAAAAAATACTACATCAATTTTCGACACAAGACACTAAAACTTGGTTTGAAAAGCATGGAGTGCCCTTAAAGACCGAAGCTGATCAAAGGGTTTTTCCGGTTTCTAATCAGTCGCAAAGTATTATCGATTGTTTGATGGAAGCAATTGAAAAACTAGGCGTAAGGCTTAAATACAGCTCCCACATCAAAAGCTTAACGCTACTAGATGAAAAATGGATACTTCAATTCAACAATGATATAAAACACAAGTCCTTTGACGCCGTAATTGTGGCAACAGGCGGTAGCCCAAAACTTAAAAGTTTTGATTGGCTAAACAATTTGGGACACAAAATCGTTCCGCCAGTACCTTCACTTTTTACTTTTAATATGCCTAAAGAACCAATCACAGCATTGATGGGGATTGCTGTTGAAGAGGCACAAGTGAAAATTATTGGAACTAAAATACGAACCCAGGGGGCATTGCTCATCACCCATTGGGGAATGAGTGGTCCGGCCATCCTCAAGGCTTCTTCTTTTGGAGCAAGGGCATTGAGCGATAAAAAATATCAATTTGAGGCTCAAGTCAATTGGCTGAATGAATCCAATACAGAACTGCTCTTTGAAAAGCTACAAGCTTTTATAGAAATAAATCCTCAAAAAAAAGTAATCAATCACAAAGCATTTCCCCTCCCCCAGCGTTTGTGGAAGCATTTGGTTGTCACCTGTGACATCCCTGTATCGAGAAGCTGGAAAGAATTAGGGAAGAAAAAGAGTCGCCAATTGATCACACTCCTTACGCAACATAAATTGAAAGTAGCAGGAAAAACAACTTTCAAAGAAGAGTTTGTTACCTGTGGTGGCGTTTCGCTTGCCGATGTTGACCTAAACACACTCAAAAGCAAAGTAGTCCCGAATCTCTATTTCGCTGGTGAAGTCATCGATGTTGACGCAATAACTGGAGGTTATAATTTCCAAGTAGCCTGGAGCACTGGCTTCATCGCGGGCAAGCTTGCTTGACTGCATTTTCCAATCAAAGTTAATCCATCTAAAATACGTGAGATTTGTAAGAAAATTCAGACGGAGTTTTTTTTAAAAATGCATGAAAAAAACAGGAAATAGATGATTTAAAAATGTTTTGAAGTACTTAATAAAATCTGTTTTCTAGTGTAAGATTCATCAAGAACAATTCATTAAAAAATAATTCACTTAGTATAGATATATTTTTTAAAATCTTTCGAAAACAAAAAATATAAAACCCATTTAGATCAAAATAAAATTAAGTCTGGAAACGGTATAATTACACTATTATCAATAGCTTAGTAAGACATAAAAACTCATTTAATCTATTTTTCCGTTTGGTTGATTTATATACTAGAAGCACTTTCTTCTAGATAAAGAATTCGGCTTATTAAATTATTAATCGTTGTAAGAACTTGAATGTATAAACATTTAAATAAATTAAAAAAATCTTTTAAAATGTGTTTTAACTTTTGAGTGAATGACTTAAAAAAAAAATCTTTTCATAAAAAATTTAATTTTACACTGAATTAAATAAAATACAACTTATTAATTAAAGACCTACTCAATTTTTATGTTGCACTTAAAATCCCACACGCATTTTTTTTCATCAATTTATCCATATCTCGAAATTCATCAGATCAATTATAATTGATCTGTGACAGGATACTATGGTTTTCAATTGAAAAAATAAATTATTATTATAGATTATTACCCCAGATACATTACATGATGAACCCATTCAAAATTCAAACAACAAAACCCTTAGTTCTTTTTTTACTTTTAATTTTAAGTCTTTTTAAAGTCCAAGGTCAGGTTAAAATTGGAGACAACGCTGAAGACATTTCTCCATTTGCCATTTTAGAACTAGAAAGTACTAACCGCGGACTATTGCTTCCAAAAATGACCACTGAGCAGAGGGATCAAGCATTTGACCAAAGTGCACCAGAAGGAATAATGATCTTCAACATGGACAGTCAATCGATGCAGGTCTTTTATTATCCAGAGAACAGGATAACAGGTAAGAAAGCCGAAAAGAAAATTTGGACTGAATCTCAAGAAGAGATTTACGCTGGGGTTGTTCCAGATTACCCAAAGGCTGGGGACCTTTATTATAATACTGACACAAACAGCCTTTTTGCTTGGAATCCAACAGAAAACTTATGGATGCCCATAAACACTGATACAGTTGGAGGCAACGGTGGATCGTCAACTTCAAACGGAGTAACGGATCCCAGTGTCACAACAAGTGGAACAACTGGAGGAGGTAATACAGCAATAAATGAAGTTATAGTTGGAGCAGCAGCTCCTTCTGTTGCTTCTCTTGCCACTACTGACCCTGGAATTATTTTTGCCGATACCACCTCGGGTACATTATATGTTGCTGCCGACCTCGATGGTGACGGAACTGCTGACGCTTGGACATTAGTCAGTGGAGGGACTGGAATACAAGGACCGCAAGGACCGCAAGGGCCACAGGGGCCAAGAGGACCGCAAGGTCTTTCTGGTTCAGGTGTGGTTTCAGGAACAGGAGTTCCAGTGGGTGCTGCAACCCCTGGAAGTATATATATTGATCAATCTACAGGAGATACTTATACTGCTTCAGGAACGACTTGGGTTCCTCAATCAACTGGTAGCGTTACAACGACCGTAGTCTCTGCTGATATGAGTAACACAATAACTCTCGGTTCGGATGGTGGAGCTTATCTACGAAGCAGCACTCTAGCAGATG
>JAFMCL010000033.1 GCA_017857815.1 Flavobacteriaceae bacterium | reverse complement strand
AGATTAAATTATAAATTGCGTTTTTTAGTCTTTTCCAATCCCTTATTTCTTAGCAGTAGCATTCGATTCGTTTTGAGTATTAAAACCAATTGAAGTTAAAAGGGGTTGACCTCTAATGGTGTAAAAAATAAAGTACACTTCTTCATTATTTTAAAAAACAATTTGGAACTCGACCCAGTGAATACCTTAAAAAAACTTTACATAGTGTTGAAAATGCCAATCATTTGACAATAGTATAGGATAAATGACACAAACACTCATTTAACCTTATAAATAAACCATAATTCCCCAGTTACCCCCTTTATAATTTGTTTATTAGTAATTAAAATAAAAACCTTTATTTTTAGCAAAACTAAATTTAAAACAATCAAGTATGAAACTATCATTAAGTAAACTTTTCCTATTTGTAATTCTAATAATGTGTTCGAGCACATTGTTAGGCCAAAGCAATATTTCAGGAATAGTTTTAGACGCTAATAATCAGCCAATTCCTGGAGCTACAGTTCTGGATGCAAATGATTCCACTAATGGAACAGTAACTGACTTTAATGGAAACTTTTCCATCAACATGGATCAAAACGGGATTTTAAATGTAACTTATATTGGTTATGAAGCTCAAGAAATCCAGTTGTCTGGTCAGAGTCAAATCAACATATCGCTAGTTGAAGACGTTTCTCAACTAGAAGAAGTGGTTATAACAGGGTATGGAGCATCTGTTCGTAAAAGTGATTTGACTGGGTCCATTGCCTCCGTTGGAGCGTCAGACTTTGAAAATCAACCGCTCATTAGAGTAGATCAGGCTCTCCAAGCGAGAGCAGCAGGTGTTGCGGTAACTCAAACCAGTGGTGCACCGGGTGCCGGATTTAAAATCAGAATCCGTGGAACCAATTCGTTAACAGGAAACAACAGTCCTCTATACGTAGTAGATGGTCTTGTCGTGGGAAACATTAATAACTTGAATGCAAGTGACATCAGTTCTATGGAGGTTTTAAAAGATGCCTCTGCAACTGCGATTTACGGAAGTAGAGGAGCAAATGGAGTTGTATTAATTTCAACTAAATCTGGAACAAAAGGAGAAACTAAAATTCAAATAGACACTTTCTTTGGGAACTCTGAAGCGTTTCAAAGGCTTCCTGTAATGACAGCTGCTCAATTTGCACGAGGGGTTAATTTAAGAGGTGATACGGAAGGTTTTACTGAATCTGAAATTAGTGCTTTAGAGGCTAGTGGAGGAACCAACTGGCAAGATTATTTTTTCAGAAGTGCTCCTTTTTCAAATATTAATATTTCTGCAAGTGGTGGTTCTGAAGATGTTGATTACTATTTGTCAGCCAATAGTTATAAGGCTGATGCTACAATAATAGATCAAGACTACAGTAGAATGAACCTAAGGACGAACATCAATGCGCAACTAAGTGAAAAGCTAAAAGTTGGGATAAACAATTTTATCAGTCGTTCACAAAATAATGGTGATCGTCCAAATCTTGGGCCAGGTATCGCTTGGGACATGACGCAAACTCCTTTAGATACAAGCGGAAATGACAACTCAACTCCTTCTAAAACAGGGGTTGGTAATGGGAACCCACAGCCGCTTTTAACCCCAAAGTATAATAGTATTGAAAACATTTCAGATCAGTTAATTTCAAGTATTTACGCAAATTATGAGCTTACTGAAAACTTAGTCCTAAATATTTCAGCAGGTCTTGAGAAGATTGATTTAACCAACAGTAGTTATGTTTCTTCGCTAGTAAATGGGACAAGTCAAGCAAAGGTTAGAGATCAACAGGGATTACGTCTTCAAAACACCAATCGGTTAACTTATAAAAACGACAATCCTGATCATGCGTTTCAAGCAGATTTGATTCATGAGCAGCAGTCATTTAAACAAAGTTTTAGGGAGGCTTCTGCAAGTTCTTTTTTCTCAAATTCTACAAACTTTAGAGAGCTTTCACTCGCTGGAATTCAAAATACAGACAGTGGAGAAATAAACGAAAAATTAGAGTCTTTCTTGGCTAGGGTTAATTACTCGCTATATGATAAGTATTTATTTACCGCTTCTGTTAGAACGGATGGTTCGAGCAAGTTTAACGAGGATAACCGCTGGGGTACTTTCCCATCCGGATCCATAGCATGGAGGGTTTCCCAAGAAGATTTCCTTAAAGATCATTCAACGATTAGTTCCATGAAAGTACGCGCAAGTTATGGTGTTACTGGGAGTCAGGCAGTAAGCCCTTTCTCAACAATTTCCATACCAGGAATTTCAACTGCAAACAATTATCCTTTTACAGGTGGAGTTGCAAGTATTGGTGTAGCGCCATCTAATAAAATGCCTAATCCTGACTTGACTTGGGAAACAACCACTCAATTCAATATCGGATTTGATATTGGTCTTTGGAGCTCTAAAGCTACTCTTTCCGTTGATTATTACAATAAAAACACAAAGGACATCCTCTTAGACAGAGTTCTTCCTGAGTTTGTTGGACCTACGATTATCACTCAAAATGCTGGAGAAGTTGAAAACAAAGGTTTCGATATTTCGTTAAATACTGTTCTTTATGAAAAAAATGATGTGTCGATAAATTCCAACTTTAACTTATCCTCTAACAAAAACAAAGTTCTATCATTGGTAGACGGTTTAGAGTCAATGGTGTTAGGTAATACCTACTATAACAGTACGTTCGATGTTAATCCAACAAGAGTAGAAGTTGGAAAACCAATGAGTTCGTTTAGAGGTTATATTATTGAAGGCATCTATCAAACTGGAAATACTGATGGTGGTACCCCTGGACATAGAATATATAAAGATATAAATGAAGATGGAAAAATCACTGCAGATGACATCGGAACTGTAGGGGACGGAAATCCTGACTTTACTTGGGGATGGAACCTTGATGTTGACATTAAGGACTTTAATATCAATATGGTCTTTGAGGGGGCTCAAGGAAATGATATTTATAACTTCCAAAGAATGAGAATGATGGGAATGGGTTCTGGTCAATTCCATGCCGTACATGCAGACTTTTTAGATAGTTGGACACCTACAAATCCCAGTAATACAATCCATGCAGGAACCATTGAAGCAAGAGGCAGTAAATGGCTTAACTCCCAATGGATTGAAGATGGATCATACACCTCGCTTAAAAGCATGTCGGTAACCTACAATTTTGGTAATCGATTTAGTAATTTTGGTATTGAACAAGTAAAGCTTTTTGTTAATGCTGAAAATCTATTTATCATAACAGATTACTCGGGCTTTGATCCTGTATCAACCGCTTCGGGAAATTCAGATGTTGACCTTGGAATTGATTTAAATGCTTTTCCCATCTCAAAGTCCTTTTCGGTTGGATTTAACCTAACATTTTAAAAAATAATAATCATGAAATACACAAATAAAATATTTACCCTATTTGTTTCATTGATGTTTGTATTCTCTTGTAGTGATCTTGAGGAAGACAGAGGTGGAATATTATCATTAGACAACCTAAAATCGGAAGGTGATTTAGTTGCTGCTCTTACAACGGTTTACAAGGAGCTTCAAAAAACTTATAGCAATCCTCACCTATTGAGAACAAACACCTATGGTTCGGATGACATTACAACCTGGTGGGGAGGAAATAAAGCGCCTCTAAGGGTTTTTGATGGGTTTAACTATGGTAGTGGAGAAAACTCTGATCTTGCATGGCTTGCTCATGACTGGAAGGGTTTTTGGAAAGTAATTTATCATGCCAATTCTCTGATCGAAGGGATCAAAACCTCAACAGCTCCTGATGCCATTAAATCAGTTGTTGACGCAGAAGCCAGGTTCTTGAGAGCATATTCTTACTTCCATTTAGTTCGTGAGCACGGGAATATGCCCATTGTTATAGATGGAATGACTCCAACGGGTAAAGAAACAAGGGCAACTGTACTTGAAAACTACAAACAGATAGAAAGCGATTTATTACTCGCAGAAGTTGCTCTTCCTGCACCAGGAGCTACAGCAAACGTTGGGCGTGCTTCAAAATCAGCAGCAAAAACATTACTTGCTGATTTATATTTAACTTGGGCTGGATGGCCTGTTAAAGACCCCTCAAAAAATGCTTTGGCTGCAAGTAAAGCAAAAGAAGTAATTGACATGGGGTATCACCAATTATTGGATATTCATAAACTGTGGTTGCTTGAGAATGCCAATAGCTTAGAGAGTGTTTTTTCTGTTCAATTTTCTAAAGAAGAGGATCACAGAAACGGACACCCTGCTGCATTTAGCTTTCACATGGCCAGAGGATGGTCTGACTGCTATCCTGAGTTACAGTTTTTTAATGACTTTCCCGCAGGGGCAAGAAAAGATGCGACATTTGTGACAGAAATTCCTAATCGTGGATTTGCAGGTGGTAAGATTATTGATAAAACCCCTCCAACTACGTCTTGGGAAGTTTCTGAAAGGTTTCATCCAATGTATAAAAAATATACCATATCAGAGGACTTAACAGTTGTTGGTCGAACAATGGGCTATCGTCCTGTTGAGCTCTACAGATATGCCGAAGTATTATTGATTTATGCAGAGGCAAAAGCTGCTTCAGGAGGCGTTGATGCCTCTGTGCTTGATGCACTGAATCAAGTCAAAAGAAGAGCTGCTGGACTTGACCCAAATACTCCTGACGCTTCTGTTGATGCAACTTCAGCAACGATTAGTGATATTATTGCTGAAAAGGGATGGGAATTGGCTGCTGAAGACAAAAGATGGTTTGATCTAATCAGAACAGAAACTCTTGAAGAAGTTGCAGCAAGAAGAGACCCTACTGAAAAAGTTCCTTTGATGAAACAACCGACAAAAGCACAATATATTACTCCGCTGCCGGCTGAAGCAGTCTCTGGTAGTAACTTAAAACAAAATCCTGAAGGATTTCAACCTAAATAAACCAATTATTGTCTTAATAAATAATAAAAAAAGGAAGTGATAATCACTTCCTTTTTTTATTATTTAATCTTTTTTGTATGTATCTCTCTGTATGCATTAGCCCCAAAAATATGGGGTCAATCAATTCTGCATCCCATTTTTGTCTTAAAGAATCTAGTCTTATTAACTCCTGTGGATAAAGTTCGGCAATGTCATTCTCTTCGCTAATGTCTTCACTCAAATTGTATAATTCCTTTACGGAATTATTTTCTTTGGTAACCAACTTAAGGTCTCCATCTCTAACCGAGTAAAGGTCTCCATCAAATTTTCTGACATAAAGTGTAGAATGAGGACTTCCCTTTTTCTTACCTTTTAAATAAGGAATAATATTTACACCGTCTAGGGGTCTATCTTTTGCTAAAGGTGCATCGGCAAGGTCTGCAAAAGTAGCCATAAGGTCCAAAGCCGAAACAGGATAATCATACACCATGGGCTTAAGCTCCCCTGGCCATTGCATGGCAAAAGGAATTCGATTGCCTCCTTCGTAAATCGATCCTTTTCCTTCTCTAAGTAACCCATTGTCGGAAGAATTTGCATGTTCAGGACCTCCATTATCAGACAAAAAGAAAACCAAAGTGTTTTCATTGAGTCCTTTGGCCTCCAGCTGATCTAAAATTTTACCCACACCGTCATCAACGGCACTCACCATTGCAGCATAAGTCCTTCTTCTGGGATCTTCGATATGTTCAAATCGACTCAAATATTTTTCTGTGGCTTGGAGTGGACTATGAGGGGCGTTATAGGAAACAAATAAGAAAAATGGATCTTCTTGATTCTTGTCAATAAAACTTACAGCATTGTCAGAAAATTCGTCGGTTAGGTAATTTTTTATCTCTATCGGAGTATGGTCTTCCATTATCCAAGTCTTATAGCTCATAGGTTCGTCACTAAAAGAATAGCTATCCTTGATCGTTAACTCTTCTGGGAAATATTTATGTCCTCCTCCCAAATGACCAAAAAAGCTAGTGAATCCTCGGTTCATTGGATGGTTAGAGATATGAGCCCCCAAGTGCCATTTGCCAATAATCCGTGACTTATAACCTACTTGGCCTAAAACCTCTGGTATCGTCTTTTCGGTTTGAGGCAATCCCATATTAGGGTCATTCGGACGGTATTGAATGTTTCTCTCATAGCCAAAACGCTGTTGATACCTTCCTGTAATAAACCCAGCTCTGCTGGGACTGCAGACAGAATATGAAGTATAGCCATTGGTGAATTTAATCCCATTTGCAGCAATTCGATCAATGTTGGGTGTAGGGATTTCAGTGCTTCCGTTAAAGCCAACATCCCCATAACCTAGATCATCTGCCATAATCACTATGAAATTAGGTTTTGATTGTTCCGCTTTATTGGAGTCGCTACCTTTTTTGTTTATTAATTGGAAAGCTCCTCCAAAAAATATTATGATTACGATAATTTTAATAACTGCTTTTTTCATGATTTTATAAATATATAATTCTCTAAAATAATTATTAATCCCTAAATTAGGTACTTATTAAATCTTAAAATAAAAAATCATGTTGTTCCATAATAAGTACAATACTGCTCTAATGCTGTTCGCTTTATTGTTTTTTTCTTGTGCCGAAAAAGTTGAAGAAGTCAAGCCGAATGTCATTATCGTTTATATGGACGACTTGGGTTATGGCGATGTAGGTTATAATGGTGCAAAGAAACTAAAAACCCCTAACATGGATGCTTTGGCAAAAGGTGGGATGAGCTTTAATAATGGATATGCAACCTCTGCAACCTGTACTCCCAGCAGATATGCACTGTTAACAGGAGTCTATCCTTGGAGAGAAAAAAGAGCTAAAATTTTACCTGGAACTGCGCCCTTAATTATTGGAAGAGACCAAATGACCATTCCAAGAATGTTGAAGCAAGAGGGCTACCAAACCGCAATTATAGGAAAGTGGCACTTGGGATTGGGTGATGGAAATGTCGATTGGAATGAATTGGTGACCCCTGGGCCAAATGAATTGGGATTTGATTATTCTTATATTTTAGCAGCGACTCAGGATCGTGTCCCTACCGTATATATTGAAGATGGAAATGTGGTAGGGTTAGACCCCAACGATCCAATAACTGTAAGCTATAAAAAGAATTTTGAGGGAGAACCAACAGGTTTGGATAACCCAGAATTAACGACCATGAAATGGCATCACGGACACAACAACAGTATCGTGAATGGAATCCCAAGAATTGGCTTTATGAAAGGTGGTGATGCAGCAAAATGGAGCGACATTGACATGGCCGACGAATTTCTAAATAGGGTCAAAAGCTACATTAAAAAAAACAAAGAAAAGCCGTTCTTCTTATACTATCCGATGCAACAACCGCATGTTCCAAGAACGCCACACCCAAGGTTTAATGGAGTTTCTGATTTAGGCCCAAGAGGCGATGCAATTGCCGAAGCTGACTGGTGTCTTGGGGAACTAAAAAAGACTCTAGAAGCAGAAGGTATATTAGAAAACACGCTAATCATTTTTTCTAGCGATAATGGTCCTGTCCTTAACGATGGTTACTTTGATGATGCCGATGTTAGAAATGGCGATCATAAGCCTTGGGGGCCTTTTCGTGGCGGAAAATACAGCTTGTTTGAAGCTGGAACACACGTTCCATTTATTACTTATTGGAAAGGAAAAATTAAACCCGGAGTTTCTGATGCAATCGTAAGTCAATTGGACCTACTATCCTCCATTGCGCAACTGGTAGGAAGCAAAGTCCGAACCCCTGATAGTGAACCAATGCTGGAGGTATTGATGGGAAATTCTGATCAAGGTAGAACAGAGTTGGTGTTGGAAGCCACAAGCAGAACTGCTTTTCGTAAAGGAGACTGGGTGATGATTCCTCCCTATAAAGGACCTGCGGTGAATGAAAAAGTGCAAATTGAATTGGGCAATGATTCTGAATTTCAATTATTTAATCTTGTGAATGATATTGGTCAGCAAAACAATCTTGCGGAAGCGAATCCAGACAAACTCAAAGAAATGCTAAATGCCTTTGAAGTCATTCGAGGGAAGGGTTATAGTAAAACACAAAAGCTAGAACTCAAATAGTAAAAACATTACTCTTTTTTCTCTAAAAACTTTATCATATTAATAAGCATTTTATCGGCTACTGGATCTTTCCCTAAATTTTCTAAAATTTGGAATTGAGACAATAAATATTTCCCTTTTCCCATGGAAATAAAAGTTAGGTCTGCTCCCCACCAAGAGGGTCCAGGCCCTTTGTAGCCCAATTTGTTTCCCTTAGAAAACCAATCAAAAGCTACGGAAGTTACGATGGGTTTTTCTTTAACCCTAGTTCCGTTTGTTTTTAAATCCCTCAATGTTTTTTGAGGCCAGATGTTTTCATACGTATTTCTTAAAAACCCGTTAGTTTGCAAGCCATCAAAGAGTGGATGATCTTTAGCAATGTGAGGAATGCAAGTCCACAAACCTCTTGAAGGGTGTACCCTAGCCGTAAATGGAGTCGCGTATGATTCAGCTTTCACGCTGTCTATCAATCGGTCAAGATAAACTGCAGTGCCTCCGTTTTTCACAAAATCTTTTAAGTTTTTAAATCGTCTTTTCTCCTTATCATTCGTGGCTTTATTTGAACTCACCAAAACAGGAATATTCTTTGAAGTCAACCGGTTAAAATCTACCGTTTGAATTTTTAAATTTATCAATTTTTTTTTAAGATTTCCCTCAAAATCCAACAAGGCAACTTTCCCGTCAGAAGGGATTAAACTTTCAGGGTTAAAAACCTCAAATTCAATAAAATTTTCCGTTAATACGATGTCATCTTTGTCAACTACTTTGACCTTTACTTCATAGCTCCCGCTCCATTGACTAGTGTCGAGTTTCTTTGAAAATAAGTTCACAACTCCCGATCTCCAATCTGCTTCTAAGGTTTCTTCAAAAACAACGCCCCCTTTACTGGACTCAATTGAAATCGATAGTTTCCCTTCAATCGCTTCCAAATCATTGATCCCGGTTATTTTCAAGTTCATTCCTTTCTCGGCATAAACATTTCTCGGAAGCGTTCTGATCGAAACAATCCTGGGCTGGTTGGCTGCCTTGGTCGCTTCATAGGCATAGGTTTTCGGGTTGCGCCAAATGTCCAAAAGACCTGCTCCCATGATCCAATCGCCAGCGGTCAACGCATGAACGCAATAACCGTCCATATGGGGGTTGGAGCGAATCGCTTCAATCATTCTTTTGTTAGCTGTTCCGTGGACATGTTGTTGGTTCAAATAAAACTGTTTCATGTCGGGATACAAGCTCTTCAATCCCGTATCAACGAGTATTTGTTCTTGCTCTTTGTGCAAGCGTTTGTAATATCTGTAAGCCGGAGTCAAGGGGTTGCCCTCCTTTGCAAATCTTTCATTATTTTCTATTAATTCTGGCAAACTCCCATAGCCCAGCTCGGACAAAAAAGACATTAACCCTGGAACTACTTTTGACTTTCCTTCCATCTTAAATCCGCTGATCCCATACTCCTTTTTCTCCTCGTCGGACATGGCCATAGAAACATATGCATTGTAAACCTTTTCGTTGATATAAGCTCCAGCGTAATTATGAATGTCATTAAATTTAGTTGGTTCGTATTCATAAGGCAAATACATATTGGCTCCAAAAGCCCAGCCTCCGGATTCATCTAAAATCAATCGGGTGGGATCAAGCTCCCTAGCAAGCATTGCCATAGGGCCTAAGTGCTGATTAAGGATGGGGCGGTGCAATTCGTTGAAAAGTTCCCACTGAACGATACAGGCTCTGTTTCGGTCTTTTAAGATGGTTTCCTTGACCTCATTGGTAACCCGACTCGGAAGGTAGGGTGTCGACAAGGGCAAGCCCATGCACTCAAGAGCTGGACTCCCCACCACCATGATCCCCATTTCGTCGGCAAGATCAAGCCACATCGGCGTGGTGGGATGCCGCCAAGGACGAATCATGTTAAAACCGGCCTCTTTTGCCAATCGAATTTCCTTTCTTGCCATTTCTTCAGAATCCGGAAATGCAATTCCATTAGGGTAGAGTCCTTCAAAAAAGGAAGCTTTGATGTAGATTCGTTTGCCATTTAAGTAAAAATCTTTATTCCTAATTGTCAATTCCCGCATTCCAAATCTTCCGCTCCAATTGTCGGAAAAAAGCCCATCGTTTTCAATTGTTATTTTTGCACAGTACAAGTTTGGAGTGTCTGGCGACCAATATTGAGTGTCTGGAATGTTAACTACTATTTTGTGATTATTTAAACCAGGATGTACTTTTATTTTTTCTTTAACGGTTATCCTTCTATGCTCTGCATCCAATAGATTGATTTTAATTCCAATTTCGGCTCCTTTGATGGCCGTGTGGTCTATTTCAAGGTTAAAAGTCGCGGTGTTGTCTCTGAGATTAGGCACTATAAAAACATCTTTTATGAAGGCAGCTCCAGAAGCAATCACCCTTACATTCTGCCAAACCCCGCCGGAAATCCCACCTCTCCATTGAGGGGTTTCTAGGGCCTTGACGCCATCAATCTTTTTATCCGACAACAAGATCGGACCAACGACACGTAAAGTCAAAACATTTTCTTTTCCTGTTTGAATCATTTCATCTATTCGAAATTCAAAAGGGGTAAATCCTCCTTCGTGATAGCCAACTACTTCATTGTTAATCCATACTTCTGAAAGATAATTGACCGCATCAAATTGTAAACGAATAATCTTTTCTTTCCAATCTTTTGGAACCTCAAAAGCATAACGATAAAACGCCACGCCCTCATAGTCCTCTTCTATCAATTCCCAACTGCTTGGAATAGAAATTAGTTTTTTGTTTTTAAGGGTTTGAAAAACCTCATCTTCCTGCCAGTTTTGATTCGCACCTTGGTTGTTGTGATCAAAAACAATTTCCCAATTTCCGTTTAGGGAGATGATTTTTTGCTCTTGAGAAAGTCCTAAAAAAGGTTGAATTAAAAACCAACTGAATACAAGAATTTTTAATTTTTTCATTTTAATTATTACTTATAAATCCATTCAATTTTAAGGGGGAAACCATCACTGCCATTTGATCACGCATCTCTAATAAAGTATTTTGATCGACTGCATTGTCCAGCGCCAGATTGTTCCATTCGTTGGGGTCGTTTTGATGATCATATAATTCTTCTTTCCCGTTGTTATACAAAATGTATCGGTATCGGTCGGTTCTGATGGCATAGTGTTGCAAAGTAGGATTGTTTTTAAATTCTGGGCCAGCGTATACAACAGTTAAAGCTGGCTTTTCACCTTTCCAACTTTTTGCTTCTGGATTTTCAATCAATGTTCTTAAACTGTGTCCGTCCAACGCGCGACCTTTTTCATTTTTTAGGGTGTTATCCGATAAGCCACAAAAGTCCATTAAGGTGGGATAGACATCAATAAGGGAGACGACTTTTTCGACTTTAGAATCAGGAATTGATGCGCCTGGGACTCTCATGATCAGTGGGACTCTTGTGCTTTCTTCCCAAAGGGAGTTTTTGTAGAGGTAATCTTTTTCTCCCATGTGAAAACCATGATCACTTGCCAAGACCACCACCGTATTTTTTTTAAGGCTGGACTGATCGAGGGCATCCATTACTTGTCCCACGTTATCGTCAACTGCAGCAACACAGGCAAGATAGGCTTGGGTCCAACGTTTGAGACCCTCCTCCTCACTGCCATAGGATTCAATGATATCATTAAATAATTTTTCCCCTCTACCGAGCGCAAACTCATTTCCTTGATCATAGGAAACTTGTAAAAAAGTGTCATCAGCATCTCCCTCTTTTTTGATTGTAATTTTAATTTTACTCAAAGGGAATCGATCAAAATATTTTTTTGGGGCAACCAGAGGTGTGTGCGGCCTGAGAAATCCAACGGCCAAGAAAAAAGGTTTTTCGAGGGGTTGAGAAGCAAGAGATTTTATTTTTTCTGCAGTCCAAGCTGCATTTTTTTCATCAGGAGTTGGGTCACGGTCCTCCTCATTACTGTAGCGCATGGGATGCGTCCCTTTTTTTTGATAGCCATAAATCCATTGAATGGGCTGTCCTTTGGCATTTGTTCTTCCAGCCAAGTTGATCAAGGGACCAAGTGAGCCATCAATTGAGCCAATGCTAGAAAAAGGGGGGGGTACATCGGGATGAGGCAGGCGGTGGGTGCCGTCGAAAACCACAGGGCCATAATCTGGATGGTTTTCAAAATGATCCCAGTTGGCTCTTTTAAGGTGATGTAATATTTTCCCTGTACCGAGGGTCTGATAGCCTTCTTTTTTAAATTGCTCGGAAAGGGTTCTTGTGTTTTTTAATACGGGATTATTAAACCACTCAGACATGAAAAAATTTCCAGATTTGTGAGGGTAAATTCCAATCAGCATACTTGCTCTTGAAGGGCCACACATGGGCGCATTGGTGTGGGCGTTGAGAAAAGAAGTTCCAGACTTTGCCAGTTTGTTTATGTTGGGGGTTAAGGATTGCGGATGCCCTTTAAAAAGTTCAATGCAATCGTTGAGGTCATCAATCATGATCAACAATACATTAGGCTTTTCGGCAGGAGGGCCTTGACAGGCAGATATTATTATAATATTTACAGCAAAAAGTAAGCTCAGTAAATTGTCCTTAGGGGTAAGTAGAAGTTTCAATCTCATAAAAATTCGTTTAATTACTTTAGGTCCCTAGTTATTTAGACCTAAATGTAATCGATAAAAATTAAGCATAAAAAATCATCTAAAAAATTCTTGGCAAATAAGATGTCTGAAGAGGATTTATAAGAATTAGAGACTGTTTTGTTGAATTGAAAAGAAGGGGCTAATCTGCGATGGTGGTTTTTTCTCCATTTTTGTCTATGGCAACAAATACGATGAAGCATTCGCAGTTTTTCTTTTTTTCGTTATTGATTAGTTTTTTACTAGAAACCACGACTTTAATTCTCATTGAGGTGACACCGGTTTTGATGATCTCTGCCTTGAGCTTTACCAAATCGCCAATGCTGATGGGTTTTAAAAACTCGATGTCATCTACAAACTTGGTGACGCAATATTTTCCACTAAACTGGACCGCAAGTGCATAGCCTATTTCATCGATCCACTTCATCACTTTTCCTCCGTGCACATTTCCCCTGTAATTGACATCTACAGGTTCGGCTAGAAAAGACATTTTTAGTTTTTGATTTTTCATCTTACTTTTGCTTTGATTCAATATAGTGGATTTGTAGTTGTAGTTTTTTGTTGTGATTACGATAAGAAAAATTTTAAAATTCTTACAAGAAATTCTCAGTTGGCATAAATTTAGTCTTTCTCAAAAGATTCTCCAAACAGAGTCTGCTTGTCTCCACTGGCCAGCTGCTGTTTTGGTTAGAACTGTGGCGACAGGCAAATGGAATGACCCAAAACTGCTCGCTACCCAGAAACCTTATAGGTGATTTTACAATACAGTTTAACGGAAATTAACGCAATTGTGGATACTCCGTCAAAAATGAATACCCCTAACATCACGTATATTGAATTGTTGATCAAGAGAAATATTCTAACGTTGTCACGATTAAAGATTCGCATTTGAAGTTCCCACTGTCCTTCAAAACGGCTTTCAATTGGTTTTTTATATCTTTAGATAACCCAAATCCTACTACTGCCATGAAAAATAAAATTCATTAAATAATAACATTTGAAAAGTTATTAGTTCAACAATACATGCAGAATTGGGATGTATTGTTGAACAAAAATACAATATGAAGGAAAAAACACACCTGAAGGTGTATATATACACTAGTTAGCATTCATGTTAAAACCAGAACGATACGAGAATAAACTAATGAAAAGCCAACGCACAAATAGCACATTTGCAAGCTCCCACACACAAGCCGAGACTTCAGCTTGCAAAAGAGCTATTTCTTGCCTTCGCACTAGACAAAAGACTGACTAATGATTAAAGTAAAAGAAGATATATTTAAGTATTATTTCTATTTCGTTCAGGAAAGAATGAACATGTTTTGGAATAAATACAATTGCCAGGAGTCTCCATGGACAATTGATGAAATTCTAAAAGTTCACAAATTCACAAATGTCTATCGTGCTGCAGATAGGGTAAGTCAATACTTAATAAGAAATGTAATCTATAATAATGAGTCTTTTACCGAAGAAGATATTCTCCTTCGAATCTTAACTTTCAAGATTTTCAACAAAATTGAGACATGGGAATACCTTGAAAGTAAGCAAGGTGAAATTCGGGTTAATAATTTTGATTTAGCGACAATAAACCAACTACTATTAGAACGAAAGAATCAATCCCCTATTTTCAACAATGCCTATATGATGACTGGTACTCATTCGTTGTATAACCATTTGGATTTCAAACATGAAAAATGGCTTGAAATGGTTAAGAAAGAAATGATACAAGACGGTAAATTTCGAAGTATCTTAAAAGCAAAATCTTTAGAAGAAGTATATAATCTTTTGAGAAGCTCTTCTTTTCTTGGGGATTTTCTTGCTTATCAATATTCTATTGACTTCAACTATTCGCCAGTTCTTGACTTTGACGAAAACTCCTTTGTTAAAGCAGGAATTGGAGCAATCCGTGGAATTAAAAAGTGTTTTGAACCACTGGGTAAATATAGCTTTGAAGATGCCATTAAGTTCACTCAAGATAATTTCGAAAACTATCAACAAAAATTTGGATTTACAAAATTTGAGAATCTGTTTGGCAGAGTACCTACATTAATTGATTTGCAAAACTGTTTTTGTGAAACGGATAAGTACTTAAGAGCAAAGATTCCTGAACTACAAGTTGATAATAAAAGAATTAAACAAAAATATAAAGAAACACCGTCGGTATTAAACTTGTTTTTTCCTCCTAAATGGGGATTAAACTCAAAAATTAAAGAACCATGTACACAGCAGAATACGAGGGGATTAACTCTTTTCTAGTCGGAGCATCTTCTCTCTTGCTGAAAGAAGGTGTAAAAAGAAAGACGAGAGATAAAGTTTGCTTTGAACTTCCCGAGCCTTTCATGTTTAAAATTGCTAATCCTACCGCAAGGCTGGTTTTAGTAGAGGAAAGGAATTGGAATCCAATTTTACCATTTGCAGAATCACTATGGTTGGCTATGGGAAGAAATGACCTAGAATTCGTTGGGCATTATTTAAAGAAAATGAAAGACTTTTCAGATGATGGATTTTATATGAGAGGTGGTTATGGTCCAAGGTTAAGAAAGTACAATGGGGTTAACGATGATTACAAAATCAGAAATCCTTTTGATGTGGATATTTCCCAACTAAATAAATCCGAAGTTGACCAGTTTAATTATATCACTAATAATTTTAAAAAAGATAAAAATACTAGGCAAGCGATTATCAATATCGGTGACCCTCCCAAAGATTGTTTTGATAAAGATGGTTGCTTAAAAATCACAAGGGACTTCCCATGCACAAGGCTTCTTCATTTCCAGAAACACCCTCAAAAAAACTCTCTGAACCTTACTGTATACATGAGGTCAAATGATTTTATGTGGGGAGCAAGTGCTGTAAATATTTTCAATTTCACTTTTATCCAAGAATATTTCGCCCAAATATTAAACCTTGAAATTGGTGAATACTATCACATCGCCAATAATTTTCATTATTACGAAGAATTCGGAAAACAAATTCATGAAATATCTAATTCAAGCTATTCAAATGATACTGGATTCAATTATGCAAAATCCTTTAATAGTCTTGAAGAATTTGATGCAAAACTATACCAATTACATAGAGAAGAAGAAAAATTAAGAACGAAGAAATGTGAAGAAATTATAGATTTTGAAGATGACTTCTTTAATGATTGGTTTAAAACCTTTTACTGTTTCAATACAAAAAAGAGAGCAATTTTTAAAAACCCAATATTAACCCAACTCTTTAAAAAATATTGTAATCATGGATGAAAAAAGCATTAAACAGTTTACTGATGAAATTACAGCTACTCTTCTGAAAAAAAATGCAGATTATGGAGGTGCTAGCTTCGATTTAGGTCTAAATGGTAATATGGTTCACCTCTGGGACAAAATTAAGCGATATCGTAATATGGTTGAAAAAGGTTCTGAGCCAAATTTCGAAAGTTTAAAAGATACTCTTGAAGATATCATTGGATATTCAATAATTGGTCTACACATTCTCAAGGATGAAACCATTAAAGACAAAATCCATGGATAAGTCACATAATGTTTTTATTAGTCATTATGGTAAAGATGATAACCATGTGCAGTCCTTGAAAGCTAGACTTAAAAATCAAGGATATAATATAAGAAACTTTTCAGTTGACAGCACTAATCATAAGGATGGCCGAAAACCTTCAAAACCTGTTGTTGAACGTTTATTGAGGATGAGAATAAACTGGTCAAGCACATTCATTTGTCTTGTTGGCCCAAAGACTCATACTCGTCAATGGGTTGACCATGAAATTAAGGAGGCAGTAAAGCAAGGCAAAAAAATCATTGGCGTCTACACACACGGAAGTAAGGAAACTGCTGACTTGCCTAAAGATTTAGACAAAGTAGCCTCTAGTTTAATTGGGTGGAATTCAATTGATAAAATTGGAGATGCAATTTCTGGCCAAAATTTACCAATCGAAGATTCCGATGGTAATGTTGTTAGAGACTCATTTGATAGACCAATAATCAGGTGTTAACTATGAAAATATATTCATACAGAATTGACCATGATTATGGATTAGCACCAAATCCATTTGGAAAGTATTGTACTGTCGCTGTATGCAAACCTGGAATTAGAAGAAGTAGTAATCTTAAAATTGGCGATTGGTTAATTGGTACTGGTTCTAAAGCTCTAAATCGTGAGTGTCAGTTTGATAGTGTATCACGGCTAATTTATGCAATGAAAGTATCCGAAATATTGGATTTAAATAGTTACTGGCATGATTCTAGGTTTGAGTATAAAAAACCAAACATGGGCGGTACGCTTTCATCTGTCTTTGGGGATAACTTCTACCATAAGGACAATAATGATAATTGGATTCAATCGGATTGCGCCCATAGAAATACTGATGGGAAATACAACGATGAGCATAAAAGAAAAGACATCAATGGGAAAAACGCACTCATTTCCGAAGTCTATTACTATTTTGGAGACAGTGCACCTGAAATACCAAATCACCTAAAAGCTGTTTGCCATTCAACCCAAGGTCAAAAGATTGTTAGGCCAGAGGAACTTGCTTCAGACTTCGTAGATTGGCTACAATCAAATTTTGATATCGGGATGCATGGTCTACCAATAAGTTGGTCAATGTATGATAAAACAAAATAATACTATGGATTTATTTAAACTATATTTTGATGATAATTGGAATCTTTTAATTTCTATCCATTGGATAGTATACGCAATACTTGCAATTGTACTAGCAGTGTGGATAACTAGGATTTTGAGAAATAAACTTCTCTTTCATAAGAATATCGAAATTGACAGTGCAGAAATAGGAATTCAGGGGCAAAAGATTAAAATAAAACCCAATTACACTAATGTTGATGTGGCCTATAAAATTTGGGTTGAGCTCAACACTAGAAAAATTGGATTACCGATTGATTTTGATAATGACGTAATAGTAGAAGTCTATAAATCGTGGTATGATTTCTTTGGTATTACCAGAGAATTAATAAAAGGACTTCCTGCAACCAAAATAAGGGGAGATAAAAGTACAAAAGAGCTAATTGAGCTTTCAACCAAAATATTAAATGAAGGGCTTCGCCCCCACTTGACAAGTTGGCAAGCCAAATTTCACAAGTGGTATAATTACGAAATATTGAGAGATGAAAATTCGGAAAAGACACCGCAACAAGTGCAACAAGCCTATGATGAATATGACAGTTTGAAATCTGACATGGAAACTATAAATTCAAATTTGATTAATTATAAAAATAGTGTTTACAAATTGGCGTTTGGGAATTAGCCTCCCCACAGTCAAGCACATTGTCTGGTCGCACAATCCAACGCTAGACCAAAACCAGCCAAAGAGCTTGCCTTCTCAGCGCAATGAGACATAAACAGAAATAAAACACGAAATGCTAACAATGTGTATAATTCATAAGGGTTTTGGAGGTTTTCGAGCGTTATCTCCCGCATCAATTTTAGGTGGTACCTTGATAGGTTTGAAGCCCGCAATCCCTTACGAAATCATACACTCACCGTTGCCAGTAATTTGACCGAACAAATCTCTGAAAAGAAAAAATTGAATCTGATGAATAAAAAAATATTAGTGATTTTAATAATCATTAATACGTTCAACTTTACATTTTCTCAATCTTTAGAAAAAGAGAATCTTTTTTCATTTTCTCATTCCTATAAAACAGAAGAAAAACTTTCAGTTAATGAATTAGATAGCCTAATAAATATAAATGAAATCTCTGAAATAAAAAGTAAGGCAAGTTACCCTATTTCAAACGATTTTTTATGGGTTAAATTTGATATATCTTGGGCAAAGGAAGATAAAGAAAAGATAATTGAAGTAAATAATCCTTTTGTAAATGATATTGCATTATACAAAAAAACAAAAGAGAACACCTTTGAGAAAATAGGTTTTGGTGGCGACAAAACGCATAAATTTTATGAACGTTCTTATATCAATAGACGTTATATTTTCCCAATAGAAAATACCCTTGAAACAACAACTTACTATTTAATGGTTGATAATAGAAAAACCATTATGCTTATTCCAACTTGGGTATGGGACAAACATAAATTTGAGCAAAACGAAAAAAGAGAGAATATTTTTTACATTATATATTTTAGTTTCATCTTTTTTATTGGCTTAATTTCTCTAGTCATTAGCCTAATTACTAAAAAAAGGTTATTCTTTCATTACGGACTTTACATTTGGAGTTTTTGGATATATCTATTTACAACTTTAGGGTTTTCATTTCAATACTTATACCCTAATAATACTGATATTACTAATGATACTCGCTATTTTATGGTGTCATTACTAATAATAACGTCTGTTAATTTTCTGATTTCATTTTTAAAAATGAAACATTATGCAAAATTTATAGCAAAAACATTAAGGGTTATACAGTATATTTTTATAGTGTTAATATTAATTTATTTTATTGATAAAAACATTTTTTACACATATCATATTTCATTAACTTATTTTTTTAGAACCTCTTACTTTATTGTAATAATTTCCACTTTAATAGGTGTCTTTAAAATTAGAAAAATAGAAACTAAAAGATCTCAATTATTTATTATTTCTGTATTCTTTGTAATACTTGGATTTACTGCTTACATTGGAATACAGTTAGATATTATTCCTCATTTTTGGTTCACTATTAATCCTGTAATTATAGGTGTTGGAATGGAAATAATAGTTCTTTCAATTGCAATATTTTATATTCTTAAAAAGGTTCTACAAAAAAATAAAGATCTAATTGAAGAGTTTAAAATCCTACAACAAGAACTTGATGTATTAAAGCAGGAAAAACCAGCTATTGATCAAGAGGCTGAAAGCAAAATAGTTAACCTAAAAAGCAAAGCGGTTTTAAATAGTAGCGAAATTCTATATGTGAAATCTGATGGGCATTATGTTGAGTATTTTTTAGAAAATAAAACCAAACCCGAAATTGACAGAAACTCATTAAATGAAGTTTTAAAATTATTGCCTACTAATTCATTTGTTAGAATTCATAAATCTTTTATTGTAAATATCTATTGTATTAAAATTATCAACTCTACAAAAGTAATGCTCGATAATGGAGTTTGGATAAATTTATCCAGAACCTACAAACAACAACTTAAAGATATTTTGCACAAAGAAGATTAAATCTTCAATATTTCAATTTTCAATCGTGTCAGTTGCGTACAGTTTTATGTCATTCACGACAAAAAGTTGCTAGCAACCTATTGTTTTCATTGATTTGTGAAGTATTAACCACTAATTAAAATATCGAATTATGAAAACAAAAAAAACTATCTTATTTCTACTATTAATGAGTTATTTCTTTACAAGTTGTAGCAAAAATAGTGAAGATGTAGGTTATACATATTCATCAATTCATTTAGAATACTCTAAAATAAATACAACTGTTAAGTTAAACAATCAAAATTTAATTCTATCAGAAAAATCAACTAACAGTCCTGGTTTATTAGCTGCTGAAATATCACAATCTCAATTACCCTCTAATAATATAAGTGAAATTGAAGGAACAGTTTACTTTCCTGTTGATGATGCTGTAGAAATAAGTTCAAGCATTGATTTGGAAAGAACTGGCATCTCAAATATTGCAGGAGAAACTGTAGTTTTAGAGCTTATTTCTTTTGAAAAAGGGTCAAGAGAGGTTTTTAATGATGCTATAGAAAGAATTGCTTATAATTTTAAATTAAGTGTTGTAAATCCTCAAAATATACAAATAGACAACTTAAGTTATCCTATTATTTTTATAGCTTTTGATAATACATATTCAGAAAACGACACACAACAAACATCCACTGTTGATTATACAATAGAAACAAATTAATAAAATATGAAAACAAAAATTATAACTCTTATTACAGTTTTAATTTCTGCAATAAGCTATTCGCAAGAAACTAAAAATGAATTATTTGATTCTGGAATAGGTGCGATAACTACAGATGTAAATAGTCTGACTCTTCAAGATGGTCTTACTTACTTAAATCTTGATATAAATATGATTCAAAAACTAAATGAAGTTGAGATAAATTTACCTGATATATTTATTTTACAAGGTAAAATAGGAGTAGCCTATTCTAACGTTAAAATTTTGGATGAATCTACATCAAATGTTTTTATTCCACTTCATCTAGGCGTTGGTGTTGGACACAGTAAATCCAATTATGGTATTTATTCAACTATTTCAATAGGTTCTGACATATTATCTGTTTTTAAGGAGGATGAAGATGTTTCTATATGTTCTCACATCAATATTGGAGGCTCTTATTTTTTTGGAGAAAATTCAAAATATGGTTTAATCACGGAATATTCTTATGCCTTAAAAGGAGGTGATATGATATCAGTAGGTTTAGCTTTAAAAATATAAATATTAACAAACTAAAAAAGTACAAAAATGAAATCAATCTTAAAATTCACCCTTTTAATGTTTTCAGTAACAATATTAATAAGTTGTTCAGATAGTGATGATTCTGGAGATTCAGTAATATGTGAAGATGTTGGTCTTACTTGTGATAAATCGCCTTTCTCTTATAAAGCATGTGCTGATGCATCTGGTAATGTATGGTGGGAATTGAATGGAACAAAATATTATACTGTACTAGAAGCTACTGATGCATATGAAAATTATTGTAATTAATTAACTTTTTAAAAAATATATAATGAAATCAACTTTAAAACTAACATTCCTTTTTTTTATTACAACTATTTTATTCAATTGTTCAAAAGATGATGAGATACAAAGGAATGATAATAGTATAATACCTTCTACTTCATTAGGTAGAGATAATCAAGTTTTAGGTACAGTATATTTATCTAGTAGAGATGTTACAATTTCTGTTTGGGATCACGGAATTATTGATGGTGATGTTGTTTCTATTTATGTAAATGGAGAACTTCTAATTGACGAAGAAACATTAAACGGACCATCTGATAAAATTGAGGTTAATACAACTTTAGAATATAATGGATATAATTATATTCTACTTTATGCCCATAATGAAGGTAGTATTTCGCCAAATACTGCCGCAATTAGAATTGATGACGGAGTATCAACAGAAGATTTTACTTTAGAATCTAACCTTTCAACAAACGGAGCAGTTGACTTAGTTATTGATTAAAACTACTGGCAACACGGTATATAAAAAATAGCAGTTAAGAGCTAAAACTAAAGTTTGGTTCTTTTCTGCTATCTTTGTTTTAAAACTGAAAATAATAGCATTTTTACTCTGCTACTTTTCATATACAAAACCGTTGTAACCACTTTTAGTTTTTTTTGTACATTTATGTAATACAGCACCCAAA
>JAFMCL010000052.1 GCA_017857815.1 Flavobacteriaceae bacterium | reverse complement strand
AAAGAAGAAAGAGACCTACTGAATAAAACCATAGACGAAGCAACGTCAAAAATAGTGAATTTGAACAATTCAAAATGGGGCTTATGAAAGACATAAAACCATTTTCAAAAGAAGAGGAACTTGAGATAAAGAAGAATGTTGAATTACTGGGATGGTTCACAGATCATCAAGAATTTAAAGTGACTAATACTGAATATCCTGATAACAAATAAAACTGGCTACAACAACGGCTATAATGCATGCCCTTCGGGACACGCACCATAGCCCAAACCGTTGTAAAACATTTTGGTCAAAAAATAACCTTTAGAATAAAAATTAAACCGAATGAAAAAAATCTTCTTGGCTTTGACATTTTGCGGACTGACTTTAATTGCGAAATCACAAACTGCAAGTGTAGAACAATCTACCTACGGAATACAAACTGGCGTTTTAGGAATTTGGGCTCATAAAGAGTCTAAATTATCGAATCAAATTGCTTTGAGAGCTGAAATAGGAATGGATGCAGGATTTTGGGGAGGAAGCTCCTATCCAAAAAATGGATATTTAATGACACCTGTAATTACTCTTGAACCTAGATGGTATTATAATTTAGATAAACGAGTGTCAAAGTCAAAAAACATTAAGGGGAATAGTGGGAATTTTCTAACTCTTCAAACAAGCTATCATCCTAATTGGTTTGTAATATCCAATTATGAAAATGTAGAAGTTACAGACCAAATTTCAATAATTCCGACTTGGGGAATAAAAAGAAATATTGGAAATCATTTTACATATGAGGCTGGAATTGGAATTGGATACAGATATATTTTCGCTAAAAGTGTTGGATATTTAGAAAGTGAAGGGGAAGCCGCTTTGAATTTGCTTTTAAGAATTGGATACCGATATTAACATAGAACTGATTTAAACTTGTTGATATACAGTGACTTATATAAGGGTTTAAATCACCTCATAATAAAAAACATTTTACAACAATGGCTATAAATAACTGCTGGTTCTCGCCTACTTCTGAAAATCCTCGCGGATTTTCAGCTTGGTGTGTACTTGCGAAGTTAAACACTAAAAAAGGCATAACCTGTAGCCATTGCTTTTTTTAAATAATAAGTTTTAAGCCACAAAGTATAGCATTTTTATACGCCACTGAAATTTATACTAGACCGAAAGCTACAAGCAAAAAACATCAATATGAAAAACTGGAGTGAAGAAATAGATAAGACCACTCATGAAACCACGGATCGACCCAATTAATACCTTTGATACTTCAGGTAATGGCGTAACTTTGGTCAATTCTAATACGGTAGATGTGCCACACGCAAATCGTAGGAAATTATACCCGTATTTATCAATACATACGAGAAGACAAACTTAATGGAGGCGTCCTTTACCGTGAGCTTTGACATCGAATGAAAAACCTAAGGCTTATACCCGATGTCCATCGTCAACAAAAGACCCAGAAAAAAATGGGATACAAAACTCCTAATGAATTCTTTTACGCTATATTAATCAAAATTCAAAACTTGCCCTTGCTAGTTAAATCTACCTTATTTGTAAATAGTAGATTTGGTAAATTTTAATTTTTTTTATAGTTTTAATCAATTATTGCCCTTAATCTTAACCTATTTTGCTTAAAAATCCGCTACATAAAAGTGTTCCCACCACTAGCTATGCTAAAGTTAAATTTCTTGATGTTGAGAAGACTAGTTCTCAAGTAGATGTTCAATTGTGGCAAGATTTCCAAACAGGCAGTGAGTCTGCCTTTGCAGCTATTTATGAAAAAAATGTTGGTTTGCTTTACAGTTATGGAATAAAAATCGTTTCTGATAAAGATCTGGTAAAAGATTCTATTCAAGACCTTTTTATCGAACTTTGGGATGCTAAAAATAGGATTTCCAAAGTTAATTCCATCAAGGCCTACCTTTGCAAATCCCTAAGAAGAAAATTGATTGCTAGTGTTTCCAAACAAAGAAAGACCTTTGATAAAAGTCAAGACCTAGAAAAGTTGAATCCAACAGTTTTTTCGTCTGAAGTGAGTCTTATTGAAAAACAACTTTTTGACGAACAACGCAAAATGTTAAATAAAGAATTAGATAGTTTGACATTGAAGCAAAAGGAGATCATTCATTTAAAGTTTTACGGAAGATTGAATTATAATGAAATAGCCGAAGTGATGTTGTTGGATAAGAAAGCAACCTATAATCTAATGGCTCGAACCATTAAAATTTTAAAAAAGTGCCTGAGACGATTTTCTTAATATTAAGATAGTTTACCCTCCTACTTTTTAATTACCACTCTACATATCGATAAAACTTTATCCACAATCGTTTGTAAATCAATGTTTTATAAAAAAGTTTATTTTTTTTGAAGTAAAAACGATTTTTTCTCCTCTTACTATATACGGGATTCATTGGTTTTAATCCTATAAAAGCAATTGTTGTATAGATATGAGATACGCTGAGTACACCGTAGAAGATTTTGTAAGTGATGAGTATTTCCAAAAATGGATATTGGATACTGATACAATGACCTCCAATTATTGGAACCGTATAATGGATAAGTACCCTGAAAAAAAGAATGCTGCAGAAGAGGCTAGGAGATTGATCCTATTGATGAATCACAACAATGACCACCTAAAGCAGGAAGACTTTGATGCAATGTGGCACCACATCATCGAAAAACGAAGCATCGACTTTAAAAAGACAACCCGAAAGCCCAAAAAAAGACAAAGGACTTTGTATTGGAAGTATGCTGGGGCAGCCTCTGTAATGTTGTTGATTGCAGTTGCGTTTTTTAAAGACGCTTCTATAGGTTTTGAAAAAACCGAAGTTGCTGTTGCAACTGTACCAATTGAAATGGGGAATAGCAAAGCTTTATTGACCCTTGGTGACGGCTCCGTTATTGCTTTAAATGAAGGAGAAGCATTTGAGTCAAACAACATGAGCAGTAATGGCGAGGAGATTGTTTATACCGATACAAGAGCCAATAAAAAACCAGAATACAATTTGATTACCATTCCAAGAGGGGGACAATTTTCGATAACACTTTCAGACGGGACACAAGTTTGGTTAAATTCAGAATCCCAATTAAAATACCCAGTCCATTTTGTAAAAGGAGAAAATCGGGTTGTTGAATTGGTTTACGGTGAAGCCTATTTCGATGTGACACCCAGTTCAGAGTATCAAGGTTCAGGATTTAAGGTGTTCAATAACCAACAAGAAGTCGATGTATTGGGTACTGAATTTAATATCAAAGCCTACCAAGATGAAGTCAACATTTATACGACCCTAGTTGAAGGAAACGTTGCTATTCGTTATTCGGGCAAAAACATCAAGCTAAAACCAAGTCAGCAATCGATTATAGATTCAAATAACAATGCTGTCGTAAAAACTGTTGATGTTTTCAATGAAGTTTCTTGGAAAGATGGCGTTTTTAGTTTTGAAAATAAAACGCTCAAAGAAATCATGAAAGTACTCTCACGATGGTATGATGTAACGATAGTTTTTGAAAACGAATCTATTGCTGAAGAACTCTTTTTTGGAGTATTGGACAAAGATCAAAACGTAGAAGAAATTTTAAATAGTATTAAGAATTTCGAAATAATAAAGGACTATGAGATAAGAAACAAGACTGTAAAATTGAAGTAAAAAAAAGGGAGCCAAAGTAAGGACATTTCTAGGTATCAAACTTTGCTCCCCTAAATTGAGTATTAATTAATGTTTAACTAACACAACACAAACTTATGAATTTTTATTTACTAAACGTCTGTTCACGTTTTCGAAAACAGACATTAAACATCATTATGAGAACCTTTATGATTTTATTGTGTACAACAGCCTTTGGTTTTGGTACAGTAAACTCGTTTTCACAAGAGAAAATTGTAATTGATTCTGACCAGTCGATTAGCGTTTATCAAGTTTTTAAAATGGTAAAATCCCAAACGGACTATCGGTTTATTTATCCAAATAAAGCATTCAAAAACTTTCCTAAAATTTCACTTACAAAAGGAGAAATACAATTAGGAAACTTGTTAGAAAAATGCTTTTTGGATAGTGATTATGTTTTTGAGCTTACAGAAAACAAAAACATTATTGTTAAGAAAAATGAATTTTTTGAGATTAATGAAGTTTCACAAGAAATTGTTATTTCTGGAGTTATTAACGATCACACAGGAATACCTTTGCCAGGAGCAAGTGTTGTTGAAAAAGGGACAACAAACGGAACTGAAACAGATTTTGATGGTAACTTTTCACTAACAGTTCCAAATAAAAACGTCATTCTTGTTGTATCATATATTGGATACAAATCACAAGAAATCCAAGGATTCGATAATACTCCTGTTGTAGTTTCATTGAAAGAAGATACTGCAAAATTGGATGAAGTGGTTTTGGTTGGATATGGTA
>JAFMCL010000011.1 GCA_017857815.1 Flavobacteriaceae bacterium | reverse complement strand
GACCTGCTGATTACAAATCAGCTGCTCTAGCCAGCTGAGCTACATCGGCTTTTGTGTCTTCTTTTTTCTCTTAATATCGTTTCAGTAATAAACGTTACTTTGAATATCAAAATAAACACGAGCGCAAATATAAAAGGATTTATTTTAAAAAAAAGAAGAATTCCTATAAATTAAGTTGTGATTCTTTACAAGGCAGCATCTTTGGCTTAAAAGAGTTGATAAAGTCAAGTATATCCTGAAAAAAGAGTCCGAACAAACTCCTTGTTTCTGGGTTTTTTATCCCTAAAAACTTGAGCCATAATGATGCTTTTGTTTTTTTTTAGGTTACTAATTTAATCACAACCTTCTGTTTTAATAAAACAGAAGGCAATATCTAAGGTATGTTTGTCCTAAAAAAGCAATTTTAGTCTTAAAGCTTTCTGAAAAAAAACCAATTCTATTCAACATTTAAGTTTTAATCTTATTAAATATTAATTGTTAAAATAAACTTAGCGTTGAAATATTTTAGCCAGGCACTGGCGGTAGGTTTAGAAATAACAGAAGTTCATTTTATTAAAAAAATCAACCTTGAGCTCTAACTTTTTCTTTTCTTTTTTTCAGAATCCTTTCGGCCGAGTCAGAAGCACTATTAATGGCTTCCTCGAAACTTTTAGCCACCTTTTTAACAATTACGTCGTCACCAGGGATACCGATTTTCATTTCTACAAATTTATTTATTCGATCTGAACTGTTTTCAACTTTAGTGTAAACATAAACATCAATGATGTGGTCATAGAAATTTGTTATTTTATGAATTCTTTTTTCAGCGAACTCAATAAGTTTAATGTCGGCAACGTAGTTGATGGATTGAAAATTAATGTTCATAATATATAGCGTTTAGGTTAGGTTACTTTTTTGTTCCTCTGGGGTGGGCTTTGGCATAAATCTGTTGAATCTGTTTCATACTCGTGTGGGTATAAATTTGTGTTGCAGCTACACTTTCATGACCTAACAAATCTTTAACTGCATTTAGGTCTGCGCCATTATTCAATAAATGAGTCGCAAAACTGTGCCGCAACATATGAGGACTTTTTTTGACCTTGGTGGATACTTTACTAAAATAGTTCTTTACAGTTTTATAAACAAATCCGTCTGATAGTTTATTGCCTTTAATGCCGCAAAAAAGAAATTGTTCTTCAAGAATTAAATCAAGCTTATTTCTTTCTGAAACATAAGCCCTAATACATTCAATTGGTTCTGCTAACAACGGTATTAATCTTTCCTTATTCCTTTTACCCAACACCTTTACAGCGCCCTCTGAGAGGTCTATGTTGCTGATTTTTAAATCGATCAACTCAGTTCGGCGCATCCCCGTGTAATAAAGCAGTGTAACGATGGTTCTTTCCAACACACCTGTATAGTCTGAAGTGAAAAAATCACCATCCAGTAAAAGGGAAATTTCGTTGGTAGAAAAAGGAACATTGACTTTTTTAGATTCTTTTAAAGGTCGATGAAGTTTTAATGGAGAAACGGTTATCAACTCCGTCTTAAGAAGAAACTTATAATAAGACCTTAAAACTGATATTTTTCTGTTTATGGTTCGATGACTGTTACCTTTCTCAACCAAGGCAACGATCCAAGATCGGATAAAGTTGTAACTAATTTTTTCAATATTTTTTGTCTGGAAGGTGTCAAGACAATAGTCTTGAAAATCCTGAAGGTTTCCTTGATAAGCAATCCGAGTGTGCTCAGAATACTTTTTCTCAAAGGAAATATAAGCAAGAAAACGATCTATGGACATAAAAAAACGTTGTAAAACAAAGTTAAAAACTTATGTCTTACAACGTGTTAATCGCTTGTTAAATATAAAGCTTATTGGTTTTCTTGGTCGCGAAGGCCTTGAACATACTGTGCGTGCTGAATCTTCACACGATTTTTCACAGAAGGCTTTGTGAATTGTTTGCGACTTCTTAATTGGCGCATTCCGCCAGTTTTGTCAAATTTTCTTTTAAAGCGCTTTAAAGCTCTATCGATGTTTTCTCCGTCTTTTACAGGTATTATTATCATAATTTAGGCACCTCCTTTCGTTAAATGTGCGCAAATATAATAACTTTAATCCTAAAGTAAGCCTAGGAAATAGAGAATTTTATTATTTAAGAAGATTACGGGCAATGACAAGTTTTTGAATTTCACTTGTCCCTTCACCGATCGTACATAGTTTTGAATCCCTGTAAAATTTCTCTACCGGATAGTCCTTAATAAAGCCATAGCCGCCATGAATCTGTACCGCTTCGTTGGCAACACGAACACAGGTCTCAGAAGCAAAAAGTTTTGCCATGGCACCAATCTGTGTAACATTCTTACCATTATTTTTATCCTCACCTGCTCTGTGAGTAAGCAAAGTAGCGGCTTCAATATCAGTAGCCATTTCTGCCAGTTTGAACGAAATGCCCTGAAAAGTACTAATTGCCTTGCCAAATTGCTTACGCTCTTTAGAATACTTTAACGCAGCGTCAAACGCTCCTTTGGCAATCCCCAATGAAAGTGCGGCAATGGAAATTCGACCACCATCCAATATCTTCATACATTGAACAAACCCCTCCCCAACTTCACCCAATCGGTTACTGTCTGGAATTCGACAATTATCAAAAACCAACTCTGCAGTTTCGGAAGCACGCATTCCTAATTTATTTTCTTTTTTACCCGAAGAGAATCCAGGAGTTCCTTTTTCAATGACAAAAGTTGTCATTCCGCGACTGTCTCCTTTTTCACCGTTACGAAAAACGACCACGGCCAAATCACATGATATTCCATGTGTAATGAAGTTTTTAGTTCCATTCAATACCCAAAAATCTCCGTCCTTTTTTGCGGTAGCATTCATTCCCTGTGCATCAGAACCAGTTTCTTGTTCGGTCAAACCCCATGCGCCGATCCATTCACCAGAAGCCAACTTGGGCAACCATTGCAGTCTTTGCGATTCGTTTCCAAAAAGATAAGTGTGAGTAGTCGCCAAAGAGTTATGCGCAGCAATGGAAAGTCCAATTGAAGGATCTACTTTAGAAATTTCTTCAATGATGGTAATGTATTCATGATAACCCATTTCTGAGCCACCATAAATTTCTGGAATTAAAATACCCATAAAGCCTAATTCTCCAGCTTTGCGGAGCAAGTCAGCTGGAAAAAACTCAGCTTCATCCCATTCCATAATATGAGGTCGAATGAATTGTTCTGAGAATTCTTTGGCTGCATCAGCAACCATTTTTACGGTTTCCCCATAATTTATATCAACGGCATTTTCAGTATCTAGCATAAAAAAAGAATCAATACAAATATAAACTTATTCTGCTGATCTTCAAGGAATCAAAACCCGTAATATGAAATAAATCTTCTATTTTTATTTTCTTTTGTCGTGTTCTGAGCTTAATGATTTCAGTAGATTCCTCCTTGTTTATATAGGGTATTCGAGATAAATCATAGAGTGAAGCCTCTGCGATTTTTATTCTTTTTAGTTCAGGAAGTTTTTGAATTTCAAAATGATTTTTAACGTTATCAACCACCAAGGAGTCTAAGCCATAAACTTCATAAAGCTGATCTAGGGTAGAAAATCCTTTGATAAATTTTCGGTATTTAACAATCCTAGAAGAGAGAACCTTTCCTATGCCTTTAACTTTTAAAAAATCATATTCTTCAACTTCGTTTATGTCTTTTTTTGAAATTTTAAAAACCTTTTCTTTTCTATATTTAGTGAAATTATTGAATTTTAAAAACGGTTTTATTGCCTCAAATAACGAATCTTCCATTTGAGTGATGCGTTTAAATTCAGCTGCTGAATTGATGAACTTTCCGGATTTTCTAAAAGCAAACAAACGATCAATCGTGTTTTTGTCTATCCCCAAAACATAGGCGCGATAGTCCGTCAAGTAGTTTGGATTGAAAGGATGAATAATATTGTTTTTCTTTTTTTGGGCGCCAATCAAGGAGTCTATAAACGCCTGATGTCTATCCATTTCATCTACTGCCAAAGGAGTGGTAGTTTCGTAAGAGAGGGATTCTAATAAAAAAGAATACAGGAGCAAAATTGCAGCCAATAGCAAAATTGCATAGCTCCGGGGTTTTGTTGGGGTAAAAAAGGGGCGGCGGGATCTCATTACATACTATGCCTTTTTTAGTGTTCCTATGGCTTTTAAATAACGCGACAACTCTTCTTTAACCTTTGGGAAAAGGACAATCAGACCAATCATGTTCGGGAAAACCAAAGCCAATATCATGGCATCTGAAAATGTCCAAACTGCTGACATATCCCCTGCTGCACCAATCACGATGAAAATCAAAAATAAAACCTTATAGGTTAAGTCTGAAATTTTACTTTTTCCAAAAACAAACATCCAGGATTGCAAACCATAATAGGACCATGAAATCATTGTTGAAACAGCAAATAAGACAACTGCAAGGGTTAAGAAAGGTCCTGAAAAGGAAATGTATTTTGCAAAAGCAGCTGCAGTAATCGCAGCACCCTCGACCTCTATTCCGTCAATTATTACTTTTCCACCTACACCACCATACTGAAAAACAGAACTGTCTCCATTAAAAATAATTATCACCAATGCGGTCATCGTACAAATTACTACCGTATCTATAAAAGGCTCTAAAAGCGCAACCAATCCTTCGGAGGCTGCATATTTGGTTTTAACTGCTGAGTGTGCAATCGAAGCAGATCCTGCTCCTGCTTCGTTTGAAAAAGCAGCCCTACGAAAGCCCGTAATCAAGACTCCCAATAGTCCTCCTAATCCTGCCTGAGGGCTAAAAGCTTGAGAAAAAATCATTCCAAAAGCATCGTCTACAAAACTGAAGTTTCCTATTATTATATAGAGACAGGCCAGGATGTACATTAATGCCATAAAAGGAACTATTTTTTCAGTAACAGATGCAATTCTTTTAATCCCTCCAATAATAATAATCCCTACAAAAACCATCATAATAAGTCCAATAATAGTTCTTGCATTTCCGCCAGTCAAATCAAACAAGCTTACCAATTGCATGGCGGCCTGATTGGATTGCGCAGCATTTCCGCCTCCGAAAGAAGCTCCAATACACAAAACTGCAAAAATGACTGCGAGTAACTTACCTATTTTTTCAAATCCTCTTTCTTTAAAACCCTTTGTCAAATAATACATCGGACCTCCATAAACCGTTCCGTCTTCTCCAATATCTCGATATTTTACACCCAAGGTGCATTCTACAAATTTGGTTGACATTCCCAATAGACCACATAAAATCATCCAAAAAGTTGCTCCGGGTCCACCAACGGCAATCGCCAGCGCTACTCCAGCAATGTTTCCATTACCTACAGTTCCTGAAACAGCAGTAGTTAGGGCCTGAAAATGACTGACTTCTCCCGTTTTGCTTTCATCCACAATTGTTCCTTTAATGTCACCTTCAATGGCTAATTCTGGGTCTCCGGCCTCATGATGGTCTAGCTTGTCAAATTTTCCTGTTACAATATTTACTGCCGTAGGAAATCTTCGAATATTAACAAAACCAAAGTAAACTGTGAAAAACAATGCCCCCCCAACCAACAATAAAATGATGGTAGGGATTGATGTCCCTGGAAAATCATGGAGTACTAAATCCCCCCACCAATTGGCAACTGGAGTAAAAGCATCATTGATCCTTTCGTCTAATCCGCGCTCCTGAGCGCTAGCAAAGAAAGTAGACACAATTGATAACAATATTGTAAATTTAACTCTAGTCAAAAACGTAGTTCCCATAAAATTTTTAATTCTTGAATACGCAATATCGAAAAAATAAATTGATAAAAAATTAATCTAAACGAAACATCGTGTTTAATTTATTAATTGAAATGGTGTTTCCCAGCACAATTAGTTTTGTATTTTGCTCCAACTTAAGGTTGGCGGGAGGGTTAATCGTTAATTTACCTTTTGCATCTCTAAATCCCACAACATTGCAATTTGTGTTTTTTCTTATCTCCAATTCAGAAATTGTTCGATTCAAAAATTTTTCAGGTAAAGCATCTATTGAAAATTCTTCTAAATTAGGGCTTTCGTCCCCAACCCAACTGAGCTCATCAATGAAGCTGATCAAATCGGGTACGACCAATAAGGATCCCATGTGGTCTCCGCCTATACGATCAGGCATGACCACATGGTTTGCACCTGCATGAATTAACTTTGATTGATTGAAGTCATCAGAAACTCGACTCACAATAATTAAATCGGGATTCAGTTGACGGGCAGTAAGTACCACAAAAAGATTGTCAACATCATCAGGCAAAGCACTGATCAAATATTTTGCTTTTTTAATATTTGCAAGTTCTAAAACCTTGTCATCTCGGGCATCGCCAGCAATGAATTTTATTTGTTTGTCGGAACGAGAAATTAAAATCGGATCTTTTTCTATAACTACAAAAGTGTGCTTGTGTTTAAGAAGGCGAGCGCCCGCTTGAATACCATTCCGACCGTATCCACAAATTAGGGTGTGATCTTTAAGTTTTGCTGTCATTTTTTTGGTTTTTTTAATTTTAAGTTGTTCAAAAATGCGATCATTTAAAAAGTAAACCGTTAGCTGTTTGACCGCATAAGCAAAAACCGTCAAGCTGATTAAGATGAAGAATAATGTAAATAGCCTTGCCTCCTGTGACAAAGGCACAACCTCTCCAAAACCTACAGTACTTATCGTGATTACGGTCATATAGAGCGCATCGATTATGCCAATATTTGGAATTAAAAGGTAGTAACCAATAAATCCTATCGAAAAAACGATTAGAATAAGTAAGATCGGTTGAAGGAAGGAGGAGCTAAGTTTTTTCAAATCATAAATCAAAAACAGAGGTTCGCTTGGTGTAAACTATGTCCTTTAATTTTAGCCAAAAAGCCAAAGTTAAATAAATGATAAAACCTCCTACAATGGTTGTAAAAGAGGCATATATAAAAAATAAACGAACGCTTTTAACATTCATTCCAAGGGTTTCGGCCAAGCGTGTAGAGACAGCAAAGCCATGCTTTTCAAAATAATGACGCAAGGAGGTGATTTTACTCATGAGCCTAAATTACGGGTTTTTCTTTAAAAAAATGATACCCCAACGCACACTTTAAACATCTTTTTTTATCACAATAGTATTGCTTGAGATGTAACAAACTTTGTGATTCTAATGCTGAATTATATTCGCCACCCAATCGAATAAACCGATCAGTATATTTATTTTTCTCTAATGGAATCTTTTCCATCCACTGAATCAACAAATTGTCTTCATCCAATCCATGATGTTTGGCATGAGCAAATCGTATGGGAATCAGACTGTTAATCAAGATGAGATCCAAGAACTCTTTGGAAATTTTCTTTGAACTACTTTTTCCTTTTTTCTCAAATCCGAAATGCGTTTTCCAAAAGTCAGAGACACCGATATCCAACACCCAATTCAAGTCTTTGACGTCCTGAGCATTAATCAATTTTGAAAAAACCTGTGGGCTGTGGTTGTAAAACTGAGCCAATTGTGATAACCGAATGGTTGGGAAGTTTGGGGGTCTTAATCTACCAAACGAAACATTTACAGTAATATTCTTTGGGATTTTATGTTTTCTTTTAAGAAAAAGATATTTGGACTTTAAAGTTTCGTAGTAAGGCTCCTCTATTTCTTTATTTAACAAACCAGAAAGACCGAAAAAAAGTGCTTCTAGGGCAATCGGGTCATGAGTATTTTTTCGAACAACTGAAAAAGAGATTTGTTGGGCCCACTTTAAAAAAGCATTTCCGTTGACATTCAATCCAAAGTTTTTTGCCAGCAACTGAAATAAAGTTGCTTCCCAATCATTCTTGTTGGCTTCCAATAAATTGAAAATCAAATTCACCTTTTCCTCTAAACGTTCGATGTAGAGCCTTTCTATCCAGTTTTTCCATTTGACTTTTGGATAATTACTAAAAATTCGCTCACAGGGAATCCAATCTGGTGATTGATCAAATTGTTTTTGATAAAGTTTGATTAAGTTTTCAGAAATAATTTTTGACAATTCTAGGCTTGGCATAATACTTCCTGAGGGATAGCAAACCTCAACATCATTATTCCAAACTACATGAAGAATTACTGAATCATAGGCAGCATCAAGATGATGCCGGTGATGGTACCAAGACGAGGCATCTAGATGTAGCTCAACGTTTCCAGCCCAGAGTGTTGATCCAATCCAGATTTTAGCATTAGAAAAATCTGGGCCAGAACCACTGGTGGGAATACCTGGCGATATCACTTGAATCAATTCCCCATTAACTGTAAAAAGCTGTTGAGATTCAAACTTTTGAAAACGCCATAAATAATGAAGGAAGTCTTCTTTCATTAAAATTTAGGGCAATAAAATGTGTTTGAGGCTTAGGCGACCTCTCCTTTCCAATCTAATATTCCACCTAACAAATTAAAGGTGTTTTCAAATCCCATTTGGGACATCACTTGACAGGCTTGAGCACTTCTCGCACCTGATCGACAGTAAACATAATAACTCGCCGACTTGTCTAGTGATTCTAATCCTTGTACAAAAGTTTCAGGATTTCGTATATCGAGTTGTTTTGCTTCTGGAATATATCCAGCTTCAAACTCTTCTGATGTTCTTACGTCTAATATAATTGACTTTTTATCAGCAGACTGCTGATTACTCCATTGTTCTTGAGTCAAATCCATAGTTTTTTTTCAAAAATAGGCTCTTAATTCATTATAAAAAAAAATTATCATTTATTTTTTAACTGAAGAAATATTCATTACATTTGTGTGTACAATTGTTGTGTGAACAAACATGAGGCAGATAGAATTTACAAAAAACACTGTAGTGGGTTTGCTCAAAGCCAGTAGCAGAGCAGAAGATTTTTTATCCAAGGTTTTGAAACCTTATGAAATTTCACTCCAACAGTTCAATGTACTCAGAATTCTTAGAGGTCGCAAAGAAAAACCTGCTAATTTGAGTACGATCCAAAAAAGAATGGTTCATAAAAACAGTAATACTACAAGATTAATCGATAAATTAATAGAAAAATTTTTGGTTGAACGAAAAACATCTGAAGAAAATCGTAGGAAAATCGAACTCATTATTACTCCAAAAGGGAAATCAATGTTATCTGAATTGGATTTGGTGATTGAAAAAGCCGAAATCGAAATATTAAAACCTCTTGATTTAGAAGAACAAAAATCTCTAAGAAAATTATTAAATAAAATTAATTTAAATTAACAATCAATCTATTAAACATGACAAAACTATCAAAAACTATCTTATTTTATTCTTTATTATTATTCGCCTTTACGGTTGGAAATGCGCAAGAATCGTCTATTAATTTAGAATCAAGCAATATTCGCTGGTATGGTGAGCAAATCACTGGAAAAGAACATTTTGGGGATCTAAAATTTAAAGCTGGCAACCTCACAATAAAAGACAACAATGTGGTATCGGGTGAATTTATCGTAGACATGACCAGCATGAGCGTCGAAGACCTTAGTGGGGGAATGAAAGAAAAACTTGAAGGTCATCTAAGTTCAGATGATTTTTTCTCTACAAATAATTTTACTGAATCTAAACTAGTTATTACTGAAAACACGGGAGTTACTGATGGGGTCCAAAGCTTAAACGGAACACTTACCATCAAAGACATCGAACATCCTATTGCATTTACAATGACATTAGCGGGAGGAGCTGCCAAATCTGATTTGACTTTTGATCGCTCCAAGTACAATGTGAAATTTAGATCTGGGAATTTTTTCGAAAATCTCGGAGACAAACTTATCCTAGATGACATCAAATTAGAAGTGAGTTTGGTTATGAATGCTGAATAAGTAATATAAAATTCATTAAGATTTTAAATACAAATATTTTTTATTCTATATTTGTGTAATGAATATCAAAAAGGAAATTAAAAGTTGGTGGAACGAATTATTTTAATCGATTCGTGAAACTGCTATTATCTAAATATAAAAGGCTTGTCATCACGACAAGCCTTTTTTAATTTTAGAATATGAAACTAAAGAAAAAAATATATAAATTACATTCGGAGCATAAAAAAATACTTGCTGATACCTTGACGCCTGTGAGTGTTTATCTTAAAATTAGGGATCAATTTCCGCACAGCCTTTTGCTGGAGAGTAGTGATTATGATGTGCATACCAACAACTTCTCCTATATCTGCTGCAATCCAATCGCCTCAATAAGCATTCAGAACGGTATGATTGACTATCGCTTTCCTGATGGGTCAAACGAAATCCTTAAGCTGAGCTTAACGGATAGTGTGCCAGAATTGATAGAGGGTTTTTCTAGACAATTTGAAAGTGACAGTTATCCTTTTAAATTCATAACAAATGGCCTGTTTGGCTACATCGCCCATGATGCAGTAAAGCATTTCGAATCAATTGATTTGAATGAAGAAAAAGAAAGTCTAGATATTCCTGAAATTTACTATGCAGTATATCAGAATATAATTGCAATTAGTATTTTCAATCACGAAGCGCACTTGTTCTCAAGCTCTTTTGATAAAGGACATAATTTAAAAAAAATAGAACAGCTTTTAAGAGGTGATAATATTGCTACTTATGGTTTTGAGAAAAAGGGAGAAAAAAAGTCTAATCTTACGGATGATGAATTTATAGATTATGTGAAAAAAGGAAAAGAACATTGCTTCCGTGGCGATGTATTCCAGCTGGTATTGTCTAGAAGGTTTTCACAAGAATTTAGTGGAGATGAATTTAATGTTTACAGAACTTTGCGTTCTGTAAACCCATCCCCCTATCTTTTCTTTTTTGATTATGGAGACTTTAAAATCTTTGGGAGCTCGCCCGAAGCTCAACTTATTGTTGAAGATGGTGTCGCTGAAATTCACCCAATTGCAGGAACTTTCCGAAGATCAGGAAATGACGAAGAGGACACTAAATCTGCAAAAAGATTGGCCGAAGACCCAAAAGAAAATAGTGAGCACGTAATGTTAGTTGATTTGGCTAGGAATGACCTCAGCAGAAACGGAACAGATGTTAAAGTTGAAAAAAATAGAGAAATTCAATTCTTTTCTCATGTGATCCATTTGGTATCAAAAGTGACTGGGAGATTAAAGTCGAAAGCAAAAACTTTTCAGGTGGTTGCAGACACTTTCCCCGCTGGAACCTTAAGTGGTGCTCCAAAACACAAAGCACTTCAACTCATTGATCGTTATGAAAAAACTTCAAGAAATTTTTATGGAGGGGCCTTGGGATACATGGATTTTAAAGGGAACTTTAATCATTGCATTATCATACGTTCCTTTTTAAGTAAAAATCAAAAATTGCATTATCAAGCAGGAGCTGGTATCGTCGCCAAATCTGTTCCGGAAAACGAATTACAAGAAGTATACAACAAACTCGGTGCTTTAGACCAAGCATTAAGTTTAGCTGAAAAATTATAAATTAATAAAGATGAAAAAAGTATTCGTCATTGATAATTACGATTCCTTCACCTATAACCTCGTTCACTATTTAGAAGAACTTGGTTGTCATGTGACTGTTAAAAGAAATGATTGTTTTGAATTGAAAGAGTTAGAGCAATATGAATACATTTTGCTTTCCCCAGGACCGGGTATTCCTGATGAAGCAGGTCTTTTGAAAGATGCTATAAAAATGTACGCACCTTCAAAAAAAATATTAGGTGTATGTCTTGGACAGCAAGCCATTGGCGAAGTTTTTGGTGCTACATTAACTAATTTAGACTCTGTTTTTCACGGCGTAGCAACTCCAGTTACCATATGCGAAAAGGATCTTTTATTTGAAGGACTTCCAAAAACTTTTGACATTGGGCGCTACCACTCTTGGGTGGTAAAAACACCTTTACCAGAAGTTTTAATTGCTACATCTTATGATGAAAAACATCAGCTAATGTCTTTAAGACACAAAGAATATCATGTTCGTTCGGTTCAATACCACCCAGAATCCGTATTGACTCCCAACGGTAAGAAAATATTAGAAAATTGGATCAATAGCTAAGAACATGAAAGCCATACTCAACCGATTAACACAGCACGAAACACTTGAAAAAGAAGAGGCCGAAAATGTTCTCGTTGGGATTGCCGAAGGCAAATACAACCCTAGTGAGATTGCTTCATTTTTGACGGTTTTTATGATGAGAAGCATCACACTTAAGGAGTTAGAAGGTTTTAGAAACGCTTTGCTAAAGCTTTGCCTTGCCATCGATCTAAGTGAATTTTCACCCATTGATCTTTGCGGAACAGGAGGAGACGGAAAAGACACTTTCAATATTTCCACATTAGCATCGTTTGTAACAGCAGGAGCTGGAATCAAAGTTGCTAAACACGGAAATTATGGGGTATCATCTGGTTGTGGATCAAGTAATGTTTTAGAACTAATGGGAATTAAATTTTCAAATGATGCTGACTTTTTAAAAAGATGTATTGACCAAGCGGGTATTTGTAATCTTCACGCTCCACTGTTTCACCCTGCCATGAAAAACGTTGCACCCATAAGAAGAGAACTCGGCGTCAAAACATTTTTCAACATGTTAGGGCCATTAGTAAATCCCTCATTTCCCAAGCATCAACTAACAGGTGTTTTCAATCTTGAATTGGCCAGACTTTATGGATATCTTTTTCAGAAAACTGATCAAAACTTTACCATATTGTATGCGTTGGATGGTTATGATGAAATTTCATTAACTGGACCCACCAAAGCACTACGAAATTCAGGAGAAAGTTTAATTCACCCGGAAGACTTTGGGCTTAACTCACTGGATGCCTCAGAGATTGCAGGCGGAGATAACATCTCCTCTTCTGCAAAAATTTTTACAGAAGTTATTCGAGGAAAAGCAACTCAAGCACAACAAAATGTTGTCTGTGCTAATGCAGCCATGGCAATTGCTACAGTTTTGGAATGTTCCCCAAAAGAAGGTTTTGAAAAAGCTAAAGAATCTTTACTCTCGGGAAAAGCCAATCAAGCATTAATCACCCTTCAAAAACTGAGTGCTGAATGACAATTTTAGATAAAATTATCGCTGACAAGAATATAGAAGTCGCACAAAGAAAAGCCCTATTCCCAGTTTCCTTTTGGGAACAATCCCCTTTGTTTGAAAAAGCAACTGTTTCAATTTCTGAATGTTTAAAAAACAGTACTTCGGGCATCATCGCCGAGCACAAAAGAAGATCCCCTTCGCGAAACAGCATCAACAGTAGCCTTTCTATTACTGATGTTGCCAAAGGCTATGAATCCGCTGGGGTATCGGGAATGTCTGTATTAACTGACACTAAATATTTTGGAGGTTGTTTGGGCGATCTGATCGCAGCAAGGGCAGTCACTCAATTTCCTTTGCTTAGAAAAGAATTTATTATTGATCGTTATCAGATTCTAGAGGCAAAGGCGCATGGCGCTGATGTCATCCTTTTGATTGCAGCTGTTTTAAGTAAAAATCAGATAAAAGAACTTTCTGAATTTGCTCAAAGTCTTGGACTTGAAGTTCTTCTTGAAGTTCACAATGCAGAAGAATTGGAAAAATCAATTATGCCCAGCCTGAATCTGTTAGGTGTAAATAATCGCAACTTAAAAACCTTTGAAGTTTCTCTAGAAACCAGCAAAGTATTGGCAGAGAAGATCCCAGACGATTTTATCAAAGTATCTGAAAGTGGGATTAGTGATGTTGAATCCATTAAAGATTTGAAAGAATACGGTTATAAAGGGTTTTTGATTGGTGAGAATTTTATGAAAACTGAAAATCCAGGTGCAAGTGCAATGGATTTCATAAAAAAACTTGAACAATGAAGTTAAAGGTTTGTGGAATGCGAAGCCACGAAAACATTCTGGCGTTGTCTGATTTAAAACCAGACTATATGGGCTTCATTTTCTGGAGACCCTCCAAAAGGTTTGTTACAACAACAACTCCAACACTTCCAAGCAGTATCAAAAAAACAGGAGTCTTTGTTAATGAAGCATTTGATGAAATCAAAAGTTTAATTGAAACACATCAACTGCAAGCTATTCAGTTACACGGAAACGAAAACCCTGCTTTTTGTGATCGTTTAAAAGACTTAAACGTTGAAATCATTAAAGTTTTTTCAATAAAAAAGGGTTTTGATTTTTCGGCTTTAGTCCCTTATGAAAATGTTTGTGATTATTTTTTATTTGACACCAAAGGGAAACTTCCTGGGGGCAATGGATATGCGTTTGACTGGGAGTTATTGAAATCATACCCTTCTAGCAAGCCATTTTTCCTTAGCGGAGGAATAGGAATAGATCATCTAGCAGACTTAAAAGAAATCATTAAATTAAATTTACCGCTTTACGCTATTGATGTAAATAGTAAATTTGAAAGCGAAGCTGGAATGAAAAAAATTGAATTATTAAAAGATTTTAAAATCGGACTTTTTAAATAAATGCGAATGAAGTATCAAGTAGATGAAAAAGGGTTTTATGGAGATTTTGGAGGAGCTTATATCCCTGAAATGCTTCATCCCAATGTAGAGGAATTGCGACAAAACTATTTAAAAATAACTGCAGAGCCTGAATTCAAAAAAGAATTCGATTACTTGTTAAAGGAATATGTTGGGCGTCCAACTCCATTATATTACGCTTCAAGGCTTTCGGAAAAATACAACACTAAAATTTATCTTAAGCGCGAAGATTTGTGCCATACAGGTGCTCACAAGGTAAATAACACGATTGGACAAATTCTATTGGCAAAACGTTTGGGAAAAAATAGAATCATTGCTGAAACTGGCGCTGGTCAACACGGAGTTGCAACCGCTACCGTTTGCGCATTGATGGGGATTGAATGTATCGTTTATATGGGAGCACTTGACATTAAAAGACAAGCCCCTAATGTTGCCCGCATGAAAATGCTCGGTGCCGAGGTTAGGCCTGCCCAATCTGGTAGTAAAACTCTTAAAGATGCCACCAATGAAGCCATAAGAGACTGGATCAACAACCCAGTTAACACTCATTATATAATAGGATCGGTTGTTGGCCCTCACCCTTATCCAGATATGGTCGCACGTTTTCAGTCAGTTATCAGTGCAGAGACCAAAACTCAATTGTTAGAAAAAGAAGGTCGTGATTACCCCGATCATTTAATTGCATGTGTCGGAGGCGGAAGTAATGCAGCTGGTTTATATTATCATTATTTAGATGATAAACGGGTTAACATCATTGCCGTAGAAGCTGCTGGAAAAGGAATTGATTCTGGAGAAAGCGCAGCAACCTCAGCACTCGGGAAAGAAGGAATTATTCATGGTAGTAAAACCTTATTAATGCAAACCCCAGATGGTCAAATCACTGAGCCTTACTCTATATCAGCAGGCTTAGACTATCCGGGTGTAGGTCCGATGCATGCCCATCTTTTCAGATCGAAGCGGGCCGAATTTATATCCATTCCAGATCAGGAAGCAATGGATTGGGGTCTGATGCTCTCTCAAATGGAAGGAATCATCCCAGCAATTGAAACAGCACATGCTTTTGCAGCGCTAGATGTAAGAAAGTTTAAACCAAATGAAGTCATTGTCTTCAACTGCTCAGGAAGAGGAGACAAAGACTTAGATACCTATATTGAATACTTCAAACTATAATGAATCGAATCGATCAAACCTTTCAAGGCAATAAAAAATTATTGTCCATTTATTTTTCCGCCGGACACCCTTCTCTAGAAGACACTGTCCCAATTTTAAAAGCTCTTGAAGCTTCTGGAGTTGACATGGTTGAAATAGGGTTGCCCTTCAGCGATCCCCTTGCAGATGGCCCTACCATTCAAGAAAGCTCTACTCAAGCTCTTAAAAATGGGATGACTACTGAAATACTCTTTAATCAACTAAAAGATATCCGTAGTCAAATTACCATCCCTTTAGTATTGATGGGATATTTCAATCCAATGATGCAATTTGGAATTGAGCGTTTTTGTGAACGATGCGCTGAGGTAGGAATAGACGGACTTATAATTCCCGATCTCCCTGTGAATTTATATAATGAACAGTACAAATCACTTTTTCAAAAACATGGCTTATACAATATGTTTTTAATCACTCCACAAACATCCGATGAGAGAATTAGGTATATTGATGAAGTGTCAGATGGTTTTATCTATATGGTTAGTAGTGCCAGTGTAACAGGAGCAAAGTCAACTTTTGGAGATACTCAATCAGATTATTTCGAGCGGATTAATTCCATGAATTTAAAAACGCCTCAGGTGGTTGGGTTTGGAATAAGCAATTCAGATACTTATCAGTTGGCAACCCAATGGAGTCGTGGAGCGATAATAGGTTCAGCATTTATTAAATTTCTAGAAAATAATGGGGTTCAAAAAATAAATTCCTTTGTAAAATCTATAAGATCTTAAGAAAATTTCACTGAAAAAAATTAACTAAAACCACCTCAAGATTTACATAAATAAATGTAAGAAAAGTCTTACGAATCCGATGGTTTTCACCGATGTTGGTTTTTACCAATAATGACACATTATATACCGTTTAAAACATTAAATGAACCTATTATTTCAGTTGATGGCGCGTAGAATGATTTCTCATGAATGAAGGGATAATTTAGTACCGAAAAACTCAAAATAAATAGAGATTCAGATGCCCACATCCATGAACTACCTACCTATAGAATTGCGTGTATTATTATTAACACTCATTCCTACTGCCTTCATTTCGCTTCAAGCGCAACTTTATATCAATCAAGACATATATATTGCACCGCGTGCTGAAATGCATGTCGCACTACCCATGACTTATTTTGAGTCTGGGATTGTTTTGGCGGATCGAGGAGATGCAAGTCTAAATGATTATGGCATACTTTCCTTTAGTGAAAACAGTCAAGCAACAGGAGCAAATCACGATACTCATGTGAATGGATTTGTTAGAAATATAAACAACCCTAATTTCATGTTTCCAATTGGTCATGATGCAATATTTCAACCCGTTGCGACAGTTGTTGAGAATGCAAACACTAAAATTGACTTTGCATATTCACATGTTTCTCATTCTAACCTCACAACAGACCCTGAAATTAATAACATTTCTGATGAATTTTATTGGATTATTAAAAGTAATGGGAACTCAAAAATCTCTTTATCATGGAACGCTTTTAGTAACATAGATAAATTAACCGATAACAACATCAATGCATTAGGGATTGGAGGATATGATGGGACATCCTGGAAAAGGATACCTGCAATGCTAGACACCACTTCCTTTCACGATGGCTCCCCCGCTGACTTACTTTCGGGATCAATTACAACTCTGGACAATATTGATTTAAGTGATTACTCTGCTTTTACACTCGTTAATGTGAATGCAACAGACAATATGGAAATAAAAGTATCCGACGCCATAACCCCTAATGGAGATGGCTTCAACGATACTTGGCAAATCGATAACATTGAAAAATATCCCAACGCAATAATCAAAGTGTTTAATCGACAAGGTCAAGTGGTATTCTACGCACCAAATAATTATTCAAATGATTGGGAAGGAAACTACTCTAAAGACACTGTCTTACCCTCGGCCTCCTATCTCTACGTAATCGATCTCGATGGAGATGGGAACGTTGATGCTCATGGTTGGTTATATATCTCAAGATAAATGAATACTACAATAAACAGACCCGTTATAACGCTTTTAGCGTTCTTTACTTCAGTTTTTGTCTTCTCACAACAATACACTCACTTTTCATTGTTCAGGCAGCACATGACTATTTTCAATCCTGCTTATACAGGAACACAAGAGGCACCTATGCTCAGCATGAGTTACCGAAGTCAGTGGTCAGGAATTGATGGAGCTCCAGTTGTGCAAGCTTTTTCATTTGGGACACCAACCAGCAATGAACGTGTTGGTATAGGGTTGAACATTATCAACGATGAAATATTTATACAAAGACAAACGCATGCTTATGTAAACTTTTCCTATAAACTTCCAATGTCCGAAGAAACCGATTTGTTTTTAGGACTACAAGCAGGAGCCAATGGAACTAGGCTCGAAGCTGAAGCACTTGAAAGTAAAAATACGACTAGTGGAGTTGACCCAAACCTTATAAACTACAGCCAATTTGTACCCAATGTCGGAGTTGGAGTTTATCTCAAAAACAATAAATATTTTGTTTCCTTATCTGCTCCTAGAATCCTAAATTCAAAAAGATATTTAGACCAGCAAGGCTTGTATACTAGTGCAACTGACAGGGTTCATTTTTATGCAAGTGGGGGTGTAAATCTCTTTGTATCTGACCGGTGGACTTTGAGTCCTTTCTTACTCTATAGGCAAGTGGCAGGAGCCCCTACTTTTCTTTCTCTTAACACGACTTTTAATTATGATCAATTCATCAACTTCGGAATCGAGTATAATCTTGAAAGTGGTTTTGGAGCCAATTTAATGCTAAAAACTCAAGGGGGTCTTTCTTTTGGTTATGCATATGAAACACCTAGGGAATCTGATATTAGTCAATTGACCAATGGGACTCATGAATTGATTCTTAAGATACGTTTAGGAAATTCAGCTAATTCCTCTGATGACAGAAGGATTGGCACAAGAAATAAAGAAAAAAGAGTAGCTATTAAATAGTAACGGCATCACCTAAATTTTAGACCACAGTCCCTTGACAGCTACTTCCAGATCCTGCCGTACAACCATAGCAGTGCTGTGACACCCCTATCTTTCTTTCTTGTAACAATTCTAGATTAAAATCACGCAGATGCGTTATTGGGCTTGCTACCTTTAAGTCTAACATTTGGTTAAAGTCACAATCAAAAAGCATTCCGTCCCAACGAACTGAAAGTGTATTGGTACACATTACATTAGCAACTGCTTTAGGATTAAAAGATTCAACCAAAGAAGACATATAATCTTCATAGTTTTCAGAGGCAATTAAATAATCTAGAAAACGACTGATAGGCAAATTTGTAATTGCAAATAATTGGTTAAAGTCAATATCAAAATCAAGCTTTAAGGCTTTCTTAAAGTCATTTTCTAAAGTTTTCTCATCTCCAGGTAAAAATGCTCCTGAGGGATTGTAAACCAAATCAAGTTGTAAGTCACTGTTTGACTTTCCATATCCAGCAGAGTTTAGTAATTTCAAAGCTGTTATAGATTGACTAAATACTCCATCTCCTCTTTGCCTGTCAGTTTTATCTTTTTTATAAAAAGGTAACGAGGAGATAATATGTACTTTGTTTTGTTTAAAAAAATCAGGAAGACTATGATATTTTTTATTGGCCAATATTATTGTCAAATTAGATCGTACAATAATCTCTTCTACATCAGTCAAACGTATCTGACTGACAAACCATCGAAAATCAGGATGCATTTCAGGAGCGCCTCCAGTCAAATCAATGGTTTTAACCTTTGTTTTCCTTAAAACATCGAGGCACAGTTCCATTGTTTCCCTAGACATCATTTCTTTTCGGTCTGGTCCCGCATCAACATGACAATGTGCACAAACCTGATTACACATATAGCCAACATTAATTTGAAGAATCTCTAACTTCAACGGACGTAGTGCATCGAGTTCATACGCAACCAAACGGGACTCAAACTTAGGAAGACCTCCATCAGAAAAAATACCATTGGAGAGTATTTCTAATTGGCGTTTAGTTGAGGACAAAACGTTGTTACTTGCTTTTAACGATTTGGAAGCCATTACATACTCAATTTATCGTACACATTCATCATTTGTACGCCATGAACCAAGGAAGCACCACTTCGTATGGCTGCCCCGACATGAACCGCTTCCATCATTTCAGATTTTTCAATCCCTTTTTGCAAGCCGTCACGCGTGTAAGCCTCAATACAATATGGACACTGAACTACATGAGAGACTGCAAGAGCAATCAATGATTTTTCACGGACACTGAGACTCCCTTCTTTAAAAACACTATTGTAGTATTCGAAAAACTTTTCACCTAACTCTGGGTTCCAATCTGTTATATTTTTAAATTTTTTCAAATCATCACTTTTATAATATTTTTTTTTCATAGGTTGATTATTTTGACAGATTATAGTGTCAATACACTTGTTTTCTATAAATTATTAATGTCAAAAATATTTAAATAAATAAATATTTTTTATTATATTGAAAATCGATTTATACTATTTTAAAAAATGTCACCCCAATGACCATTCTCAATTTACAGCATATTCTCTCCAGACACATTCAATATATTGAATTAATTATAGTTCAGTTTTTATTTACTTCATTGCTTTTTTTTTGTTATCATTATTTTTATACAAAATACTATAAAAAAGCATATAAAATTAAGATTAGTCTTCTAGAATCTCAATCACTTCAGGCACAAATGAATCCGCATTTCGTTTTTAACATTTTAAATGGAATTCAAAGTTTATTAATCCTCAAATCAGAACGAAAAATCAATCAATATCTAGGAAGGTTCTCAACACTGTTAAGAAAAACACTAGAAGTGAATGAGAGAGAATCAGTCTCTTTAAAAGAAGAGGTCGAATACCTTAAGGCATATCTTGAACTTCAAAAAATGCGACTAAAGGATAAATTTAATTATTTTTTTGATATCAGTATTGATGTAGAGCCTTTAAAATTCTACCTCCCACCAATGCTTCTTCAACCTATTGTTGAAAATGCAATTATCCATGGTATTTCACCTTTAAAAATAAACGGGATCTTGGTCATCATCTTTAAATACACTTCCAAGGGTCTTCAAATTAATATTGAAGACAATGGAATCGGTATTGAAACATCAAAGAAAAAAACTAGTTTACACGAAAAGGGACATAATTCTCTTGGAAACCGAATATTACATAGAAGAATAAAACTCATTAATAAGAATCAAAAAGAAAAAATTATTTATAACAGTGAAGACTTAAACAAATCAGACATTGCTTCAGGTACAAGGATTACCTTAGACATTCCTTTTGAAACATCAGACAGACTTGCCCTTAAGTCATACCAAACCAAAACCTATGAAAAAAATTTCTGCATTAATTGTAGATGATGACAAGAATAATATTGAAATTCTCGAACATTTTATAAAAAAGTATTGTCCAGAAATCAAAGCCTTGGACAGTAGCAGCCAAAAACAAGAAGCAATTGACATGCTGAAAAGCAAGAGTTATGACATTGTTTTTATGGACATCATTCTTGATCAAGACACAGCCTTTGAGCTTCTTGATGAAATCAAAGGGGATTTGCCTCAAATAATTTTCGTCTCCGCTTTTGATCAATATGCCATAAAGGCTTTTAAATACAATGCTGTCGATTTCTTACTTAAACCTATTGAAATTGACAAACTGATAGAAGCTGTTAATCGCGCAATTGAAAAAAGTAGTACTAAAAAAGAATACGCATTACACAGTTCAGGAGAGATTCAGATACCAAATAATTCTTATTCTCCTTTTAACTTTGTTACTATTTCTAACATCAATAAAGTAAATTTAATTAAAAACATCGACATCCTCTATTGTAAATCTTCTGGTCGTTATACCGAGTTTCACCTGATCAATAAAGTAATGTTAATCGCATCTAAATCCTTGGGGGAATACGAGGCAATTCTCCAACATAAAGATTTTTTTAGGATTCACAACTCTTATATGGTTAACCTTAATCACTTGACCAATATCAATAAAAAATCTGGAAACTATTGTGAATTAAAAGATGGAACCGAACTCCCAATTTCAAGAAGAAGATATGACAAACTCCTACAACACTTGAACATTATCTGAAGCCAGTTATAACACTAAACGATTAGGTTATATCTATATCCAACCACGTATTACGGCCAGACAAAGTGAAATAACATAAAAGTGATAACTTTATTATTCTAAACAACGGAATAAATTATAAAGTGGTATTATCTCTACTATGGCTAACATCTGATGTTTTTTTCTCAGAAACCTATCCCTTAATAAATCGATACAGTATGGTGTCTTTGAACCATAAGCATCAAGTGAACAGCAAAAGAGCTCTAGAAGATCTTATAAGACCTGAAATCGATCTTGTTCTTATTGAATCAGGATGTATGTATCATGATACTGAAAAATTATTGAATATTATTCAAAAAACCAGTGTGTTTAAATTATTATTTGCCACAGAACCCGAAGCAATTATTTTAGCACTTAGAAAAGGTATCGATCTATGCATCTCTCCTCCACCAACTAAGGAAGAAATCAAACGCTTAATTAAAGACGTTCTTTATTTGAAGAAGAAGCGAACCAAAAATAATCCGTTTTCAAACAAAATAATTTTGCCGAACTCTCCAAAAAATGAAAATTTAAAGATAATCTCATGGGAATCTTTGATCTCAATTCATTCTTATAAAAACAAAACCAGAATTCATCAAAAAAATATTGAACCATATGTGAATTCTCTTTCTTTAAATAAGATTCGAAAGAAATATTTATCTAGTGTCTTGTTTTATAATTTAAAAGAATATTGCACAATCAATCTGAACCATTTGAATCAAATTAACTTAATTTCAAGTAATAATTATGAATGTAAATTATCTGACGGAAGATCAATCGAAATAAACACTATTGAACGAAATAATCTGATTAAGTATTTAGGTGAAAATAGCTAAAAAAAGTAAGAATGTTCTTACGACTCTATACTTCGAAAACTCCCAATAATACTCCTTAATTTCTTGAATTTTAATGATGAAAACAAAATTTTGTACATTTCTAGGAATTACCATTAAAACTAATCTTCTAAAGACAATAAACAAGAATGTTACTTTAAAACTTTCATAGAGTTTTCTATTAAAAAAAAACACTTTTAATAGTGTTTCCCCAATGAAAAAAGTGTGGGTACATTGGGGTTTTTTTATGCTAAAAATCAAAGATATTTTGAGTAAATTTATGATGTGAAATCACTAATCATAGTTTTTTGTAAAAATCCAATACTTGGGAGGACAAAATCTCGATTGGCAAACAAGATTGGGAAGCATAAAGCTTTAGAGGTCTATAAATATTTATTAACACACACTACAGACTGTGTAAAAGAGTCTGGTTTCTCATCTGCCGTTTTTTACAGTGAATTCATTCCCGAGACTGATCTTTGGGATAACGTTGCTCAACATAAAATGCTTCAAGTAGGTTCTGATTTAGGATCAAAAATGCAATTTGCTTTTCAGTGGGCTTTCAACAAAGGTTATGAGTCTGTATTAATTATCGGAAGTGACTTATGGAGTTTAAAACCAAAGGATATTGATTTATCATTCAAGTTGCTGCTAAACCATGATGTAGTCATTGGCCCCGCAAAGGACGGTGGCTATTACTTGTTAGGATTAAAGCAGATGAGAGATATTCTTTTTAAGAGCATACCCTGGAGTACTGATCAAGTTTTGAGTAAAACTTTAAATGCGTTAGAAGGAAATGATGTGTTTCTTCTCGAAGAAAAAAACGATATAGATGTTTTAGAAGACCTTGAAGATCACCCTGATTTATTAGAAAAAATTAGACCACATGAATAGGATAGAAAAATTAAAAGAATCAATCAGATTCATTAAAGAAAGAGGAATAGAATCAACTGAATTTGGAATCATTCTTGGGACGGGTCTGGGGGGATTGGTCGAAAAAATTAAACCCATAATCGTTCTTGATTATGAGGAAATACCACATCTTCCGCTAACGACAGTTTCTTATCATAATGGGAAATTGATTTACGGAACATTATTCGGAAAGAAAGTTTTAGTCTTTGATGGCCGTTTCCATCTTTATGAGGGTTATGATTTTTTTGAAATCACCTATCCAGTAAGAATAATGAAAATGCTAGGAGTGCAAAATTTAGTAGTAAGTAATGCTGCTGGGGCTATCAACCTTGAATTCAAAAAAGGAGAAATCATGTTAATAAAAGATCACATTAATCTTCAAGGAAGTTCTCCACTTGCAATGAAAAATATTGAGGACTTTGGAGAAAGATTTGTTGACATGAGTCAAGCTTATGATAAAAAATCAATCGAGATTCTTAAAACAATCGCTAGTGAAAATGACATTATAATGCATCAAGGTGTCTATGCGGCTGTGGTTGGTCCCCAACTAGAAACTCCCGCGGAGTATCGCTACCTTAAAATCATTGGAGCCGATGCAGTCGGCATGTCGACAGTACCCGAAGTCATTGTTGCCAATCAATTGAAAATATCCGTAATTGCATTTTCGGTGTTGACAGACTCTTGCGACCCTGACAACCTACAACCGATTAATATTCCTGAAATAATGGACATGGCTAAGAAAGGAGAAAATTCGCTTATCTTGTTACTAGAAAAATGGATGTCAAGAATTTAATTTATAAATTAAAAAATGGAATACTTAAAAACCACGCATGATGTATATAAAGAGGCTGCAATAACACCAGACGTAGGGCTTTGTTGTATATCCACTCCCCTATGGAAATTACCGGGTTTAATTATACCAATTCGGATGCAAGAAATGAATTACGGGTGTGGTAGTACAGTACATCCAAGGGATTTAAGTGGGAATCCAAAGGTGCTTTATGTAGGAGTTGGTGGTGGAATGGAGTTACTACAGTTTGCATATTTCTCACGAAAAAAAGGAGGGGTTGTTGGAGTTGATGTCGTAGATGAAATGCTGGAAGCTTCAAAGGATAACTTTAAACTCGCTGAAAATGAAAACAATTGGTTTAAATCGGATTTTGTTACCCTTAAAAAAGGGGACGCTTTGAACCTTCCTGTTCCAGATAACAGCATTGATGTAGCAGCCCAAAACTGCCTTTTTAACATTTTTAAAATGACAGAGTTGAAGCAGGCTCTAAAAGAAATGTATCGCGTGCTAAAAACAAATGGACGACTCGTAATGAGTGATCCGATTTGTGATCAGCCGATGAATGAAACCTTAAGGAATGACGATAGATTGAGGGCCTTATGTCTATCGGGTTCCATACCTTTAAAAGAATACATTAAAATGTTAACTGATGTTGGCTTTGGAACGATTGAAATTCGTGCTAAACGACCTTATCGCATTTTAGACCCGCTAAACCACCCTACCGACGAATTGATTTATATTGAGAGTGTGGAAGTTTGTGCCATCAAAAATCCGATGCCTGCGGATGGACCCTGTGTTTTCACTGGAAAAACAGCGATTTATTTTGGTTGTGAAGATTATTTTGATGATGGTAATGGCCATGTGCTTTTACAAAATCAGCCTCTCGCTATTTGTGACAAAACAGCCAATTCGATAGCAGAATTATCTCGAAAAGATATTTTTATTTCACCTGCAACATTCCATTATGACGGTGGAGGATGTTGCTAAAAATTAATTATTATGCTCAAAATCTCATTCTTACTGACCTTATTTTTAACGCTTAATTTTACTCAAAAAAACATCCACGAAAGATGGGATCAACAATTAAAAAAATTCGTTTCCGAAACCGGTAAAGTAAATTACAAGGATTGGAAAAGTTCAATTTATGAAGTTGATTCCTACCTTGAAGCTTTGAAAAATCATCCGCCTCAAGAATTTTGGCCAAAAAACGATGTAATAGCCTATTGGATAAATGCTTACAATGCATTGACGGTTCAATTGATCCTTCAAAACTATCCTTTAAAAAGCATAAAAGACCTGAAAGATCCATGGGGTCGAAAGGTTATTGAAATAGAAGGTAAATCCTACAGTTTGGGTGAAATAGAACATGAAGTGCTAAGAAAAATGAATGAACCAAGAATTCATTTTGCTATAAACTGTGCTTCGGTTTCTTGCCCTAAGCTTTTAAACGAGGCTTTTAGAAGTTTGAAATTGGAGCAACAACTCTATCGCTTAACCTGTGATTTTTTGTCTGACAAATCCAAAAACCAGCTTAATAGTAAAAAGACAATGCTTTCTAAAATTTTCCAATGGTATGTGAAGGATTTTGGTTCTTTTGATGATCGGATTAATTTTTTAAAAAAATATGGTGATGAAACAATTAATAATAAAACAAGCTTTAGGTATTTACCCTATGATTGGAATTTAAATGAGTGAACAGCTTTCCATTATTATTCCGGTGCATAATGAAAGTAAGCATATTCTTCATTTTTTAAAACATCTACAAACCCAAGCCTCAATAAAACACGAAATAATTGTTGTGGACGGAGAAAGTACTGATGGGACTGTTTCTTTGATAAAAAGTCAAAAAGAAATCACCGTAATTCAAGCAAAAAAAAGACGTGCAATACAGCTAAATGAGGGTGCTAATCACGCAAAAAATGAATGGCTTTTCTTTGTTCATGCCGACACAATGCTACCTTATCATTTTGATCGATTACTGATTAAAAACTTGAAAAACAAAAAAACAGCAAGGTGTTTTTCGTTGAATTTTGATCTTGATCACTTCTCTTTAAAAATTGCAGCACTGGGAAGCCGTCTAAATATTGCTTGGTGTCGTGGTGGAGACCAGACGCTGATGATTCACAAAGAGTTATTCAATGATCTAGAGGGGTTTGATGAACAATATGATATTGCTGAAGATTTACTTTTATGCAGAAAGATTTATCGCCATGGTAATTTTGAAATTTTATCGAAATCCGTAATTACGTCTGGAAGAAAATTCTTTCAAAATGGTGTTTTCAAAACTCAACTAAGACATATCGTTGTAAGAATAATGATTTTTTCAGGGTTGAATTACAAAAAACTGAACGCTTATTCTAAAAAGTGGTGATCATCATTTAATATACAAACGTATAATAAACACCAAAAACTATCTTGTACAGGAAACCGCTGGTGATAATGAAAATTAACAAATAAAGAACGCCAGAAAAGAAACTTAAGCCTTCTGAAGAGGCTTTAATGAGTTTATACCCTAGAAAGAAGCAGGCGATTACATAGATAATCCATAACAAAACGATCATAAGTAGGTTTTTTAGATTGTTGATTTAGGTAATTCTGACACAAAAGGGGGGCTGCTTGCAAAATTGACTAAAACCATATCAATTTACAAAAAGTAGTTTAAAATAATTAACTTGCAATGAGATGAAAGATTTCCCCAAAAAAAACATCGTGATTTTAGGCAATGGAATTTCAGGTATTACTGCTGCACGTCACCTAAGAAAAAGAACCGATCGCCCAATCACAATAATTTCTGAAGAACATCCTTATTTTTTTTCAAGGACGGCACTCATGTATGTTTATATGGGACATATGCCGTTCGAAGCAACACAGCCTTACGAAAATGATTTTTGGAAAAAAAATAATCTCAATTGTATTCAAGCTAGAGTTAAAAACATAAATGGTCGAAAAAAGTATTTAGAATTTAAGAATGGCGAAACAATGTCTTTTGATGTTTTAATAATCGCAAGTGGATCAAAACCCAATCAACTCAGCTGTCCTGGCAATGATTTAAATGGTGTGCATGGCATGTATCACAAACAAGATTTAGACCGTTTGGAATCCTTGAGTCATTCAATTAAAAGTGCCGTGATTGTTGGAGGAGGACTGATCGGTATAGAGCTCGCAGAAATGCTGCACAGTAGAGGTAAGAAAGTAACTCTAATTGTTAGAGAAAATAGTTTTTGGAACAGGGTTCTACCAGACGCTGAATCAAAAATGATCAATTCACACATCGAAGCGCATGGTATCAGGCTGCTACTCGAAACGGAATTAAAAGCCATCATCCCTAGCGAGCAAGGAGGTGTTAAAGAAGTTATAACCAATAAAGGAGAAGTGATTCCTTGTGAATATATTGGATCAACTATAGGTGTCAGTCCCAATGTTGATTTTTTAAAAGACAGTGGAATTGCTTTGGGTAGAGGCGTATTGGTTAATTCCTTTTTAGAGACCAACCTGCCAGATATTTATGCCATCGGAGATTGTGCTGAACAAACACAACCTCAAAAAAATCGCAGACCCATAGAGGCTGTTTGGTATACAGGAAAAATCATGGGAGAAACTCTTGCAAACACTCTTTGTGGCAAGCGAAAAGAATACCTACCAAACCATTGGTTTAACTCTGCTAAATTCTTTGATATCGAATATCAAACCTATGGACGAGTTGAAGCAGATCCTGATCCCAAAGAACAAAAGCAGTTTTATTGGCAGCATCAAAATAAGAATCAATTATTAAGATTAAGCTATCATCCAGAAACTGAAATTTTACAGGGCGTCAACGTTATGGGAATCCGTATGCGTCATAAAATATTTGAACAGTGGCTTGATCAAAACAAAACCTTGGAAGAAGTAGTTGACAGGTTGCAAGAAGCTTATTTCGATCCTGAATTTTCTAAAAATCCGATTGCTAAAATAAAAGCGGATTTCGCAATAATTAAACAATAACATTCTCAAATGGTCAATAAGAAATCATTATCACAAAATACAGCACTCCTTCTGGGTTTTTTAGGCTTGCTCTTATGGTCAAGCTCTTTTTGGATTGAATATCAAAACAAAACATTAATGCTTAGCATTGGTTTCCTAATGATGAGTATTGGAGTTATTGGGTATTCCTATTCATTATACTTTACAAGTTTGGCTGGGATTAGAAACAATGGCGTGTGGTTTTCTTCATTGGTTTCAAGAAGTATATGGGGTTGGTTATTGGGCTTGGTACTAACAGGTTTCTACGTCCTTCTTTACTTTTATCCCGAATTCCTAGGATACAATGAGGCAGGAAAAAGTTCGGGTCTTGTTGCTTTCTTTGATCCCCTAAGTGTTTTATTAAATGGGAAACCTGCCACCCAGTGGTTTCTCTACGGTACGGTTTATACTCTAGCAATTATATTATTTGGTATAAAATTTATTTTTAAATACAGGAACAATCGCTATCAAGTTTTTAGGACAATTTCTGTGATTTTCTTTCAGTTAGGGTTTGCTTTTTTAATTCCTGAAATCCTTAGTAAACTTAATCAAGATCTTCCTTATTTTTCTAAAGATCTAAAGAACATGTGGCCTCTTAATTATTATTTCTTTGAAGACTGGCACTTCAACAACATGCTAAACGGCGGTAACTTGGGTCTCTTTATTTTAATTTTCGGACTATTGATGATGTTTGTTATTTCACCAATCTTAACCTATTTTTTCGGAAAACGATGGTATTGTTCGTGGGTATGTGGTTGCGGTGGATTGGCTGAAACTGCGGGCGACCCATTCAGACAACTGTCTAGTAAAAAAATAAGTGTTTGGAAGTTTGAAAGATGGATGATACATGTCGTTTTGGTCTTTATTTTCATCACGACCATTGCCGTAATTTGGACTTACTTAGGTTCAGAAACAAGTGGGGAGACTTTAACCCGGAAATATTTTGCCAATGTGATTATTGGCTTTCTAATTCTATTAATATTGGTCATTCTCGTGTGGGGAAGAAAAGAACTAAATAAGGATGCTGTAAATACCATAATCAGCATTGCAACCATATTGATTTTTGTGATTATTTGGCAAAGTAAATGGAATCAAGAAAATTTAATGTTTGTCGATAGTTATAGCTTGAGAAAATGGTATGGTTTTGGAGTTGGTGCTGCTTTTTCAGGAGTTTTAGGTGTTGGTTTTTACCCGATCTTGGGAAGTCGTGTTTGGTGTCGATTTGGATGCCCAATGGCAGCAATACTTGGGCTGCAACAACGTCTGCTCTCCCGCTTTAGAATTACAACCAACGGAGGACAATGTATTTCTTGCGGAAACTGCTCTAGCTACTGTGAAATGGGCATTGACGTTCGTTCCTATGCACAAAATGAAGAAAACATTGTCAGATCCTCATGTGTTGGTTGTGGAATCTGTGCAACAGTCTGTCCAAGAGGAGTTCTTAAATTAGAAAATGTTAGTTCAAAAAATCGTTATTAAAACCAAATCTTTTGGATGATTCTAAAATAGGGGTTATCATCCCTGCTTATAACGAAGCACTTTCAATTGGGAAAGTAGTATCGGAAATTCCACAAACGGTTACTGAAATTGTAGTAGTCAATAATGGATCGACTGATGAAACCGAAATTAAAGCAATTTCTGCTGGAGCAACAGTGTTGAATGAACCCAGAAAGGGTTATGGTCAAGCATGTCTTTGCGGAATTAATTACTACAACAACTTACCAAAACCTCCAGAGATTATCGTTTTTTTAGACGGAGATTATTCTGACTACCCTGAAGATTTAAATATAATAATAAAACCTATTTTAGAAGATAAGGTCGATTTTGTAGTAGGATCACGTGTTAAAAGTCAAAGAGAAAGAGGATCAATGACTCCTCAGCAAATTTTCGGAAACGAACTCGCTAGTGTATTGATGAGCATACTCTATGGCGGAAAGTTTAGTGATTTAGGACCTTTTCGTGCAATCAAACTGGCGGTACTTAATAAGCTTAAAATGCAGGATAAAACTTATGGTTGGACAGTCGAAATGCAGCTAAAAATATTGGGAAATAAGTTTTCTTATTGTGAAGTTCCTGTTCGCTATAAAAAAAGAATTGGAAAATCAAAAGTCTCTGGAACTCTTGTAGGAACTGTCATGGCTTCGATTAAGATATTAGGGTGGATTTTTAAATACTACTTTAAAAATGGAAAATAATATCGAACAGTTTTCTTATTTATTTGCGATTGCTTTAATTATTATTTATAGCTTTTCGTTGTTCTTTATATTTCTTTACAGTTTGTCACAATTGTATCTGCTTAGAAACTATCTCAATTTTAAAAAGACAAAAAAGAAACTTAATCCTCCAACACAAATCCCTTGGGAACAACTCCCTGAGGTTACTATACAGTTACCTGTTTTCAACGAAGTCTATGTTATGGAGCAGCTTTTAACAAACATCAGCAAACTAAATTACCCTAAAGAAAAATTTGAAATTCAGGTATTAGATGATTCTGATGATGAATCTGTTCCATTAACAAAAGCATTAATCTCTAAAATAAAAAAAAAGGGAATTAACATTATTCATTTGAGGCGAAAAATCAGAACCGGTTTTAAAGCGGGTGCTTTAAAAGAAGGGCTAAAAAGTGCAAAAGGTACTTTTATTGCAATTTTTGATGCTGATTTTCTACCCGAAAAAAATTGGTTATTGAATACAATACCCCATTTTCAAGATGAAAAAATTGGAGTGGTCCAAACCCGCTGGGGGCATCAAAATCGAAATTACTCCATATTAACGAGTGTTCAAGCTTTCGCACTAGACGCCCATTTTACTTTAGAGCAAGTTGGCCGTAACAGTCAAAATCATTTTATAAATTTTAATGGTACTGCTGGTATTTGGAGGAAGGAATGCATTATCGATTCGGGTAATTGGCAAGCGGATACACTAACTGAAGATCTAGATTTGAGTTACCGAGCACAGCTTGGTGGGTGGAAATTCAAATATTTGGAAGACATCATCACCCCTGCTGAACTGCCCGTTCTCATTAGTGCTGCTCGTTCACAACAATATCGATGGAACAAAGGAGGCGCCGAAACTTTCCAGAAAATGATTAAAAAAGTTTTGCATTCTAAAAAAACTCCGCTTAAAACAAAACTTTATGCTTCAATGCATCTCTTAAACAGCACCATGTTTTTAAATGTTTTTATCGTAGCTATATTGAGCATACCCATGCTTTACATCAAGTCTAGATGGGTTATTTTTGGCTTGTATTTTAATCTTTCTTCATTGTTTGTTATAAGTACATTAATTCTCTTCATCTGTTACTGGCAAATACACAAACAAATTTACAGTAGTGGTTTTTTAAGTTTTATAAAATACCTTCAAAGTTTCGTTGTCTTCTTCACCCTCGCCATGGGCTTTTCATTTCACAATTCGATTGCAGTAATTCAAGGCCATTTTGGAAAAAAAACACCCTTTGTTAGGACTCCAAAATTTAATGAAAAATCTTTTGAAAAAAAATTATTAAAAAACAAATATATTAATCGCAAAATCTCGAAAAACACCTTAGTGGAGAGCCTCTTAGTGATTTATTTTTTATTTGGAATGTACAGTGCTTTTATCCTGGGTAAAGAAGGAGATTTTGGATTATTCCCATTCCACCTAATGTTGTTTTGTGGTTTTGGCTATGTATCATTACGATCATTTATTGAAGGAAAATGAACCGTAATAAATTAATATCTTACGGCTGCATAATCATTGGATTAATCTGTTATGCATACCAAGGTCATTTCATCGAAAGGTCCTCTCATTTGGAGTTGATCTTGTCTTTCGCCCTATTGTTCCTGTCCTTTTGTTGGCTCCAAAAAACAAAAGAAATTGGATGGAAGGAGATTTTATGGATCGGGATTGGTTTTCGTCTGATCTTACTTTTTTCTACCCCTTGGCTTTCACAAGACTTTTATAGATTTTTTTGGGATGGGGAAATTCAGCTCTTAGGTTTTAATCCCTATGAGTTTTCGCCTAATGAACTATTATCTTCTGATCAAAAGTCTTTGTTTTCAAAAACACTGTATGATGGAATGGGAGGATTGAGCCAATCTAATTACTCAAATTATCCCCCAGTCAGTCAATGGCTTTTTACTGTTTTGTCATTTGCAAGTAATGGGGAATTATTTTCCATGATTATAGGACTCCGTCTCGTTCATATTGCTGCCGATGTTGGATTGTTTTTTGTAGGAAAAGAACTTTTAAAAAAATTAAAACTTCCTGAGAAAAACATTGGATGGTATTTCTTAAACCCATTGGTCATCATTGAGCTGATCGGCAATTTACATGGCGAAGGTTTGATGTTGCTTTTTCTTCTATTTGCAGTGTTTATGCTGACTGAGAATCGAGTACTCCTTGCTGGCATTTTTATGGCGATGGGAGTTGGTGCAAAATTAATTCCACTCTTCTTTATATTTATTTTAATCAACCCTCACAAATGGAAGGATCGTTTTTATTTTCTTGGAAGTATTGGCTTATCCTCTTTGCTGATTTGGGGTCCCTATTTGTCGGTTTTAATGGGAGGGAATTACTGGGTAACCATAAGACTTTGGTTTGATACTTTTGAATTTAACGGCAGTATTTACAACTTAATCCGATCCGTGGGATATCAAATCAAAGGTTATAATGTCATTAAAATAATTGGAAAATTCACACCTTTCGTTGTAATGGGATTGGTGTTTGTTTTTTCTGTTTTAAAGAAAAATGATACTCTGACAAGACGTTTTAAAAGCATGTTGTTTCTTATCACCGCTTATCTGTTTATAAGCACAACCGTTCACCCATGGTATGTGATCACTCCTTTACTATTTGGTGTTTTCACAAACTATCGATTTGCATTGTTATGGACGGCAACAGTCACCTTAAGCTATACCAGCTATGGAATGCATGAGGTTTATACGGATCCACTAATATTATTTCTAGAATACTTACCTGTTTATCTGCTATTAATTTTAGAGGTAAGTGATAAAGCCAATCGCATTAAAGCATTTGTAAGAAGTTAACTTCTTTGAGGGTAAGTTTCCTCCAATTACCTCTAGGTAAATCCTTTTTTGTTAAACCAGCAAAAAGCATTCTGTCCATTTGTAAAACTTCGAATTCTAATTTTTCTAACATTTTGCTTAGTGTACCTGGAGTCAAATTATAAGCTTCTATTCCAATTTCTCGTTTGGTTCCACCTTTTATATATTCAACATCTTTAACTTGATATACAAAGCCCTTAAGACTTATTCCGCTTTTGAGCATCTCTATTTTGGCAGCACTTATGCTTTTATCCAAAACAACCTGATAAACCATAAGGATTTTCTTTTGAGCATTATTAAGTTTTTTTCTTAAGGCATCGTCATTAGTAAAAAACAACAAGCCTGTGATTGGTCTACCCATGTCCCCAATTGGAGAAACATTTTCTGGATGCGCGGTACGAATTAACTCTTGAACAGACTTCTTAACAACTCCCCCTTGAGCAGTTGCAACAAAACCTTTTGGTTTATTAAGCAAAAGATAAATGGGCTCACTTGCTCTAACACGTTGACCATCATATCTCACCTCATCACCTGGGTTTACTTGGTACCCCATTTCGGTAATGATTTTTCCATTGACGGAAACCAAACCCATAGCAATGTGCTGATCGGCTTCTCTTCGAGAACAAAGTCCTGCATTGGAAAGGTATTTGTTCAGTCTTTTTACTGTTCTAGTACCTCGGTTTAAATTGTTGTTATCTGACTTCTTTTTTGGATTATATCGCACGGTGAGAATTTGTTATTTGTACATAAAATAAATGCCTATGACTCCTAATAATATTAAAATCTTAAGCAAATTATGAATCCAAAGATACATCTTTTGAGTCGATCCCATCCAGAGCAGTACAAGAACAAAAAGCAAATATGGAATTGAGAAGTAGAAGTAATAAGTCATCAACCCCAAATGGCTTTGAATCAAAAGAAAAATTGGAACAGAATTTAAAAAAATCAAGGCTGAAACTATTATTTTAGTTTTTAGATTGCCAAATACAATTGGAAGGGTTTGGTAGCTGTGTACCCAATCTCCTTTATAATTTTGAAGATCTTTTACGATATCACGAATTAAAATCAATAAAAATAAAAAGCTCGCATGATAGATTACGACGGCTTCAAAATTTTTAAAATAAATAGTAACTGCAAAAAAAGGAATAATCGCCAAGAGTGTAGCAAAAAGATTACTGATCCAAAAAAGACGCTTTAGGCTACTGCTATAAATCCATATACCAAAAATGTAAACCGTAAAGAACAAAATTGCATTAAAAGAAGCTGCACCAGCAGCAATTAAAGTGGCTCCGTTGAGAAGAAAGTACAAGACTAGCTGACTTTGCTGAGACAACAAATGTTCTAATAAGAATTTTTTTGGTCGATTGATTTTGTCTTTTTCAGCATCATAAAAATTATTTATAATATAACCGGCAGCTGTTGAAAAGGCAGTCGCCAAAACCAAATAAAAAAGTTTAAGGTCAAAAAGAATTTCATAAAATGAACTGGAGGGGGCAAGGATATAACGAGAGGTCAGGTATTGCGCCAGGATCAATACAACAATATTGTATCCCCTTACCAAACTAAACAATCCGAATATTTTGATTGCTAATCGCTGATGTGATCTAGAGACTGGCATGGCAGGCTTTAAAAGTGATAAACCACTTCCAAACGATGTCCTTCGAGCTCCTTGGATGCTGCCGCGAAGTCTTCTGTAAATCCAAGCATGTAGCCTCCACCTCCTGACCCACAGAGCTTGAGAAAATAAGCATTGGAGTCAATTCCCCTTTTCCAAAGCTCATGAAAATGATTTGGAATCATCGGCTTGAAATTATTAAGAACTAAAGAGGATAAAGATTTAATATTTTTAAATAGTGACTTAATGTTTCCATTCAAAAAATCTTCAACACATTTGTCCGTTGTCGTGGTAAATTGATCTCGCATCATTTTACTAAAACCTTCGTCTTTCATGTTTTCAAAAAACAAGGATACCATTGGCGCAGTTTCTCCTAAAACGCCGCTATCTAGTAAAAAAACGGCACCTTTCCCTTCTAGATTTTGAGAAGGAATCCCCGTTGTTTCAATCTTTTCGCTAGAATGAATCAACAAAGGCAAACTTAAGTAACTATTTAAAGGATCTAAGCCGGAGGATTTTCCATGAAAAAAAGATTCCATAGTTGAAAATACAACTTTAAGCTTTTGAAGTTTCTCAGTAGTCAAGTTTTCTAGGACAGTAATTTTGTCAGCAGCATAACGGTCATAAAAAGCCGCAACAAGTGCTCCACTACTTCCTACTCCATACCCTTGGGGTATACTACTGTCAAAAAATAATTTTTTGGATAAATCTTTTTCTATACTCGTCCAATCAAAAGAAACTATTTTGGAATCTATTGTTCTAAGATAGTCAGCAAAAGAAAGGAGTTTTGAGTGAGATTTTTTTGTGATTTCTGTTTCAGATTGGGGGATTTTTAAAGCGCCTCTGAAAAAATTGTAAGGTATAGAAAGTCCTTTTGAATCCTTAATAATTCCATATTCTCCAAAAAGTAAAATTTTAGCGTAAAAAAGTGGACCTTTCATAAATCTAAATTAAAGTTTTTTTGCCCCCTGACCAACTTGATCTTCAATAAATTGTCCGGCTTCACAATGCTGTGATAATTCTTCTTGAATAAAAATCTTAATGGCTGGTGCATGCGTTTCTGGATAGAGCAAGTGTACATTCGCTCCTGCATCTAAAGTAAAGCACAATGGAAGTTGCGTAGCTGCTCTAAAATCCCAAATTTTATTAATTACAGTTAGGGTGTTGGGCTGCATTAAAATAAACCTCGGACTAGAGGTCATCATCATGGAATGCAAAGTGAGGGCTTCGGATTCAACGACTTCTATAAAAGCATCTAAATCTCCATTTACAAGGATTTTACTGAGAAGTTCACAATTATCATTGGCTTGTAGGAATCTGTTTTCAGCAAAAGGGTGTCCATTCATAAGCTGATGTCCAAGGCTGCTGCTCACTTTTTTAGTGCCTCGGTCAACAATTAAAATGGTATCCTGAAAATTATAGAAAACATCATGAACTTTAGAGGTCAATGGCACAGCATAAATGTCCGTACTGTTTTTAAATGTGGCATTTTCACCCCAAATAGTTAAAGGCCCTTCGATACTTCTTGCAGCACTTCCTGAGCCTAGTCTTGCTAAAAAAGAAGCTTTGGTTTTAAATAGACTGTCACTAAGCACTGGGTTTGATTTTTTTTCCCAATCCATAAGACACAAAGCTAGGGCAGCCATCGCTGAAGCTGATGAAGCAATTCCACTGCTATGAGGGAAGGAATTACTACTGCTAATCGACATGCGTTGAAATTTTATCCCTGGCATGTATATTGAAATTCGATCTAAGAATTGTTTAATTTTTGGATGAAAATTCACTTGTTCTTTATTTTCAAATAGAAATGAAAACCAAGGATCATTTTCAGACAAACGAGGAGTAAATTCAACTGTGGTAGTTGTTACGCATTTAGAAAGCGTGAAGCTAATTGATGGGTTTTTAGGAAGCTGATCCCCGTGTTTCCCCCAATATTTAACCAATGCAATATTACTGGGTGCTTGCCAAGTAGCACGGTGATTTATAGCTGAACTAGACTTAAAAATAAAATTTTTTTCCTCCATCGAATGCAAAGATAAGCTTTTGAACTTCTTATTGAAAAGCAATAAAAACTTAATTATTTGGGTTAGCTTTGAGTATGCGACGAAAATTATTATTTCACGTTTTAATTGGTGTTTTAATCTGTCTTGCCGTGGGTTACTTTTCAAGTATGGCCACTCGGATTTCGGTCGATACTTGGTATCCAACCCTGAAAAAACCTTTTTTCAATCCTCCCAATTGGCTGTTTGCTCCTGTTTGGACTTTACTCTATTTGTTAATGGGAATTGCTATTGGTCGAATTTGGTTTTTTGGGCTTCATCACCGTTGGGGAAAAACTGCCATATACCACTTTGGATTTCAACTGATTTTCAATGGTCTTTGGTCTCTGGTGTTTTTTGGATTAAAAAACTCTGTTCTGGGACTCATTGTGATTATAATACTGTTAGTTTTAATTGAGCGTTCGATCAAATGGTTTAAAATGGTTGATTTATTTTCGGCTCAATTGCTCTACCCTTATTTGGCATGGGTCGCTTTTGCGACATTGCTTAATGCAGCAATCGTAGTCCTAAACTACTTGTAAAAAAGTCAATTTCAAAGTGTTTTTATAAATTAGCGTTCAACTCAAACCTTAACATTATGTTTTCAAAATTAACTTTAGCAGGAACCTTCATCGGTTTCATTTTTCTCTTTTTTGGTGGCTGGTGTTTCTACGATATCATTGCCATAAATTATTTTTCAAATCATATGATAAACATGCCTTTTGAAGCAAAAGTTAGATTGGAATTTATTGCCTTTGGCGTTTTGTTTCAGTCGTATGTGGTTTCTTTGCTTTACGGCAAGTGGTCGATCGGAAACTACGGCCTAAAATCAGGTTTTAATTTCGGCGCTTTGATCGGTTTTTTTGTTGGATTCGGAATTGGTCTTGTCTACTATGCAACTGCAAACCTAATGGACCTCCAAGCTTCTTTGGTGGATGCTGTTTGGAGTATTTTCTATTATGGTATTGCCGGAGCATTGATCGGTTGGACTCATAAAAAATTGGATCAAGAAAAATAATATTTTCTGATAAACCTAATGGCGAAAAAATCAAAAATGAAGGAGTTTTCTTACAATATTTTCTTTAAATAATCTAAGACTAATTTATTCTGGAGCTAACTCCACGGTAAGCCCTTCAAGTGCTTTTGACATATGAATTTGACACCCCAATCGGCTGTTTTCTTTTACGTAAAAAGCCTCAGATAGCATGGCTTCTTCGTCATCAGATTTTTCAGGTAAATCATGATCACTCACTAAATAGCATTGACAAGATGCACACATCGCCATACCACCACAAGTGCCTTCAACAGGGAGCTCATAAGCTTTACAAACTTCCATAAGGTTCATTGCCATATCCGTAGGGGCTATCAGTTCGTGTGATTTCCCCTCTCTGTCAATAACGGTGATTGAAATGTCTTGATTCATATCTATTTAATTGCTTTAATTGTAGATTTCTTGGCTTCTTTTCTACTCCCATCAAAGCCAGATACACCACTAACAGTAGTGTACTTTAATATGTTTTTTTTATCAGGATAAATCCTTTGAAAAGCACTTTGACACATTAGGGTGGCTTCATGGAAGCCACAAAGAATGAGTTTTAACTTGCCTGCGTAAGTATTTACATCCCCGATGGCATAGATTCCCGGGATATTGGTTTGATAATCTAAGCTATTATTAACCTTGATTGCATTCTTTTCAATTTCTAAACCCCAACCTGCGATTGGACCTAGCTTGGGTGTTAACCCAAAAAGTGGGATGAAATAATCCGCCATAACCGTCTTTATCTCTCCTTCATTAGACACAACAATTGACTCTAAAAAATCCTGCCCGTTAAGTTCAGTAACCTCTGCGGGTGTAATTAATTTAACTTTATTGTCATCTTTTAATTTTTGGACTTTTTCAACCGAGTCTAACGCACCACGAAATTCATCTCTTCGGTGAATCAAAGTGACTTCTTTAGCAATATTCGCTAAAAAAATAGTCCAATCTAATGCCGAATCTCCTCCACCAGCAATAATAACTTTCTTGTTACGATATTTTTCAGGATCTTTAATCATGTAGTCAACCCCATGGTTTTCAAACTTTTCAAGATTAGCTAAATTGGGCTTTCTCGGCTCAAAAGTCCCCAAACCTCCTGCTATAGCTACTATAGGTGCTTGATGCTTTGTCCCTTTGTCTGTGGTAACAATAAAATCGCCAGATGAGTTTTTTTCAATAGTTTGAGCACACTCACCCAAGGTAAAGCCCGGTTGAAAAGGACTGATTTGCTTCATCAAGTTGTCCACTAAATCCCCTGCCAAAATCTCGGGCTGAGAAGGAATGTCATAGATGGGTTTTTTTGGGTAAATCTCTGAACATTGCCCCCCTGGAATTGGGAGTGAATCTATTAAATGACATTTTAATTTAAGTAAACCAGCTTCAAAAACAGCGAATAAGCCTGTCGGTCCTGCGCCAATAATAATAATATCCGTTTTTACCATTGAACTAGGGCGTTATGCTTACAACTTTTTCGATTTGTGGAACATACTTTTTAATGGTCATCTCCACCCCTGATTTGAGGGTCATTTGATTGACCGTGCAGGAAACACATGCACCGTGAAGTTGAACATTTACTATTTTATCTTCATCAATAGACACCAAAGAGATGTCCCCACCATCAGATTCAAGAAAAGGACGTATTTCCTCTAGTGCGATAAGAACTTTTTCTCTAATTTTTTTTGAGTTCATAGTTTTATTTTATGGCTGAACAGCCCACCATATTGGTGATTTCCACAGCTTTTGTTGGGGGCAAGGTCGTGTTTCTTTTTAACAATTGTGCGACCAAATTCTGAGTCACTTTAACTAAAGATTTCTCAATTTCAGTGCCATCCTGTAATGCTGCTGGTCTTCCAACATCTGCAGCTTCTCTTATACTTTGAACAAGGGGCAAAGCTCCCAAAAATGGAACATCTTTGTCTTTGGCCAGATTTTCTGCTCCTTCTTTTCCAAAGATATAATATTTATTGTTTGGCAATTCTTCTGGTGTGAAATAAGCCATGTTTTCAATAATCCCTAACAAAGGAACGCTTATGCTGTCTTGGGCAAACATCGCAATTCCTTTACGAGCATCTGCAAGAGCAACATTTTGCGGCGTACTTATGACCACTGCACCAGTAAGGGGTAAAGACTGAACAATGCTTAAATGAATATCTCCCGTACCTGGAGGCAAATCAACCAGTAAGAAATCAAGTTCACCCCAAGCGGCATCAAAAATCATTTGATTAAGAGCTTTGGCTGCCATCGGTCCTCGCCAAATAACTGCCTGATCAGGTTTTGTAAAAAACCCTATGGAAAGCACTTTAACTCCATAGTTTTCAATGGGCTCCATTTTTGATTTCCCATCAATGTTTATTGACATTGGCCTTGCGCCTTCCATGTCAAACATTGTTGGAATAGAGGGGCCATAAATATCTGCATCAAGAATCCCTACTTTACAACCCATTTTCGAAAGGGTTATTGCGATGTTGGCAGTTATTGTGGACTTTCCTACACCTCCTTTACCGGAAGATATTGCAATGATAGAATCAATCCCTGGTATCGACTTTCCTTTGATAGGTTCGGCAGCAGGCGGCGGTGTACTTACTTTAGTGTTGATTTTAATTTTTGCTTTTTCATAAACCTTTTGGTGAAGGACTTCCAAAATGGTAACCTCTAATTTTTTTCTAGCTTGGAGACTGGGATTTGCCAAGGTTACATCCAAGTCGATTTGATCTCCGAATATCATTATGTTAGTGATCGCTCCACTGTCTATTATATTTTCTCCTTCGCCTGGTGCACTAATCGTTTTTAAAACCGCAACAACATCATTTTTATTGATTTTCATTTGATAATACCTTCTTTAAATGAGCTTACAAATATACTCCAATCTGCTTGGAAACAAAAGTTTACAAATCAAATTCAAGGGGAGGTAGGTGAAGCGATGGATTCCAAAAAAAATCCTTAAAATTAAGAATTTGATTATCCTTAATTGTTAGCCCTTCATTCTCCAGAAGCTGCTGCATTAAATTGGTGCCAGAAAAATGTAGTTTACCCGATAAAAGCCCGTTTCTATTCACCACTCTGTGAGCAGGAATATCAGGTAAGTTATGGGAAGCGTTCATGGCCCAACCCACCATTCTGGCGCTTTGAGGCGCGCCCAAATATGTTGCGATTGCTCCATAAGAGGTAACATAACCTTCTGGTATTTTCTTGACTACTTCATAAACATTACTAAAAAAATTAGACACTATTTAAATTTAAATTGAGTGTAAGTTATCGGCTTTCCTTCTTTAAGAAACATCTTTTCATAAAACGTTTGAACCGCAGTGGCCTCAGTAGGAGAATAATCATTATTATATATATTGTGATGGGCATATAATATCTCATAAGCGCTATCATTCAATATCCCAAGGGTGTACCCATGAAGGAATTCACTGTCTGTTTTTAGATGCATAACACCGTCTGGAACAAGAACTTGTTTGTACTGATTTAAAAATTCTGGACAAGTCAACCGATGCTTGGTCCGCTTATATTTTATTTGAGGATCCGGAAAGGTAATCCATATTTCAGCAACCTCACCTTTATCAAAAAGTTGTGTAATGAGTTCAATTTGTGCCCTAATAAATGCCACATTATTAAGGTCATTTTCTAATGCAGTTTTTGCTCCTCTCCAAAAACGAGCCCCTTTTGTATCTATACCTATATAGTTTTTTTGAGGATTTAATTCCGCCAGATGAACGGAATACTCTCCTTTACCACAACCTAACTCGAGCGTGATCGGATTATCGTTTTTAAAATATTTACTATGCCACTTGCCCTTAAGCGAAAAAGAGTTTAGCAATAAATCTTCCCTTTCAGGTTGAATAACGTTTGAGAAAGTACTATTCTCTTTAAATCTTCTTAATTTGTTTTTGCTTCCCACTGGTATAATCTATTAGGACGAAAATAGAGCTTTGAATTCTAAAATTACTCAAGAATTTTAATTTTAAGTCTTTTGAAGTGTAAACGAAAATTCCGAACCAACGCCAGGTGAGCTTTCAACAAATATTTTCTCTTTATGTGCTTCAATAATGTGTTTGACAATTGCCAGCCCCAAACCTGAGCCTCCTTGGTCTCTGTTTCCGGATTTATCTACCCTATAGAAACGCTCAAAAAGTCTTGGTAGGTGTTCTCTCTCAATACCCTCACCATTGTCCGTAACCCTCACTATAACTTTCTCCTCATTAAGGTCTTGAATGCTAATCTCCGTAGTCCCTTTGTTTACTCCATATTTTAGCGAGTTGATCACCAAATTAGTTAACACCTGTTGAATTCTCTCTTCATCGGCATTTACAAGTATCGGTTGGGAATTAGTGTTTTCAAATGAAAGTATGATTTCACTCTTATTGGCCTGCATTTCAAAAAGTTCAAATACATTTTCAACCAATTTTATGATATCAAAATCAATTCTTTCAATGGATTTTATTCCAGATTCGAACTGAGTGATTAAGTCCAAATCTTTAACTATATATACAAGTCGCTCAACTCCTTTGGCGGTTCTTTTAAGGTACTTTTTTATTAAATCCTTATCATTTATACCGCCTTCTAGTAGCGTTAAAACATAACCCTGAATTGTGAATAGCGGAGTTTTTAATTCATGAGATATGTTTCCAATAAACTCTTTCCTGTAGCTTTCTTTGTCTTTAAGCACTTCAATTTCAAGTTTTTTATCGTCCGCAAATTGACGAAGACTTTCTTTTAAGGATTCCATATCGGACTCGGTTACCTCGCTATTCTCAGAAAAACCAGAAGGAGAAAGATCATCATATATGCCCTTTAGCTTTCTTAGGATAGAACGTTCGATCTTAAGGTGAAGTAATAGAATCGAGAATACAAAAAACAGCAAAATTAAGACCGATCCCAGCATAACATCTTGAAAGGTGAATTTAACTGAGCTGAAAAAATAAAAAATAACAAAAACAACAAGAAGGGCGGTCATCAGGAGAACCGAAAGCTTAAATGCTATTTTATAATTCTTAAATCTAAACACAAATACTATAAGTCAAGTGGCACAAATTTATAACCAACTCCTTTTACCGTTTTAAAATATTTATCACCGATTTTTTCTCTTAATTTTCTGATATGAACATCAATGGTTCGGTCTCCCACAACAACTTCACTACCCCAAACGATTTCCATTATTTTTTCTCTTTTAATAACTTTTTGTGGTTTAGAGGCCAACAAGAAGAGTAATTCAAATTCCTTTCTTGGCAGTGAAAAAACCTTACCATCAAAAGTGACCTGATACTCTTCCCTATCAATTATCAGTTTTCCTATCTGTAATTTTTCTTCGTCTTTATCCCTCAATCTCCGGAGAAGTGCTTTTACCTTAGAAACCAAAATCTTTGGTTTGACCGGTTTGGTAACATAATCATCTGCACCTGCATCAAAAGCAGCTACGTGCGAATAATCCTCGCCTCGTGCAGTAAGAAACATTATGATTGTTTCTTTGAAACGAGGGTCTTTTCGCAACAATCCGCATGCTTCAATTCCATCCATATTGGGCATCATAACATCCATGATGATTAAATGGGGAAGTTCTCTGTCAGCCTCTTCTATTGCCTTTTTGCCATCACTTGCTGTCGAAATACTATACCCTTCCTGATCTAAATTAAATCGGATAATTTCAATAACATCCGGATCATCGTCAACCAATAAAATTTTTATTACTTTTTTTTTCATTTACTTTATTATAGTTTACTAAAATATAAATTTAAATGGTGCTTAACGTTAATAAATAATTATTATATGCAATACATTTTACCCAATCCCTTTAATATTTACTACCTTTACAAGGTATAGAACAATACGATATTTACAGTTATGCGTTTTTCTGTGTTTTTTATTTTTTTATTGTTCAGCGTTTTTGCTTCAGCACAACGCCATAACGAAGCCTTTGGAAGAGATGCAACAAATGAAAGTTTAGCTGCCGAAGAGACCATTCAGGAATTAGACTTTAAGATTTACCCCAACCCAATGACCGGTGTATACTTAAACATAGACTCTCGACGTTCTGAAGTGAAAAATATAATAATATTTAATGTTTTGGGTGAAGCGGTGTTTGAAAAAGAAACCCTGGAAAACCGTATTATTCTTCAAAACCTCAAAACTGGAATCTATCTTGTTAAGCTTATTCAAGGTAATCACATGGGTTTAAAAAGACTGTTGATTCCCTGATTTTTCATGTCTTTAGCACTTGAGTTTTAATGAATTCTACCGACCTCATCCCCTTTTGGGAAATTAAATCCGAAGAATCGTTTGAACGATTAGCGCTTGATACGTTCAACTTTCAATATAATAACAATTCCGTTTACCGTTCCTACTGTGACTTAATCAATCGTTCTGCTTCTGACATCATGCACTCAGAGAATATTCCTTTTTTACCCATTTCCTTTTTTAAATCAATGTCAGTTATTTCCTTCAAAGAAGACATTATAAAAGAATTTAGCTCAAGCACCACCACTTCTTCGATCGCCTCAAAACATTTTATTCGAGATTTAAATGATTATCAATTAAGTTTCAGAAACTGTTTTGAAAGATTTTACGGTTCAATTGAAGAAAGTGTTGTTTTGGCACTACTCCCCTCTTATGCAGACCGCGAAGGCTCTTCATTAACTTATATGGTTTCTGATTTAATCTCCAAGAGTAATAAATCCGAAAGTGGATTTTATCTAAACGAATGGGATCATTTAAAGGAAAAGATACTCGATCTTGAAGAGCGAGGTCAAAAAACATTATTAATCGGCGTTTCTTTTGCCCTACTTGACTTAATTGAAAAACACAAGTTTGATTTAAAAAACACGATTGTGATGGAAACTGGGGGAATGAAAGGCCGAAGAAAAGAACTCACAAGAAGTGAATTGCATCAAAAACTCTCTGAAGGTTTTGGTGTTGAAAAAATACATTCAGAATACGGAATGACCGAACTTCTTTCTCAGGCCTATTCGAAAGGTAATGGTCGGTTTATTTGTCCTCCCTGGATGCGTGTTTCCACAAGAGAAAGCGAAGATCCATTTCAAAATATTGGATTTGAAAAAACAGGAGGATTAAACATAATAGATTTAGCCAATCGCGATTCGTGTTCCTTTATTGCCACTCAGGATTTAGGAAAAACTTATTCGGATGGAACTTTTGAAGTATTGGGCCGTTTTGATCACTCGGAAGTTAGAGGTTGTAATTTGATGGTTTTTTAGTTAAACCACTTTTAAGACAAAATAATTTTTCTTTCCTCTTTGTAATAAAATATATTTTTTATCAATCAGGTCATTTTCTGCAATGGCATAGTTTTCGTCAACCTTGTTTTTATTCACCGCAATCGAGTTTTCAGCCAAAGCTCTTCTTGCCTCACCGTTTGATTTTAAAAACCCTGTTTCAGAAGCCAAAAGATTAATCATTTCAATTCCACTCTCAAATTGACTTTTTGAAATTTCTGCTTGAGGCACGCCTTCAAAAACTTCCAGAAAAGTGTCTTCATCAAGCTGAATAAGGTCTTCTGCTGTCGATCTCCCAAACAATATCTTACTGGCTTGCTTTGCTTTTTCTAAATCTTCTTTAGAATGTACCATTTGCGTTACCTCCTCGGCAATTTTGTTTTGCAAAAGCCTTAGGTGTGGAGTTTCTTTATGTTCACTCGTCAATGATACTATTTCTTCTTGTGTCAGTAGCGTAAAAATTTTAATATATTTCTCAGCATCTTCATCTGAGGCATTTAACCAGTACTGATAAAATTTATAAGGGGAAGTTCTGCTTTTATCCAACCAAATATTTCCTCCTTCTGACTTGCCAAACTTGGTTCCGTCTGATTTTGTAATTAAAGGACAGGTGATGGCGTAGGCTTTTCCAGAAGCCTTGCGCCGAATCAATTCTGTTCCCGTGGTTATGTTTCCCCACTGATCGCTACCTCCCATCTGAATTTTACAATCCATATTTTGATATAGGTGTAAAAAATCATAGCCTTGGAGGAGCTGATAGGTAAATTCAGTAAAAGACATCCCAACCTTAGAATCACTTCCCAAACGTTTTTTAACGGAGTCTTTCGCCATCATATAGTTGACGGTCAGATGCTTACCAATATCTCTTGAAAAATCAATCAATGAATAATTTTTCATCCAATCGTAATTATTCACTAACTGAGCTGCTGCAGGATTCGTTTTATTAAAGTCAAGAAATTTTTCTAGTTGTTGCTTGATTCCAGAAACATTTCTATCAAGTGCTTCGAAATCCAAAAGGTTTCTTTCATCTGATTTCCCAGAAGGATCACCAATCATTCCAGTGGCTCCTCCCAAAAGTGCGATGGGCCGGTGTCCCGCCTTCTGAAAATGAATCAGTATCATAATCTGAACCAAACTCCCAATGTGCAAGGAGTCTGCTGTGGGATCAAAACCAATATAACCAGAGCTTGAATTGGCCAATAGGTGGGCCTCAGTTTCTGGCATAATATCATGCAACATTCCTCTCCAGCGCAGTTCCTCAACAAAGTTTTTAGACATTTTTTTATTTTGTTTTACAAAGATAGATTTATAGCGTAAAACAAAAAATTATTCTTCAAAAAGCAGTAGTTTTAATCAATGATATTAGTCACAGGAGCCACAGGTTTTATAGGATCGAATTTGTTATGTCATTTGGCAGAGAAAAACATATATCCAGTAGCACTCTACAGAAGTGACACCAAGAAAAACTCAATTCAATCCATTTTTGAATCAAAGTTCTCGGACGGAAAATCTCAATTCGAAAAAATCGTTTGGCGAAAAGGCGATTTAACAGACTTCCCTAGCCTTGAGGAAGCATTTCAAGGAATTATTAAAGTTTATCATTGTGCAGCATTGATTTCATTTTCTCACAGCAAAATAAAAAAGTTAATCGAAATAAATGAACAAGGAACTTCCTACATCGTGAATCTTTGTCTGTCCCATAAAGTAAAAAAATTGATCTACGTAAGTTCGATTGCCGCATTAGGAAAGGAAGAAACCAGCGCTGATGTGGACGAAGAAACGCCTTGGATTAATAATGCTGAAAAAACGCCTTATGCCTATTCAAAATATGGTGCTGAAACAGAGGTTTGGCGTGCTGGTCAAGAAGGACTTGAGTTTTGCATTGTCAATCCTGGTGTGATTTTAGGGAAAGGTAGTCCTGCTAATTTTATTTTAAATAAAATAAGAAAAGGATTTAGGTTTTACACCCCCGGAAACTCAGGATATGTTCACGTTTCAGACGTTATTTCTGTCATGTCTCAATTGATGGAATCTGATATTAACGGAGAGCGCTTTATTTTGGTTGCGGAAAATTGGACCAATAAATCCCTTTATCAATTCCTACTTAGAAAAAATAAAAAAAATGAAACGGTTTATTTAATTCCAAAATTCACATTCTATTTCATATGGATTGTAGAGCACTTTTTAGAATTGATTTTTTTCAGAAAAAGAAAACTAACTCGGGCTTTAATAAAAGACATGTATGAGCAAAAGAACATTAAAGGAGATAAAATTAAGACTAAACTTGATTTTGCCTACACTCCAATTGAAGAGGTTTTATAATTAATCAGATCTGTTATTTAGTTATAATATCTAATTCTGCAACACTGTCTTTTAAAGCCAATAGCCTTTTTTCAATTTTTTTGTAAATCAATAGATATTCCTTGGGACTTTGTGCGTAATAGTTTTTACTATTCACGAGTTGCATACTGTCGATACAATATTTTTCAAGAAAATAACCATCGCCCAACATGCTATTATATCCTTTTAAAGCATACCCACTGCTTCTCATAGACTTAAGCAAGTGCATGTCTAAAAGCACCTCTTCCATCAAATCTGGCGGAATCAAATCCTCTGGCGGTTTAACTTTGTCTTGCTGTGTGCAGGAAAAATATAATAATACTATTATAGCAAAAAATAATGTGTTTTTCATTATAAAATCAACTATTATGAAAGGTAAGTCTTTTACCTAAGCCATTTTCAATGATTTTCCCTTGATCGTAAACCATATTTCCGTTCACAAAAGTTTTTTCTACGGAAGCTTCAAAAGTTGTCCCTTCAAAAGGCGACCATTGACACTGGTAAAGTAAATCACTTTTGATCACCGTATTTATTTTCTCTAAATCAACCAAAACTAAGTCTGCAAAATAACCTTCTTTTAAAAAACCACGCTTTTCAATATTAAATAAAATTGCGGGATTGTGACAGGCTTTTTGGACAAATTTCTCAAATTTTATTTTGCCATGCTTAACTGCCGTAAGCATTGCTGGTAGTGCATGTTGTACCAGCGGACCTCCAGATGGGGCTTTGGTATAAACTTGCTGTTTTTCTTCTAAAGTGTGAGGAGCATGATCCGTAGCCAAAACATCAATACGATCATCGTTCAAGGCTTTCCATAGCGCCTCGCGATCTGTTTTCTTCTTAATGGCAGGATTCCATTTAATTAAAGTCCCTTTTTCTTCATAATCTTCTTCTGAAAACCAAAGGTGGTGAACACAAACCTCAGCCGTTATTTTCTTCTCTTTCAGGGGAATATCATTTTCAAACAATTCTGTTTCTATGGCAGTCGATAAATGAAAAACATGAAGACGAGCGCCAGTTTCTTTGGCAAGTTCTATTGCTCTTGAAGAAGATAAATAACAAGCTTTTTCGCTTCTTATTTCAGGGTGCTTTCCGATTGGAATGTCGTCTCCATATTCGGCAATAAAACGACTTAGGTTTTCCTTAATAGTCACTTCATCTTCGCAATGCACTGCAATGGGTAAATCGATATTAGAAAAAATCTCACGTAAAACTTCTGGATCGTCGACCAACATGTTTCCCGTTGATGAGCCTAAGAACAATTTAAATCCAGGTATTTTACTTTTATCAATCGATATGATATCTTTCAGATTATCATTCGTACCTCCAAAAAGAAAAGAATAATTCGCAATTGAATTTTTTGAAGCAATTTCAAACTTTTCCGCTAGCGCTTCGCTTGAAGTCGTTTGAGGATTGGTGTTTGGCATTTCGAAAAAGGAAGTAATTCCTCCAGCAACTGCCGCCCTAGATTCTGAGGCTATCGTTGCCTTGTGAGTCAAGCCTGGCTCACGAAAATGCACTTGGTCGTCAATCCAGCCAGGCATCAAATGTAATCCTCTGGCATCAATGACGTTGTCCGCCAATTTTGGATCAATAAAATCAGCTATTTTATGGATCAGCTCACCATGAATCAAAAGGTCTTTCTGAACGATTTCTCCCTCATTGACCAGCATTGCATTCTTAATCAGTACTATTTCCATTCTGTTTTTTAAAAAAATCTTTTATTCGCAAATCTAAGACGCCATAGAGCGCTTCCCAAATTATATTTCCATTCATTTTAGAGATTCCCTTTTTCCGATCAGTAAAAACAATAGGGTATTCCTTAAAACTGAATCTTTTTCTCCAAGCTTTATACTTCATTTCTATTTGAAAAGCATAACCTACGAATTGAATTTCATCGAGGTTTAGCTCCTCTAATACTTTTTGTCGGTAACCTACGTAACCAGCTGTGGGATCTTTTATCGGCATAAAAGTGATCAAACGTACATAAATTGAGGCAAAATAAGATAGTAATATCCTACTCAAAGGCCAGTTCACAACATTAATCCCATCAACATATCTAGAGCCCACTATAAAATCAACGTCACTTTCCAATGACTCAAGCATGGGAATCAATGCGTTAGGGTCATGAGATAAATCAGCGTCCATCTCGAAAATGTATTCATAATTGTTTTTTAAAGCCCATTTAAAACCATGAATATAGGCTTTACCAAGTCCTTCTTTATCCTTTCTAACTTCTAAAAACAACTTTTGGGGATATTTTGGCAGGAGCTGGTTCACAGCGACTGCCGTTCCATCGGGAGAAGAATCATCAACGATCAATACATCAAAGCGCTTTAAAGAAAAGGTTTTTTTAAGCACCAATTTTACGTTTTCAACCTCGTTATAAGTGGGGATAATGACAAGTGCTTTTTTCATAAATTTCAATGTAAATTTACTAAAACACATGAAATAAATTAAATAAATAAGAATACTTCCTTAATTTTATTTCATGTTTGAATGGACTGATCGATTACAAGCCTCAGGAGACTGGATTACTTTTATTTTATTTATAATTTTTGCGCTGTTAGCTTTTTTGTCTCAGCGGCATTATTCACAATTTAGATTATTTGTGGATATAAGGAATTTGAATAATTATCTAAATATTTATGGAAAAGACAAATATTTAAGTCATTTACATCAGTTCAATTTGATTTTATTTTTCATCTCATTACTTGCCTACGCACTTTATGCTCATTTTTTCTATCAAAAAATATTAATTTCTTTTTTAGGGAGAATTAAATTTTATGAAATTTTAATTTTCTTATTCAGTTTAGTAACTATTCGATTCTTTGTACTGAAAATGATTTTAAACCCCATAGGACTAAAAAACACATTTGATCAAGTATACTTTAAAAGTCTGACAATTAAGGGGTTAATTGGCATAATGGGCAGTTGCTTTTTGTTACTTTATCACTTCACTTTTCCTGACAATCATAACTTTCTTTTAATAAGTCTCCTAATTGTCTTTGCCTCTTCTTTCATATATCACATAACAATTTATATTGAAATAACAAGTAAACAACCTACGCATCTGTTTTATATAATTTTATATCTTTGTGGATTCAAAATAGCGCCCTGGCTTTGGCTCTATTTAATATTGTATTAGGCCAAGAGAGGTAATTAAATTTAAACATATGAAAGTGAAAACCATTTTGGTTTCGCAACCTGAGCCAGCGAGTGAAAAATCCCCATACAAACGTCTAAAAGAAAAACACAAATTAAAAATTGATTTTCGTCCTTTCATTCATGTTGAAGGCATGTCTGCGAAGGAGGTTAGAAAACAAAAAATTAATTTTTCTGAATTTAATAATATTATCCTCACCAGCCGAAACGCTGTTGATCATTTTTTCAGACTGACTGAAGAAATGCGCTATAAAGTTCCTGATTCCACAAAATACTTTTGTCAATCAGAAGCCGTCGCTTATTATCTACAAAAATATGTGGTTTATCGCAAGAGGAAAATTTATGTGGGCGAAAAAAGTGTAGCAGATTTGGAGTCTGTCTTTAAGAAGTTTGAAATTGAAAAATTCATGCTTCCCACCTCGGATGTTGACAACCCTAAGATTCCTAACATTCTAGATAAAATTGGAGTTAAGTGGCAACGCGCACAACTTTACAAAACCAAAGTAAGTGACCTCTCGGATCTAAGGGATGTGTATTATGATATTTTAGTGTTTTTCAGTCCTTCTGGAATCGAATCTCTGTTGCATAACTTTCCTGATTTTGAACAAAAAGACACAATGATAGCAGCTTATGGTAATGCTACTGTCAATGCTGCAAAAGCTGCAAACCTAAGGGTCGATATAAGTGCGCCCACTCCTGAAACCCCCTCAATGAGCATGGCCATTGAAAAACATATTGTTGGGCTTGGTAAATAATCTTAGGGTATTTAATCCTTTATTGATTTAATAAGTAAAAAGAACCAACCAAAAATAAGTAATGTTCCTCCTATGGGTGTTATTGGACCGATCCAAGATAGGTCTACTTTCATAATGGACTGGAGGGACAAAAAGAAGATGCTGAAAGAAAACAGTATTGTTCCCCAAAAGAAGAATCTAAAAATCCACCTCTTGTCTTCTATTTGCATTACAGAAACCAACAGCAAAGCCAAACCGTGGTACATCATGTATCGGGCACCTGTTTCAAAAGAGTGTAATGACGTTTCAGTTAACAATGTTCTTAAAAGGTGACTTGCAAAAGCTCCCAAAACAACTGAAAATAAAGCGAAAACCGCTCCTGCTATTCTGATTTTTTTCATTTAACTAATTTAAAGTAAAAAATATAAATTATAAAAATGATTTCACTTATATTTATTAATCAAATTTAGGATTTTGATTAATAATTTATAACAATGAAAATAAATAACAAAGAAATTTTAATAGATGGCTTAGATAAGATTATTCTTCGAGCGCTCATGAATGACGCAAGAAAATCAATTAATGAAATTGCAAAAACCGCTGGTATTTCGGGAGCGGCGGTTCACCAACGTTTAAAAAAACTAGAGCAAGCTCATCTCATCTCTGGTTCACAAATCATATTAAACCCCAAGGTTTTAGGTTTTAAAACAATGGCTTTCATAGGGATTTATTTGGACAAAGCCATCCGAAATACCGAAGCAGTAAAGCAACTCGAAAAAATACCTGAAGTGATCGAATGTCATTATACCACAGGAAACTGGAGTGTGTTAATTAAAATATTATGTAAAGATAATGAACACCTAATGGGACTTTTAAATCATAAAATTCAATCCATAGAGGGTGTTTCTAGAACGGAGACTTTTATTTCTTTAAATCAACAGATTAAAAGACAAATTCAGATTTAATCATTTTTTCTGTTTTTAAGCGTCAAGAATATAATCACAACTTGTAAAATCCCTGAGAGTATGTTGGCGGTTATAACTGCAATACTATTGATTAAAATGCCATAGGCCAACCAAATAATAATTCCGACAAGCATGCAAACATACATTGAAAGGGACACTCCGTTTGAGCTTCGGTTTTTCCAAATTTTAACAACTTGAGGCACAAAAGCAAGGGTGGTGAATGTGGCTCCTACTAAGCCAACAGCTTCAACTAGAATGTCATTACTCATTAGATTACTATATTTATTATTTTCCCTGGGACTACAATTATCTTTTTAGGAGGATTTCCTTGAAGTTGGTTTTGAGTTCTCTCCTCGTTAATCACTATCTCTTTAATTTCATCTATGCTTAGACTTAATGAAAGCTTTAAAGTAAATCGCATCTTTCCATTAAATGAAACTGGATAATCTTTGGTTGTTTCTGTCACATGGTAGGGATCGAATAAAGGAAACGGCTCGAATTCAATACTTTTAGAGTGTCCCAAAACTGACCATAGTTCCTCACTGAAATGAGGGGCGAAAGGAGAGAGAAGAACTATAAGTGGTGCTAGAATTTCACGGTTTGAGCATTTCAAAGCACTCAATTCATTAACGCAAATCATAAAAGTACTGATGCAAGTGTTAAAAGAATACCGCTCAATATCATCGGTTACCTTCTTTATGGTTTGGTGCAAAATCTTATAAGCTTCAGGCGAAGGCTTATTGTTATCAACAATAAGTTTTTCTTGATCATAAAACAAACGCCACGTTTTTTTTAGAAAATTATGTACACCACTTATTCCAGCAGTATTCCAAGGCTTGTCTTGTTCTAGGGGCCCTAAAAACATTTCATACATCCGCAAGGTGTCTGCTCCGTAGGTTTCACATATTTCATCAGGATTGACCACATTGTATTTCGACTTGGACATTTTTTCAACTTCTCTACCTACAATATATTTCCCTTCCTCAAGAATGAAGTTGGAATGTTCAAAATCTTTTTGCCATGCTTTAACTTTTTCAATATCCAATTCGTTATTTAAATTAACGAATGACACATCGACATGAATGGGCTCGACTTTTTGCCCTTTTATTAAACCTTTTGAAATAAAATCTTGAGTTCCTTTTTTACGATAAATAAAGGCTGAATTCCCAAGAATCATCCCTTGATTGATCAATTTTTTAGCATATTCTTCTACGGGTAAATAACCTCGATCATAAAGGAATTTTTGCCAAAACCTAGAATACAACAAATGTCCTGTTGCATGTTCGCCACCTCCGAGGTATAGGTCGACATCTTGCCAATAATTTAAGGCCCTATTTCCAACAAAACTCTCTTCATTTTGAGCATCCATATAGCGAATGAAGTACCAAGAACTCCCTGCCCAACCTGGCATGGTGTTTAATTCCAATGGAAAAATGGTTTCATTATCAATTTCGTCTAAGCTAACGACTTTCTCTAAGACAGTGTTCCAAGCCCAATCTTTTGCATTGCCCAAAGGTGGCTTCCCGTCTTCGGTTGGTAAATATTTCTCAACTTTAGGTAATTTAAGCGGTAAATGTTCTGCTTTAAGCGGAAATGGAATTCCAGACTTAAAATAGATTGGAATGGGTTCCCCCCAATATCTCTGACGACTAAAAACAGCATCTCTCAGACGAAAGTTAACAGTTCCTTTTCCAGCATTTAATTCTTCCAAAGCATAAATGCTTCTTTTTACTGCTTTCTTATAAGAAAGGCCATTTAAGAAATCTGAATTTATAAGTCCAACAGAGGCTTTTTCAGTATAGGCAGCCTCCGAAATATCAATTTGATCGAAAATATTAATAATGGGTATGTCAAAATGTTTTGCAAAATCATAATCTCGCTGGTCTCCGCAAGGAACAGCCATAACCGCTCCTGTTCCATAGCCCGCTAAGACATACTCTCCAATCCATATTTGAACTTTTTCTTTGGTAAAAGGGTGAATGGCATAAGCTCCTGTAAAAACACCACTAATATTTTTCACCTCTGATTGACGTTCTCGATCAGACTTTTTAGCAGCCTCAAGGATATAATTTTCTACGGCTCCTCTTTGCTCGGCAGTTGTTATTTTTTGAACCAATTCATGCTCTGGAGCCAGTGTCATAAAAGTGACACCAAAAATAGTATCGGGTCTTGTTGTGAAAACTTCAAGTCGATCTTGATGTCCTTTAACATCGAAATAAACAGAAGCTCCAATAGATTTTCCAATCCAATTTCTCTGCACTTCCTTTAAAGAATCTGACCAATCTAATGTGTTTAAACCTTCGAGTAATCGATTGGCATAGGCGCCAATTCGCATGCTCCATTGTCTCATTTTCTTTTTCGTAACAGGGTGACCTCCACGTTCAGAAACACCATTTATGATTTCATCATTAGCAAGGACTGTCCCTAATGCTGGACACCAGTTCACTTCCGTATCAGATAAATAAGTTAATCTGTATTTTAATAAAACCTCCTCCTTTTCTAATGCTCCCATAGCATTCCACTCGTCGGCACCAAATTCAGGAATATTATTATCGCAATTAGCTTTAATATTTATATTTCCTTCCGCTTCAAAACTTGCAATCAATTTACTTATCGGCTTAGCTTTATCGTCGTCTAAACAATAATAGGAATCAAAAAGCAATAAAAAAATCCATTGCGTCCACCGATAATAATCTGGGCTAGAAGTCTGCACTTCCCTACTCCAATCAAACGAAAATCCCATTCGATCGAGTTGTTTGCGATAGCGTTTGATGTTTGTTGCAGTAGTTTTCGCTGGGTGTTGGCCAGTTTGCATGGCATATTGTTCAGCTGGGAGCCCAAAAGAATCGTATCCCTGAGGATGCAGCACATTAAATCCCTTATGTCGCTTAAATCGTGCTACTATATCACTTGCGATATATCCCAGTGGATGTCCAACATGCAATCCTGCTCCGGAAGGATAAGGAAACATGTCTAAAACATAATATTTAGGTTTATCACTTTGGTTTTCAGCTTTAAAGGTCTGTTGAACAGACCAGAAATTTTGCCATTTTTTTTCAATTTTTTGAAAATCGTATATCACTACCTTGCATGTTTTTGAAGCCGTAAAAATACGTTTATTGAATGAAAGGAAAAAAGTTTATGTCTCCCTTCATTATTTTTTAAAACGGGTTTCCTATTTTTACTTAAAATATCCGAATATTTTGAAACAAAAACCTGAAGAAAAATATTATAAACGCCGTCTGATTTCGAGTTACTTTTCCGTGGTATTAAGCATCACTTTGGTTTTATTTTTAATTGGGATCTTAGGCTTATTACTCCTTAACTCTAAAAAAGTTGCAGACCACTTTAAGGAACAAATTGCAATGACCGTATATCTTAAAGACTCTGCAAAAGAAATTGAAGTTAAGCAATTACAAAAAACCTTAAGTCTTGAAGTCGCAACTAAAAAAGCAATTTTCATTACCAAAGAGGAAGCTTCGGCAGTTCATGCAAACGAAATTGGAGAGGATTTTATGGAGTTTTTAGGTTACAATCCGTTACTTAACTCCATCGATGTCTATTTTAAAGCGGCCTATGTCACTCCTTCTTTAATAGAAAAAATTAAAACAAATTTGGAGAATTATGACTACGTCAATGAAGTTAATTACGATCAACCCTTACTGGAATTATTAGACGAAAACATCAAGAAAATAACTTATTGGATGTTTTTCGCGAGTCTTATTTTCGTCTTGGTTGCCGTCTTGTTGATCAACAGTTCTATCCGGCTTTCGATCTACTCCAAACGACTCATAATTAAAACAATGCAATTGGTGGGAGCCACCAAAAGTTTTATTAGAAAACCATTCATTAAGACCAACATTTTAATGAGTTTTATTGGCTCCATAATGGCCCTGCTTGCACTCAGTGGTGTAGTCTATGAAATGGACAAACGCTTTCCTGAATTGCAGATTCTAAACAACCCCCTCGAACCAGCTCTTATTTTTGTTAGCGTTTTCTTTTTAGGGTTGGGGATTACACTAATTTGTACTTTTTTTGCAATGCAACGCTACCTTAATCTCAAATCTGATGCTGTATATTAAATCAATTATATGAGTAACATTAAAGCCAAAAAACAATTATTGTTTGGAAAAAGAAATTATAAATTCTTGATGTTTTCCATCCTGTTAATCACACTCGGATTTATTTTAATGTCAGGCGGAGGAAGTGATGATCCAAATGTTTTTAACCCTGAAATATTTAACTTCCGAAGGATTCGTTTGGCGCCAACTATCATCCTTATTGGATTTGCCATGGCAATCTACGCCATACTTACAGCTCCAAAGAAAAGTAAATGAGTTTATTTGAAAGCTTAATCCTTGGAATCATCCAAGGGCTCACAGAGTTCTTACCGGTTTCTTCAAGTGGTCATCTAGAGATTTTTAAAGAAATTTTTAACAGTGACTACCAGCCAAAAGAAAGCCTATTAATCACCATAACACTTCATGCGGCTACGGCAATGAGCACTTTGTTTTATTTTAGAAAAGACATCGGTTTTATTTTTAAAGAATTGTTGCGATTTGAAAAAAGTGAAAGTTTATATTTTGCACTTAAAATTATATTGTCAATGATTCCTGCGGTTATCGTAGGACTATTTTTTGAAGATTTTATTGCAAGTTTATTTGACAGAAACCTTTTGCTGGTTGGTTTTATGCTACTTATCACGGCCTTTTTATTATTTCAAGCAGATCGCATTGGTAAAAACAACAAACCCTTGAATTATCCTTCTGCACTATTAATTGGAGTCATACAAGCGATTGCAATTCTTCCAGGGATTTCAAGAAGTGGTGCGACGATTGCTTTGGCAGTTTTGCTCGGAATTGATCGAGAAAGAGCGGCTAGATTTTCTTTTCTAATGGTCATTCCTCTAATTTTTGGAAGCATGGCGAAAAGTCTTTTAGAAATCGATTCTGTTACTCAGTCTCCAGATTTTCTTTCCCTTTTGGTTGGATTTATCGCAGCATTTATAACTGGAGTTTTTGCTTGTAAATGGATGATTGCACTCGTCAAGAAAAGCCAATTGAAATACTTTAGCTTTTACTGCATTGTTGTAGGTGTTATTTCCATTGTCTATGCATTCTAAATTAGAACTTAACGAAACTTCATTAACCGAAGGACAATTGCTTTTGATTGATAAACCCCTAAATTGGACTTCTTTTCAGGTCGTAAATAAAGTTCGTTGGGAGTTAAAAAACAAGTTTGGTATAAAAAAGCTAAAAGTGGGACATGCAGGGACTTTAGATCCATTAGCAACAGGTCTTTTGTTGGTGTGTACTGGGAAAATGACTAAGAAAATTTCTGAGATTCAAGCACTGGTGAAGCAATACACCGGAACATTTACGTTGGGAGCCACCACCCCGTCTTATGATCTTGAAACTCCTATTGACGGCACCTTCCCAATAGACCACCTCGATGACGATGCCCTAATGGAAGTCATCAATCAATTTACTGGAGTAGTTGATCAATATCCTCCAGTTTTCTCAGCGATAAAGAAAGATGGTAAAAGACTCTATGAATATGCCAGAAAGGGTGAAGAAATTAAGATTAACTCGAGACAGGTTGAAATTTTAGCCTTTGAACTAACAAAAATTAAGCTACCAACAATAGATTTTTATGTAAAATGCTCAAAAGGCACCTACATCAGGTCTTTGGCCAATGATTATGGAAAAGCCTTAGGGTCAGGTGCTCATCTGAGTAGTTTAAGAAGAACCGCTATTGGCTTGCATCGTATTGAAGATGCTTATACTATTGAACAAATTACAGCAGAACTAGAAGTAATATAATCCCAACTTAATAGCTTTAGATTCTTTGTTTTTTAATAATTTTACCAAAACATACGCTTTCCATGAATTTAACTACGGATGAAATTCAAGAACGTCTTCATAAAAAAGGTTATTTAGATTTATCTGTTTCTAAAGATATTGACTTGGTTGCCGAAATAAATCGTCTTAAAAAAGAAAAGAATGCAGTAATTCTAGCGCATTATTATCAAGAACCAGAAATTCAAGAACTTGCTGATTACCTCGGAGACAGTCTTTTTCTTGCCCAAGCTGCAGAAAAAGTTGCTGCGGACATTATCGTTTTTGCGGGGGTGCACTTCATGGCAGAAACTGCAAAAATAATCAACCCTAACAAAAAAGTATTGCTCCCTGACTTGAAAGCAGGTTGTTCGCTGGCCGACTCCTGTCCTCCAGATGAATTTGAAAAATTTATTTCAAAACATCCAGATGCTCATGTGGTGACCTACATTAATTGTTCGGCGGAAATAAAAGCATTGAGCACTATTGTTTGCACGTCTAGCAATGCCGTAAGAATTATAGAATCGATCCCTAAAAGTGAAACTATCATTTTTGCACCTGACAAAAATCTAGGGCGTTATCTGATAAAAGAAACGGGGAGAGACATGATATTGTGGGACGGATCATGCATCGTGCATGAGGCATTTTCATTCGATAGAATTGTTGCACTTGCCAAAGAGCATCCTAAGGCTAAGTTTATCGCCCATCCTGAAAGTGAATCTCAAGTTTTGGATATTGCCCATTATGTAGGGAGCACTTCTGGATTATTAAAATATATTCAAGAAGATAAAGCAACTTCGTTTATCGTAGCAACCGAAGCAGGAATTTTACATGAAATGCAAAAACGCTGCCCTGAAAAAACATTTATTCCTGCGCCAGTAGAAGACGAAACTTGTGCTTGTAGTGAGTGTGCATTTATGAAACTCAATACCCTTGAGAAACTCTATTCTTGTTTAGAACACGAACAACCTGAGGTCATATTGTCTCAAGAATTGATAGACAAAGCAAAGTTACCCATCACACGAATGTTGACTTTAGGTTAAGCATATGATTACTGATGTTCTCGTTATCGGCAGTGGAATTTCTGGCTTGACCTATGCGATTAAGGTAGCAGAGAAAAATCCTGAATTAGGGATCGTTATGATTTCGAAGAATAATCTGTTGGAGAGTAACACGCGGTATGCACAAGGTGGAATTGCGGTGGTTTCTAATTTTAAAAATGATTCCTACGAAAAACACATCTCTGATACTCAAATTGCAGGGGCAGGGAAATGCAATGAAACTGTTGTCCGATTTGTTGTTGAGGAAGGACACGATCGGGTTCAAGAATTGATCGAATGGGGCACGCACTTTGACACGAATAAAAACACACTTCATTTAACAAAAGAAGGAGGACATTCTGAAAAAAGAATCATCCATAATAAAGATCGGACTGGGCTTGAAATACAACAAGCTTTAATTAAAAAAATAAAAACTTTCCTAAACATCACTTTGTTAGAGAACCACACTTTGGTTGATTTAATCACGGATCACCACACTGGGAGTGACTTCAAGCGTTGTTATGGCGCATACGTCATCTCAAACACCCAACAAGAAATTATTAAGATTTCTGCTCAAATTACCATTCTTTCTACCGGGGGTGCTGGGCAATTATTTTCCCACACCACCAACCCTAAGAATGCAACTGGTGATGGTCTTGGCGCTGCATATCGTGCCAAAGTAAAAATCGAAGGACTGCCTTTTGTTCAATTTCACCCTACTGCCCTATTTCCTAAAATAAAAGACAATACGTTTTTAATTTCAGAAGCAGTTCGTGGAGAAGGTGCACTACTTATAACGAAAAGCGGAAAGCGATTCATGCCTGATTATGACTCAAATGCTGAACTCGCTCCACGAGACATTGTTGCAAGATCTATCGCACAAGAAATCATAAAATCAGGAGATGACTTTGTTTACCTTGATTGTAGTACAATTAGTGAAGAGGAATTTCAGAATCATTTTCCTACGATTCAACAAAGCTGTAATTCTGTAGGAATTAATCCTCCAAAAGATTTCATACCAGTGATCCCTGCTGCACATTATTTCTGTGGCGGATTAGAAGTTAACGAACATGGAGAAACAGGACTAAAGGGACTCTATGCAATTGGTGAATGCAGCCATACTGGGCTTCATGGGGCCAACAGATTGGCTTCCAATTCTCTGCTCGAATCTTTGGTTTTTTCTCATCGTGCAGCTTTAGATTCTTTAAAGCAGTTAAAAGAAATTCTCCCCACTGATTCTTTTTATGAAGCAATTCCTGAATGGAAAGGGGAACATTATATTTCCAACGAAAAAATAAGTGCTATTGGTAAATTAAAAAAAGAACTACAGGAAGTGATGAGTACCAAGGTGGGTATTTTCAAAACATCTAAAGGTCTTTTAGAAGCAGAAATTCGACTTAAAAAAATATTTCTTGAAACCCAAGAAATTTATAAGCAAAACAAATTAACGCTAGGGGTTTGTGAATTAAGAAACATGGTTAGTGTTGCTTATCTTATGATCAAACAATCTCAAGAGCTCAACGCTAACGTTGGCGTATTTTACAATCACGATTATGCATGATAATTTCTATTCAAAATACAGTATCGAAATTGATCGTTTCATAAAACAATCCTTACAGGAAGACATTGAAACTGGTGACCACAGCAGCAGTGCCTGTTTGGACGGAGACAAACCCGAAACTGCTCACTTGCTAGTAAAAGAGTCTTGTGTTATCGCTGGAATCTCATTGGCAGAGAAAATTTTTAAAGAATTTGACCCCGAACTAACCCTTGAAAAATACTTCAAAGAAGGAACAGAACTTGAAAAAGGAGAAATCGTTTTCTCAGTAACAGGAAAAGCAAAATCTATTTTGGCTACAGAACGTTTGGTGCTGAATTGCATGCAACGAATGAGCGGAATTGCTTCATTAACTAAGAACTTAACTGACGAAATCGCACACACCCATTGTAAAATCTTGGACACCCGAAAGACAACCCCTGGCTTCCGCTATCCTGAAAAATGGGCAGTTGTCATCGGGGGAGGATACAACCACAGAATGGGACTTTTCGATGCCATCATGATCAAGGATAATCATGTTGATTTTTGTGGTGGAATGAAAAAAACATTAGAAAAAACAAAATCATATTTAGAAAAAAATATGCTAAATATTCCCGTAATTGTTGAAGTAAGAAATCAAAAAGAGATTACTGAGACGCTTGATTTTCCTTGGATTAAACGAATTCTTTTAGATAACATGAATCTCAAGGAGTTAATAAAAAGCATAAAATTAATCGATGGAAGTTTTCCTACCGAAGCTTCTGGAAATATAACTGCCGAAAATCTTGTCCCAATCGCAGAAACTGGAGTGGACTTCCTTTCGATGGGTGCCTTGACACATTCTGCTAAAAATATTGATTTGAGTTTAAAGGCATTATAAGAATCGCTCTATATTTGCTATATTAGCACGAATATTTTTTCCATCCATGAAATACAAAAGAATCTTGTTGAAGCTAAGCGGTGAAGCGCTTATGGGAGATCAAAACCACGGTATAGATCCAGTTCGAATGAAGGAATATGCCGAGGAGATTAAGCAAATTCAACAAACAGGAACTGAAATTGCTATTGTAATTGGTGGTGGAAATATTTTTAGAGGGGTTTCTGGAGCTAGTAAAGGAATGGATCGGGTACAAGCAGATTACATGGGAATGCTCGCCACCGTTATTAATGGTCTTGCACTTCAAAGTGCTCTAGAAAATGCAGATGTCCCAACACGATTACAAACCGCAATTAGAATTGAAGCCATTGCTGAACCTTTTATTAGGAGAAGAGCTACAAGGCATTTGGAAAAAGGAAGAGTTGTCATTTTTGGATCAGGAACAGGAAATCCATATTTCACAACTGACTCCGCAGCAGTGCTTCGGGCAATAGAAATCAATGCTGATGTTATCCTTAAAGGAACCCGCGTAGATGGAATATACAATAAAGATCCAGAAAAAAACAAAGAAGCGATTAAGTTCGATTCTCTTTCTTTTGATGAAGTATTAAAAAAAGGATTGAAAGTAATGGATACCACAGCCTTCACACTCAGTCAAGAAAACAATCTCCCTATTATTGTTTTTGATATGAATACAAAAGGCAATTTGAGTAGAATAATAAACGGTGAAAACATCGGAACACATGTCATTTAATATCATTATCAATAATGAATGAAGAAATACTAATCATCATTGAGACTGTAAAAGAAAGTATGGAGTCTTCCATTCTTCATTTAGAAAAAGAGTTACTCAATATAAGAGCAGGAAAAGCAAACCCCGTTATGCTTAAAAGCATTATGGTTGATTATTATGGAACTGCTACACCTCTGAGCCAAGTCGCTAATGTAAACACTCCTGATGCGAGAACTCTATCTATTCAGCCATGGGAAAAAACATTACTCTCTGAAATCGAAAAAGCAATTCTTCATGCAAACATTGGATTTAACCCAATGAACAATGGAGAGTCAATTATCATCAATGTTCCACCTTTAACCGAAGAAAGAAGAAAGGATTTGGTAAAGCTTGCGAAAACTGAAGCTGAAAACGCAAAAGTAGGAATTCGAAATGCGAGAAAGAATGGGAACACTGAAATTAAAAAATCTGATGCTTCAGAAGACCTCCAAGATAATGCTGAAATTGATATCCAAGAATTAACAGATAATTTTATTAATAAAGTAGATCAAATATTTTCTGCCAAAGAGAAAGAAATACTCACGGTATAATTAAATCCCAAAAAGCAACGTGCCGAAAACTATAAAGAAAACCAAGTCTAACTTTTGGGGAGTCGTTGCTAATCTAATTCTCAGGAATCGGATACTAATTTTAATTATTCTCGCATTTGCTACTGCATTTTGGACCACTCAATGGAAGTACATGCAGTTTACTTTTTCAGAAGCTAACCTTTTGCCCGACCACCATCCAGAAAACATCATTTATGATGAGTTTATCAACATCTTTGGTGAGGAAGGAAACCTAATCGTGATTGCCGTTAAAGACACAACTTTCTTTAACAGAGATAAATTCAATAAGTGGAACACGTTTAATCAAAGTATTAATGATTTTCCTGAAGTTGATTTTGTTCTTTCTATCAAGAACATTCAGGAATTGGTCAAGGACAATATTAAAAATCAGTTCCAAGTAAAACCTGTTTTTGAAAACAAAACCTTTGACGAAAAATCCATAGAACAACTAAAGGAAAAGCTTTTTTTAGAACTCCCATTCTATGAAAATATTCTTTACAGCAAGGACGAAAAAACAATTCGAACAGCAATTTATTTAGATAAAGAAATCGTAAACACGGTACAGAGAAAAAATTTTATATTCAAAACTTTCATCCCGCTTGTGGAGTCATTTGAGGAAGAAACCGGGTTGGATGTAAAAGTCTCTGGCATGCCCTACATCAGGACCCTAAATGCGCAAAATATTGTCGATGAGATTGGCCTTTTTGTAATCTCTGCAATGTTACTGACCACCCTGATATTCTTTTTATTCTTTCGTTCCTATCGCGCCACTTTTATTTCAATGTTTGTCGTGGTCATAGGCGTTATGTGGGCCTTTGGGATTTTAGGATGGTTGGGTTATGAAATCACCGTTCTGACCGCTCTGATCCCTCCACTAATCATCGTAATTGGGATTCCGAACTGTATCTTCTTTATTAATAAATATCAACAAGAAGTAGCTAAACATGGCAACAAGGCAAAATCATTACATAGGGTAATTATGAAAATCGGGAATGCAACCTTGATGACCAATCTGACAACCGCTTCAGGGTTTGCAACCTTTATTCTTACAGATAGTAAAATTTTAAAAGAATTTGGAATCGTAGCCTCCATTAATATTATCGCAATTTTCCTTTTGTCTTTGTTGATCATTCCTATAGTATATAGCTTTATGAATCGGCCCAATGAAAAGCACCTAAAACATCTTAGCAACAATTATATTAAAAGTTTTGTTGGCTGGATGGAGAGCAAGGTGAGACACAAAAGAATCAATGTTTATCTAATATCGCTTGTAAGCTTAGTTTTGGGTATTATCGGAATTTATCAAATAAATATTTCAGGAAGCATTATTGAAGACATGCCCAAGAAATCTGCATTTTTTCAAGACATTCTATTCTTTGATAAAGAATTCAATGGAATTGTACCTATAGAAATCATCATAAATACTAAAAGAAAAGGAGGGGCCAATAGACTCACCACGCTAAATCGGATGAATCAACTGGAAGAATACATTAAAGACATCCCAGAGCTTTCTCCCTCCATTTCCTCAGTGAATGGATTAAAGTTTATTAAACAAGCTTATTACAACGGAAATCCCAATTATTATAAAATTCCAACGTCTCAAGAAAACACCTTCATTTTAAGGTATTTAAGAAATGCTGAACAATCCAAAAATTTAATGGGAAATTATGTTGACAAGACGGGTCAATACAGTCGAATGACAACCTTCATGCAGGACATCAAAACAGATCGTATGGAAGCCATTGAGGCGGATCTTTTAAAACAGATAGATAAAATTTTTCCTCCAGATCGTTATGAAGTAAAAATGACTGGGAAATCTTTATTATACCTTAAAGGAACACATTATTTAATCAGAAACCTGATCATTTCTTTGTCTCTTGCAATTTTGTTGATCGCACTTTTTATGGCCTATATGTTTAGGTCATTCAAAATGATTGTCATTTCTTTAATTCCAAACCTATTGCCATTAATCATTACTGCTGGAGTGATGGGATTCACTGGCATCCCCTTAAAACCATCAACCATCCTTGTCTTTAGTATCGCCTTTGGAATATCGGTAGATGACACCATCCACTTTTTGGCAAAGTACCGACAAGAACTCATTGAAAATAATTGGAGAATAAAAACTGCTGTTTACGCTGCTTTAAGAGAAACTGGCATTAGCATGTTTTATACCTCCATTGTTTTGTTCTTTGGATTTGCGGTGTTTATGACTTCAAATTTCGGAGGAACCGTGGCACTTGGAGGGTTAGTTTCTGTTACTCTTTTGTTTGCGATGTTGGCCAATTTAATTCTTTTGCCTTCTCTTTTGATTTCTCTAGAGGACACCATGAGTAATGAAAAGGTGATGAAAGAACCTAAGTTCAATATTATTTCCGAAGACACAGAGAAAAAATCCTAAGTAGATTTTGGAAATAAGCATATCTTTGCATCGAAAAATACATTTCCATGTCCATCATTCGATTAGTAGATCTTTTAAAAAATCCTGAGAATAACCAAGAAGTTGAAGTAAATGGTTGGGTACGAACCTTTCGTGCCAACCGATTCATTGCGCTTAATGATGGCTCAACAATAGAAAATCTGCAATGTGTTGTAGACTTTAAAAAAACGGAAGAAAGTCTATTAAAAAAGATCAACACTGGAACAGCTGTGAAAATCAAGGGCAAGCTTGTTGAAAGTATGGGAAAAGGGCAAAGTTTAGAGATCATTGTAGAAGAGATTGAAATCGTGGGAGAATCAGATCCTGAGACTTATCCAATTCAGCCTAAAAAACACAGCTTTGAGTTTTTAAGAGAAAAAGCGCATTTAAGAGTTCGCACCGCAACTTTCAGTTCGGTAATGAGAATTCGATCGGTACTTTCATTTGCAATACATCAATTTTTCCAAAATAAAGGCTTTATTAATGTTCATACTCCAATCATCACAGGAAGTGATGCGGAAGGTGCTGGAGAAATGTTTAGGGTCAGTGTTTTGGATGCTAAAAAACCACCTTTAGAGGATTCTGGTGAAGTTAATTATAAAGAAGATTTTTTTGGAAAAGAAACTAACTTAACCGTTTCAGGACAATTGGAAGCTGAAGCTTATGCACAAGCCATGGGGAAAGTTTATACTTTTGGACCAACGTTTCGTGCTGAAAACTCGAACACAACAAGACACTTGGCTGAATTTTGGATGATTGAACCCGAAATGGCATTCTGTGATCTTAATGAAAACATGGATTTGGCTGAAGAATTTATCAAATCTACTTTAAAATATATTTTAGAAAAATGCCCTAAGGATCTTGAATTTCTAGACAAACGTCAGGCAGACGAGGAGAAAACAAAACCTCAAAGCATGAGAAGCGAAATGGGGCTTATGGAAAAAATTAAATTCGTTGTTGAAAATGATTTTAAAAGAGTTTCCTATACCGAAGCCATCGAAATCCTCAGGAATTCAAAGCCTAATAAGAAAAAGAAATTCGATTATATAATTGAAGAATGGGGAGCTGATCTACAAAGTGAGCACGAGCGATTTTTGGTTGAAAAACATTTTAAAGCACCCGTAATATTATTTGACTATCCTGCCAAAATAAAAGCCTTTTACATGCGGATGAACGACGACCAAAAGACGGTTCGTGCCATGGACATACTTTTCCCTGGAATTGGTGAAATCGTTGGTGGTTCGCAACGTGAGGAACGATTAGACGTTCTCGAAAAAAGAATTCAAGAACTGGGTGTAGACGCTGAAGAGCTTTGGTGGTACCTTGACTTAAGACGTTTTGGAAGCACACCCCACAGTGGTTTTGGCCTTGGATTTGAACGCTTGGTACTCTTTGCTACGGGCATGAGTAATATCCGGGATGTGATTCCATTTCCGCGCACCCCACAAAATGCATCTTTCTGATGAAAATCATTAAGCGTACTTTTTTATATCTTTATAGAACAGAAAAGTAACCATGCTTAAACAACAGCTCCAAATAAAGCTATCTCAAAAACTGTCTCCACAACAGATTCAGTTGATGAAACTTATCCAGTTGTCGACACAGGAGTTGGAGCAAAGGATTCAAGCTGAAATTGGGGAGAACCCAGCACTGGAAAACGGAAAAGAAATTGATGAATCTGAAGTTAGTCCCGAAGAAGAATATCCTGAATATAGCGAGGACAATATTGACATTCAAGACATTGATATTGATGCTTATTTGAGTGATGATGAAATTCCTAGTTACCGGTTTCAGTCCAACAATCAATCGTCTGACGATGAGGAAAAATCAATGCCTTTTTCAGGAAGAATTAGTTTTCATGAATATTTAGAAAATCAGCTTCAAAATTTAATTCTTAACGATTTTGAAAAACCCATTGCTGAGTTTCTCATTGGAAGCATCGACAACAGTGGCTACATCAGAAGATCAGATGAAGAAATTATAGATGATTTGGCATTTACTGAGAACATCAACCTTACGAAAAAGGAACTGAATCAGGTGCTAAAAAAAGTTCAATCTTTAGATCCACCAGGAGTCGCAGCTCGTTCGCTTCAAGAATGTCTCTCGCTTCAGTTGGAAAGAAAAAGTAAAGATCGACCCACTGTTAAAATAGCCAAGTCCATCATTGATAGTAGTTTTGAAGAGTTTTCTAGAAAGCATTATAAAAAACTTCAGGATCGGTTTCACCTCACTGAAGAAGAATTGAGATCAGTTTTTGATGAAATCTCTAAGTTAAATCCCAAGCCCGGAGGAGCCCTTTCTGATTACAGTCAAAACAATCATATTTTACCCGATTTCACTTTACTGATTGAAAACGGAGAATTAAAAGTTAGCCTAAACCGAAGAAATGCCCCTGAGCTACATATTTCTAACAATTACAAAGAAATGCTTAATGGCTATTCCCAAGATCCGAATAAGTCCAAACCTCAGCAAGAAGCAATACAATTCATAAAACAAAAATTAGACTCGGCGAAATGGTTCATCGATGCAATTGAACAAAGGTATCAAACCTTATACCTAACGATCAATGCAATTGTTTCCTATCAGAAGGAATACTTCCTAACTGGAGACGAGCACCGACTTAAACCCATGATTCTTAAAGACATTGCTGATGTAATCAAGATGGATATTTCAACGGTTTCTCGTGTTGCAAACAGCAAATACATCGACACCCCTTATGGAGTGATGTTATTAAAAAGCTTGTTTTCGGAGGGAATGAAAAATGATGAAGGCGAAGATGTTTCTACCATTGAGATCAAAAAGATTTTGGATAAATTAATTGCTGAAGAAGACAAAAAAAGGCCTCTAGCTGATCAGGCGCTTTCAGCACTTCTAAAAGAAAAGGGGTTCAGTGTTGCAAGAAGAACTGTGGCCAAATACAGAGAGCAATTAGACCTCCCAGTTGCTAGACTTCGAAAGTCTATTTAATTAAAATAGGTAAAAAATCAATCCAACTTTTAGTGCTCTTACCTCCAGCTCGGTTCCATCAGAAAGCGAAAATTCTGATTTATAAATTAAATCTAAATCATATTCAAAATACAAATTCCAAGTATTGTATCCCATGCTCAGGTATAAGGAACTGATATTGTTGTTTATCATCTTGGTTCGCGATTTACCAACGCTGGGAGATTCAAACCTTTGATTAAAATTTTGACTGTATTTTACACCTCCATATATTCTCCAAAAAGCAGTTTCTGTGGGTGTTGAAGTTCTCCATCGAAATTCAAGTGGAAAAGTGACCGATGAATAAGTGAGTTTGTTTTTCGAATCATTCAAATGAGATAGATTTAAATCATTGTTCGAGTTTTCTATTAGATTTAAATTGGAATTAAAATGAGTGAAACCATAACCCAAACCAATCCCTAGTGCAAAATTTCCTTTTGAATTTAATGGTATGTCACGAATAAATCCTAATTGAAAATAATTCGAAAAGCCATTTTGTTTAAATTCAGGAATTCCTTGATCTTGAATCGCCAATGAAAACCCAATATAAAACTGATCTTCTCGGTATTTGTCAATACGATCTACTTCTTGTGAATGGGCAAAAAAAGCAAGTAAATAAAAGAAGGTCAGTAAAAAAAAAGGACGCGTCATTTTAAAAAATAAATGAATAAAAGATAAAGTTAACACTAAACAATAAAAAAATGGTAAAAAAAAAGTGCCGCAAGGGCACTTTTAAACAGTTTTAAAAAATAATTAATCACGGTTTTGAGTATAATCCCCAATTCGTGTTGTATAATTAATTTTCAATGCATTCACTTTACGCAATTCTTGCTTGATATCTGAGATTAGGCCCATTTTTGTATCACCATCCACCTTGAGTGAAGTTGTTAATACATTTTGAAGCTCTTGCCGCTTAGAGGCACGTTCTGCGAGAACGAAAGCGGCTACTTCTGAAACCGTTGCAAACTTATCATTGAGCTGAATTCTAGGCTGAGATCCGTATTTGTCAGTGTACCTTGGAGAGGGTTGACCAGCATAAATATACATGACACGATCCTTCTTGTCTAATTTTTGAATTTGATCGGCGGCAGGCAATTTGTTTTTTACCATCAAGGTACTGTCGCGCATAACGGTTGCTACCATAAAAAAGAACAACAACATAAAGACAATATCAGGTAAAGATGCTGTAGATATGGCAGGCAATTCGCCTCCTTTTTTCTTTTTAAACTTTGACATTTCTAGTTTTAATTTTAATTTTTACTTGGCTCTGCTTCAGACAGTTTCTGAGGAAACATAGCCTTAACTATATCGAGCTTGGGCTTAAGGCGATTTTTCTGTTCGAGATTCGTTCTGGGATCTGAGTACTTCTTGTCGGCTTCAACAAAAGTTAAGCCATCATTGGGATTCAGTCTCAAAAACTCTCGGTCTCTGAGTTCATTGTAGGCAGCTACCAACTCATTTTGAACAGAAATATAAACTTTATATGAAGTTTCTCTATCGTTCTTAAGAGAAATAATTGCTTTTGTAGGATTGTCGGAAGATTTTGGATCTTTAGACCCTTGGCAAAAGTCACATGCGTCTTCATCCTTTCCTCCTCCATTGTCAAGAAACTCAACTGCCAATGAACGCAAATCTTCAATACTGGTCAATTCTTCTTCTACCAACAATTGATTATTTTTATTCACAACAACAGTGAAAATGTTTTTCTGCTTAATGATTGGTGGATCTTCAACATCCTCGATGGGAGGAAGCTTTCTGTTAATTCCGCTATCGGTTTCTATGGTAGTTGTCACCAAAAAGAAAATCAATAACAGAAAAGCAATGTCCGCCATAGACCCCGCGTTAACTTCGGGTGCTGAACGTTTGGCCATAATTGATTATTTTTTAATGATTCTTTTTAATCCGGAAGTCAACATTAAACCAATGGCAATAATAGCCAAGAAGTAAAACATTCGAATTCCAGTACCTACCCATTTGGATCCGTTTGCTGATAAAAACTCCCCATCTTTCATTGGTGTTTCCACACCGTCAGAAAGGACGTAAGAAATTACAAGTACAACGGCAAAAAATCCAATAGATAGAGCTGCTTTTTTCAATTTTTCTTTATCAGAAAACAAGCCTTTAATTGTAAACACTAAAGTAATTCCTATGGTGAGATACAGTATCACTTTAGCAAGTTCTACCAATGGGGATACGACACCGTAATCGCCCATCGAAGCTGCTAGTTTAATGTCATCATCTCCTGCCCCAAGGATTCTAAGAAGGAAAATCCCTCCGAGAACACTTAACAAGGCACTGATGATTTTGACTATATTTTGAAGTTTCATATGCTTCTAATTAGGTTGTAAGATGTTATTTCTTTTGAGCTACAAGAATATCAATCAAAGTGATTGAAGCGTCTTCCATATCATTCACAATACTATCAATTTTTGCGATGATATAATTGTAAAAAATTTGAAGGATAATCGCAACGATCAATCCAAATACTGTAGTCAAAAGTGCAACTTTAATACCCCCTGCAACAAGTGAAGGTTGCATATCACCGGCAGCTTCAATTTTATCAAAGGCCTGAATCATCCCGATTACCGTTCCCATAAATCCAAGCATTGGCGCCAATGCGATGAATAATGATATCCAAGACACATTTTTCTCTAACTGTCCCATCTGGACACCCCCATAAGCCACAACTGCTTTTTCAGCGCTTTCAACGCCTTCGTTGGCACGGTCTAAACCTTGATAGAAAATAGAAGCAACCGGACCTTTTGTATCTCTACAAAGTTCTTTGGCAGCCTCAACGCCTCCAGAAGCCAAAGCTTCTTCTACACCACTCGTAAGTTTTTGCGTATTGGTTGTTGCGAGATTAAGATAGATGATACGTTCGATGGCAATTGCCAATCCAAGAATCAAACAAATCAGTACAATCCCCATAAAACCGGGACCCCCTTCAATAAATCTTTTTTTAAGTTCTTGTGTAAAAGACACTTCTGCGGGTGCTTCAGCCGGAGCTTCTTCAACTACAGCAGCAGGTGCTTCTTCAACTACAGCAGCAGGTGCTTCTTCTTGTTGCTCTGTTTCATCCTGAGGAATGTTAACATTAACGGTGCTCGCATGAGCCATAGTTTGGGTCATTAAAATCCCAAAAAAGCTTAGGGCAAAAAATAATTTTCTCATTTTAATCAAAGTTTTGTTCTAGTGTTTAAAAGTCTAAAGATAAAAAAAAATACATACGATTGTATTTTTTTTGCAGAGAGGAAGGGATTCGAACCCTCGATACGCTTTTGGCGTATACACGCTTTCCAAGCGTGCGCCTTC
>JAFMCL010000051.1 GCA_017857815.1 Flavobacteriaceae bacterium | reverse complement strand
AATAGTTTCACCTTCTCCAATATCCTCATAGAATATTTCAGTGCCGTCGGCAGACTCAAATGATTTTAGTTCTTGGCCATAAACAATAGTATTAAATTGGAATAGACAAATAAACAAAAAGATGAATTTGAGTATATTTTCAGGCTTTGTATTATGATATGGGATTATTTTTGCTTTCATATATTTATTATTAATGAATATAAATATAACTATATTTAATTGCAGTTTGATATGTGACTTCAAAAAATAGCTTTACAGGTTTTAAATATAATGTTGTATTCTACATATTTCCTTCTATATTTTGCAACATACTTACATATAGTTTCACTATCTTATATTGGCTGATAGTCACCCACAGAGATATGACCAAGGCCATACTTAATTTCTTTATAGGTCATGTCTGTATTAGTGCCAATAAGCATATGAACATGCAGGTTATTGTAATCTCCTTTGTCTCTCTCTGATACATAGAATGTCTGTTCCACCTTATTAGATGCCTTGAGGAGTTTAGTGATCAAGTTCCTCACTGTCATTGTGTGAATCTTATATGGAGTTCTAATGGAAAGAGTGGGCAGGTTTTCTATGTAAAGAAGATTAATTCTAAAAAAAACCAGTAACATTCACTTTTATTAATTAACCGACGGAAGTAGGGTTATTTTTTAAAGGCAGATGGATTTTCTCCACTTATTTTCTTAAACGTCCGATTGAAATACGATAAACTTTCAAAGCCACACCCATAGCAAGCCTCGCTTACATTCTTTCCTGCAAGGAGTAGGAGTTTGGCCTGTGATATTCGATATTGGTTTAAAAAGGACGTAAAGGTGTTTCCACTGTGTTTTTTAAAGTATCTACAAAAAGCTTCTTTGCTGAGATTAACCAATTGCGCCACTTCTTCAACCTTAATTTTTCGGATGTAGTGTTCATCAATAAAAGAATATACCTTTTGTAAGCGTTGCTGCTGCTTTTTATCTGAGGTGTTATATACTGGTTGTTTGTGTAAAAGTTCAATCTCTTTACAGGAAGCAAGCGTTTTTAAGATTTGAATAACCGCAATGAATTGATCAAAAGTATTCAACAAATGGAGCTTTTTTATTTGCTCTCCGACAATCTTCTTTGTTTTTCCATGAAAGGCAATCCCGTGTTGTGATTCTTCAAATAAGGTATAAATCCCCGAAAGCTCTTGAACCTGCTTAAAGACCTGTTCTTTAAATGGTGGGCTTATATGCAAAACCTCTTTTCTGTATGCAGTCTTGATTCCGTAATCAAAATTCAAATGTGGAATATTTGATCCAATCAACACCAGGTCGCTTTGTTGGTAATTGGAGCGATGTTTTCCAACGTGTCGAATACCATCTGCTCCTTCAATATATACGAGTTCATATTCTGGATGAAAATGCCAAAAAAACAAGTCATTCAATTTAGGATCATGTAATAATCGAAACGAACTCTTGTCGTCGGGTTGAATATTTTCAAGTTGAATTTTCATTAAATTATCATTTATAGCACTTAATTCATGCAATTTTATCAATATAGTTCAAATTACAATCAATATCAAGGTTGTAGCCTTGTTTTTATACTTATAGATTTGAACTATATGTTTCCAAATTAACTTAAAGGAAGAAGTATGAAGAAAGAAGTAAAAACAACAATGGCTAATAAAGCCCATGAAGAAATTCCAGGAAACCCATCCGTTTCCACCAGCAGCAATCAAAAGCTAAACGACCGTTCGAACGGAAAGCCCTTGCGGGTTTTATCGGAAGAAGATTGGCGGTTTTGGATGCACAATGGATATATCGTAATAAAAAACGCAATTCCTAAAGATCAAGCAAAAGCTACTGCAGATTTTATATGGGAATTTGATGAGAAAGATCCAAACGACCCTTCGACCTGGTATGCAAAACCGAGGGCCGAAATGCAAATGAAGGAATTGGCAGGAACTGGCATGGTCGAAGCATACAACCATCAAACTCTTTGGAACAACCGTCAGATGCAAAAGGTATACGATGCCTTTGTAGATGTATGGGGCACCGAAAAATTATGGGTAACGATTGATCGCGTCAACTTGAATTTTCCACAGCGACCTGGAGAAGAAAAAGAGGGCTTCATTCATTGGGATTACGATCCAGAAACTAGACCCCAAAACGTACAGGGTGTCCTAGCACTTGCCGATCAAATGGACGAAAGTATGGGAGGGTTTCAATGTATTCCATGGTTGTACCGAAATTATGATACTTGGAAATTAACCCAGCCCGAAGACAGACATCGTTTTCAGCCCAATCTAGATTCCTTGCAAGACAAGCTTGTAAAAGTGTTAATGGAAGCTGGAGATTTGCTTATTTTTAATAGTACAGAACCCCATGGAATCCGGCCCAACCGATCAGGGAAAAAAGTTAGAATTGCACAGTATATTTCGATGATGCCCGCTGAAGAAGAGAATCAAGAACTCAAAGATTGGAGGATAAATTCTTGGAAGAATAGAGTCGCACCAGTAGGTTATGCCTTTCCTGGTGATCCAAGAAATTGGGAGCAGGAAAAATACAAAACGGCTGAATTGTCCAAATTAGGCAAAAAACTTTTGGGACTAGAGAACTGGTAAAAGAAAAAATAGAACGAAATAAAGGCTTATAACATGCTAACATCAATGAATTTATTAGACATTTTCATCATACTAATCTATTTTGGAATTATTTTGTGGATAGCCCAATGGGCTTCAAAAAATAAAAGTAAATCTAAGGGGGCTGTTGATTATTTTTTAGCTGGTAAAAACTCCGGTTGGATAGTGATCGGAGCATCTCTTTTTGCCTCAAACATTGGATCAGAAATTATTCTGGGAGTTTCGGGTGCAGGAGCTCGAGGTAATATGCCCATGGCAAATTTTGAAATAATAGCATCCTTAGTATTGATAATATTGGGTTGGGTTTTCGTTCCTTTTTATTTACGAACAGGCGTATTTACCATGCCTGAATTTTTAGAGAAAAGGTATTCTGTAGCGTGTCGCAATTACCTTTCAGTAATTTCTATTTTGGCTTACGTAATCACCAAGATTTCTTTAATCATTTTTGCAGGTGCATTGGTGTTCGAAACCATTGGAGTTTCTTTTTGGACCGGTGCAATTATTACTGTTGTCGCAACTGGATTTTATACTGTTTTAGGAGGATTAAAAGCGGTGATTTACACTGATATGGTTCAAGCGTTTATTTTACTCATTGGAACCCTGAGTGTTACAGGATTTGGACTTTATTATCTTGGAGGATGGGATAATTTATTAACCATACTTACTGAAGCTTCGTCAATAAACGGGAACCCACCACGAGAACAGTTTTTTAATCTGTGGCGACCGATGGCTGACACGGAATATCCATGGACAGGAATGCTATTTGGAGCACCTATTTTAGGGGTTTGGTATTGGTGTACGGATCAATACATTGTTCAGCGAGTGCTTTCTTCTAAAGATGAAAATAATGCTAGAAAAGGAGCCTTGTTTGCAGGATATTTAAAATTACTACCGGTATTTATCTTTTTTATTCCGGGTGTAATTGCATATGCTCTTTTACAAGAAGGAGCCATTGATTTTTCACTTGATGATGCAGATCAGGCACTTCCAGCTATGATCAATCAATTTCTTCCTACGGGTTTAAAAGGTCTTGCGATAGCAGGATTGTTAGCTGCTTTAATGAGCTCGCTATCTTCAGCATTTAATTCTAGCTCAACACTCTTAACCATCGATTTCTATTTGAAATATAAACCAAAAGCATCTCAAAAAGATCTAGTTCGTTTTGGTCAATTTGCTACCATTGTTTTAGTAATAGTTAGTTTGGGCTGGATACCCTTTATGAAATCATTAATGGGCGGTGGGATTTTTCACTATCTACAAAGTGTTCAGGCTTATATTTCTCCTCCAATTGCTGCTGTTTTTCTTTTTGGATTATTTTATAAATGGATAAATGCAAAAGGTGCAATTATATCGTTGTGGTTAGGTTTTATTGTTGGGGTTTTCAGATTGGTAACAGAGTTTCTTTCTAATGAAGGAACTATAGTTGTTGCACAAGATTCCCTTTTGGGACTTTTTATAGGCATAAACTTTTTGCACTTTGCTTTATTTTTATTCCTCTTCTGTGGTTCAATTTTAATGCTTGTTAGTAAGTTGACAACTCCTCAGCCATTAGAAAAACTAGAATTGGTTACTTTTAAATCAAGGAACCTTAGACCAAAATTCATATGGTCAACAGACATGACTTTAACAGTTGTGCTAATCGGACTTGTATTAATGCTTTGGACGTTGTTTAGCCCTTGGGGAATTGCAAATTAGAAAAACAATAGAGAGAATGGATTTAGAATTAAAAGAGAAAACGGTTTTCTAAAACCCACGCCCCTTTATTTATATGAGTGCTAGATAGAAACTTTTAGCTTTTAAATATGATGTCGTAGTCTACATCTTTACCTATATA
>JAFMCL010000032.1 GCA_017857815.1 Flavobacteriaceae bacterium | reverse complement strand
TCTGAATCCTCCACGTATCATTTACACCATCGCCATTAGAAGAAATTCCTTCGGCAACATAGAGAACTTCTGTACCTGTTTCTCCACCACCATCAATATCAACAAGTGCTAAAGCCAATGCGGAATAATCAGTAAGGTTAATTATATCGTCAGTATTAATGTTACCCTCCAATAGGGAATTGTTATTGGTGTCGTCTAAAGTAGATGGAAGCAGTTCCCAATCTCCATTTTTATAGCCTGCTATAGAAAGGGCTTCGAGGCCGCGTGCCTCTAAAAGAACATCGAGTTTACTTAAAGCATTCCACGAGAGTGAAACTTTGGCATTTCCAGTCGCATTATTAATGCTCCAATAGTGTTGTGGATGAATTTTAAGAACCTGAGCATTTGGGGCAAGATCCTTGTGTGCAGTATGGCGGTAGTCTATTTCAAGATAATCCACCCCAGAGGCTTGACTTATTACAAGCGGTTGCAAGATATTATCGTGTCCAGAAGGAAATTGAAAAAACTGTGGATTATAGACTTTGACATTTCCATCTACATGGGCGCTGTGATCCGCATTTTCCCATTGACTATTCGAAGCAAAAGAAACCACACCACCAGAAGGTCCGTGTTCGGTAATAAAAGAACCCGTTTCGAAAGTAGTGATGGGTGCCTTGATATGAAGTTCCGTGTCTGGAGCAATATAAAAATTACTGTGTAGACTGAATTGGGCGATAGTATATAAAGGAGTAAAAAGAATTATTAGTAAGTAGTTTTTCTTCATAAGCCAGTGAGATTCGAATTCTATTATCTTTGAAAATTAAATTTGTTTATTAAAAACAACAAATTATTTGTTTAAATAATAATAGAATTTTAAAAATATTAAGGAAAAAATTCAAAAATCAAGACATAAATATTTACTATAGTAAACGTGATTGGATGATGTGGTTTAAAATTACTGGTTTTCCAAAAAAAACTAACCCAGCCACCCCTCTCTATCCAAACTTCTGTATTGAATTGCTTCAGCAATATGATCAGAATTAACTTTTTCTAAACGTTCTAAATCGGCGATGGTTCGCGCCACTTTTAATATGCGATCGTAAGCACGAGCAGAAAGTGAAAGTCTTTCCATAGCATTTTTAAGGAGCTGATTCGCAGCAACGTCTAGCGAGCAATATTTCCTAATTTGGCGGGTGGTCATCTGAGCGTTGTAATGTGTTGTTTTCGATTTTTCAAAACGCTCTGATTGAATGTTTCTGGCGAGAATCACCCTTTTACGAATCTCAGCTGAAGACTCAGCAGGTAGGGTGTCTGAGAGTTTTTCAAAAGGAACAGGAGCAACCTCTATATGAATGTCGATGCGGTCCAAAAGTGGGCCAGATATTTTACCCAAATAACGTTGCATTTCAAAAGCGGAGGTATATTGGCTAGTCTTTCTGTCATTGAAATATCCCGAAGGACTCGGGTTCATACTTGCCACCAACATAAAGGAGCAGGGATAAGTGACAGTAAACTTGGCTCTTGATATCGTAACTTCTCGGTCTTCCAGTGGCTGTCGCATGACCTCTAATACCGTACGTTTGAATTCTGGTAATTCATCCAAAAACAACACACCATTGTGGGACATAGAAATCTCCCCGGGTTGCGGGTAAGCGCCACCGCCTACTAATGCTACGTCTGAAATGGTGTGATGAGGACATCGAAAAGGACGAACACTGATCAGTCCTTGGTTTTTAACTTTCCCCACTACCGAATGAATTTTTGTAGTTTCTAGGGCTTCTTGCAATGTCATCGGAGGCAAAATACTTGGCAGTCTTTTTGCCAGCATGGTCTTTCCTGCCCCGGGGGGGCCGATTAGAATCACATTATGTCCTCCTGCCGCAGCGATCTCCATGCATCGCTTGATGGTTTCTTGTCCTTTTACGTCCGAAAAATCATGCTCCGGGTATTTTAATTGTTTTAAAAATTCTTTACGGGTATCAATCGCTGTGGGTCTAAATTTTGATTTATTATTAAAAAAGTCAATTACCTCCTCTAGTTTTTCAAGACCAAAAACTTCTATCCCAGAGACGATTGCAGCTTCTTTTGCATTTTCCTTGGGCAATAGAATTCCCTTAAACCCATCTTTGAGGGCCTGAATTGCGATCGGTAAAGCACCTTTAATGGGTCGGATCTTACCGTCCAATGCCAGTTCCCCCATCATTAAATAATCACCAATGTCAGGGGCATGAATTTGACCTGAAGCTGCCAATATCCCAAGTGTAAGCGGTAAGTCATAGGCAGCACCCTCTTTCCTTAGATCAGCGGGAGCCATGTTGATTGTGATTTTTTTTCCTGGGAGCTTGTAGCCAATATTCTTTAGGGCAGCAGCGATTCTAAAATTACTTTCTCTCACCGCATTGTCGGGTAAACCGACCAGATGGTAACCGATTCCAACGTCAATATTGACTTCAATGGTAATGAGTTGTGCATCCACGCCAAAGACCGCGCTTCCATAGACAGAAATTAACATAAAGTATTGATAAGAATTGGTGTTTAAATATAATGAAATATTAAATACCAGCTCAAAGCCTGATTTATAAGTACAGTTAAACCGCTACTTTAGGGTTTTAAACTTCTGTAATCCTTGCCTTAACCAGTTTTCATAGGTCAACTTGTCCGTATATTGAATGGGCTGATTGAGCAAAACATTGTCAGGACTCATTAGGACATAAAAAGGTTGAGAGGCAGTCTCAAAATTTAAGCTTTGAAATGTCGCCCACTTCTCCCCTATGGTATTGATGGTCTTGATCCTTCCATTGGGATATTGAAAATCAAATTGATCGGTTTCAGGCAACGCCGTCCGGTCATCGATGTATAGAGAAATAATGATAAATTCATCTTTGAGCATCCGATAAACCTCCCCTTGCGACCAAACATTTTCTTCCATTTTTCGGCAATTCACACATGCCCAACCTGTAAAATCAAGCAAAATGGGTTTGTTAGTTTTTAAGGCATATAGCTGACCTGCTTCAAAATCCTTAAAGCAATTTAAAGCCAAAGGACAATCGCTATCTAATTCATAGATACTGTAAAAAACTGGGGGAGGAAAACCACTAAGTAAAGACAATTGTCCCTTTTGATCTTTCCCTAATCCTGTACCGAGATAAACCGCAAAAACTAAAATCAAAACAGCCAGTATTCTTTGAATGGGTTTAATTTTTTCTCCTTTAATGTCATGTGGAAACCTAAACCAGCCCATCAAATAAAGAAACAGCAATAGGGAAATGATTAACCAAATACCTATAAATATTTCTCTTTTCAAAAGTCCCCAATGTCCAACCAAGTCAGCATTCGAAAGGAATTTTAAAGCCAGAGCCAATTCAAGAAAGCCTAAAATCACTTTGATTTTGGTCATCCACCCCCCCGATTTAGGAATCGATTGGAGTGCATTGGGGAAGACAGCAAATAGGGCAAATGGCAAAGCCAATGCTGATCCAAAACCACCCATTCCAATTGTCAGTTGCATCGCCCCTGCATCAGAGGACAAAGAGCTTGCAAGTAATGACCCTAAAATTGGCCCGGTACAAGAAAATGAAACGATTGCCAAAGTGAGTGCCATAAAAAAGATTCCCAAGACCCCTCCGCCTGATGCTGCTGTGTCAGACCGATTGCCCCATCCACTGGGTAAGGTTAATTCGTAATATCCAAAAAAGGAAAAAGCGAAAAAGATAAACACCAAAAAGAAGATGACGTTTAAGACGATATTCGTCGCTATGTTATTCAATATTTGTGGATCTACCGCGTCCAGAAAATGGAAGGGCAAACTTAAAATCAAATAGATAATCAAGATAAAGAATCCATAAAGAATCGCTCTGATGATTCCTTGTTTTTTGGACCCACTGTGTTTTAAGAAAAAAGAAACCGTCAACGGAATCATGGGGAAAACACAGGGTGTGAGCAAAGCAATAATTCCACCAAGAAAACCCAATAAGAACAAATTAAAGTAACCACTCCCCTCACCCTTATTCATGTTTTGATCGAGTAGCGATTTGTCTTTAAAGTTTATCTTTAATTTTTCTGATTTTAATTTACTTGCCGCATTAATGGTTTTTTCTGCAACGGGTTTTACTAAATCGGAGGACAGATTAATATCAAAAGATTCTTCCCTAAAAATACAGACTTTATCATCGCAGGCTTGGTAATTGATTTCTCCCGTAATTTGACTGGTTTCGGGTTTAAGCAATCGGATTCGTTGACGGAAGGATGCTTTTTTATCAAAATAAGAAAGCTCCATTTCAAAAATAGGATCAAATTCAGTAATGCTTTCACTTGTTTTGATTGCACCAACCAATTCATAAGCTGCTCCTTCATTTTTAAAAACAAATTCTGTTGGCAATGGACCATCTTCTGGTAAATCGAGCGCATAGAGGTGCCAGTTTTCGATAATTGACGCCTCAAAACTCAAAATATATTCGGTGTTTGAAACTTTCTCAAACCCGGTCACCCAAGTCACAGGCTCTTGAGCCTTAAGTATTGTCGTGAATAGAATCGCAAAAAGTAGTAGTAAATTTCTCATTCGAAATAAGTTAATCTATTAGGGTGATTTTGAGGTTGTTTTTATAGGCTGAAGGTGAAATAAAACGTTCGTCACATCGATGACCAATGATCCATACAATTTGATTTTCGGAACATAAAAGCCACTGATTTTCCTTTTGAATTTTAGAAAATTTTTGGTCTTTAAAAAATTTGCTGATCAATTTCTTGCCCCTCATCCCAGAGGGAAAAAAATGGTCGCCCTCTTCCCACTTTCTTATTTTTAAAGGAAATTTAATTTTATCGAATTTCAAAATAGCAGTTTTGTTGTTTGGAGAATTAACAGAATTAGTTTGTTCAAACTTCAGGTTTAATGGAACCATAATTTCTTGAGTATCCTCTAAAATAAAATAAGATTTCGGTTTATCTAATTCTTTTTTAACAGAAATAATTAACTGATCTCGATCTTTTAAAATCCGATGGGTATCAGATTCTAAAAACTTACCCGATTGAGCAGAAACTAAAGCTTTCAGACTTGAAAGGTCTGGGAAACCATATACTCGAAAAAGTTCATACCATAAGGCATCGTTAGACTGAATTGAAATTAATGATTCATTTGAAATATAAATTAATTCTTTATCGAAAAAAAAATATTTTTCTTTAAAATCATTTACAAGTTGGTCAAAGGCAAGGCTAGTTGAATTAAGGTTTGACAATGAAGTTTTGAAACCCTCTAAAAATTGTGGCTGAACTTTTATTAATTCTGGAATTACCTCATGTCTCAATTGATTCCTTAAATAATCTAAAGTTGCATTCGAGCTGTCTTCCCTCCATTCCAATTGATGTTTTTGAGCATGGTTTAAAATCATCTCCCTTGAAAAAGGCAAGAGGGGTCTTAAAAGCGTATTCGTTTGCTCAGGAATCCCCAAAAGTCCTTTGAGACCTGATCCCCGTGACAGGTTGATCAGAAATGTTTCTATGCTGTCATTGAGGTGGTGGCCTGTTGCAATCTTAGAATAATCATTTGCAACCCTTATTTCTTCAAACCATTTATAGCGTAATTCTCTAGCAGCCAACTGTTTAGAAAGCTTATGTTTTTCCATGTGAACCTTGGTGTTAAAAGTGGTTTCAAAAAACTTACAGTTAAATTGTTCGGATAATTTTCGGACAAAAGTTGCGTCTTTATCACTTTCACCTCCTCTAAGATTAAAATTACAATGTGCAATTCCAAAATTTAATTCACTTTTAAAAAACAAATCTGACATTACCACGCTGTCAAGCCCTCCACTAACCGTGAGTAGAATGGAATCACTTTGGGTGATTCCTAAGCTTTTAATATGGGCTTGAAATTCGTGTAACATTTTGCAAATTTAGAGAAGAAATAACTATAATTCATCCCAATAAAAATAAATCCAAAACCGACCTACTATTTCTTTTGTGTCGATTTTTTTTGAAAAACAAAAATAAATGTTGAAATTTGCACTGTTATGATCAATAATAGAATTTTAAATATTGTTTCACCAATCGCTCCGTTGCGCTTTCCGCGTCGCAACCGTCGCCCCTAGTGGGTATGATATAAAGTATGAGACTCAGGTGCGCCCAGTCTCTTTTTCCAAGAACCTTTCTATTTTTTTTAAACCTAAACACATTTGTCAATAATGGAAATTATTATTGCCAACTCAAGACATATTAAACACTCAAAGGCGATTAGCGTTTGTATAGGTGAATCGGCAAAAGTCAGAGGAACTGGTATTGCTAGGAGAAGCGCTGAGTACATCAGTAAAAAAATGGAATCTGGAAATGCGGTTATTGCATTAGACAATGATCAATTTGCTGGATTTTGTTACATCGAAGTCTGGGGGCATGGAAAATATGTCGCGCATTCGGGCTTGATCGTGAACCCAGACCACCGAGGAAAAGGACTTGCAAAGAAAATTAAGCAAAGGGTCTTTAAGCTTTCAGAAGAAAAATATGCCAACGCAAAAATATTTGGAATCACTACTGGAATGGCGGTGATGAATATCAACTATGAACTGGGTTATAAACCCGTTTCCTTTTCTGAATTAACGGATGATCCGGATTTCTGGAAAGGTTGTCAGACCTGCAAGAACTATGACGTATTGACGCGTACAGAAAGAAGTATGTGTCTTTGCACAGGCATGCTTTATGATCCTCAAAAAGATAAAAATAAATTGAAAAATAATTCAAATGGCGAATAAAACATTAGTACTCGCATACAGTGGAGGTTTAGACACTTCCTATTGCCTTAAAAAACTATCACAAGAAGGATTTGACATTCATGCGGTGAGTGTAAATACAGGAGGGTTTTCTTCTGAAGAAGTTAAAAACATGGAAGCCAAAGCGCTAAAAATGGGTGCTTTTTCATATAAATCAATCGACGCGTTGAAATCTTTTTATTCCAAAGTCGTTAAATATTTGGTTTTTGGAAACGTTCTTAAAAATGGTACCTATCCGCTTTCCGTAAGCGCAGAGAGGATCGTTCAGGCACTCGAAATAATCGCTTATGCAAAAGAAATAAAAGCAGACGCCATTGCTCATGGAAGCACGGGAGCTGGGAATGACCAGGTCCGGTTTGATTTGATTTTTCAGGTATTAGCCCCAGAGATAGAAATCATTACGCCCATTAGAGATCAACAACTCTCTAGAGAAGCTGAAATCGAATACCTAAAAGAACAAGGAGTCGAAATGGCTTGGGAAAAAGCTCAGTATTCAATCAACCAAGGTCTTTGGGGAACAAGTGTGGGTGGAAAAGAGACCTTAACATCAGATAAAAGCTTACCTGAATCGGCCTATCCTAGTCAGGTTAAAAATAATACTCCTGAAAAAGTGACCCTTAATTTTGAAAAAGGGGAGCTGGTTGGTTTAAATGGAAAAAAAGATACTGCCGTTAACAATATCATGGCACTACAAGAACTAGCCAAACAGTTTGGAATTGGAAGAGAAATTCATGTAGGAGATACAATTATTGGAATTAAAGGAAGAGTAGGTTTTGAAGCCGCTGCACCTTTAATCATTATAAAAGCACACCACCTTTTAGAAAAACATACGCTCAGCAAATGGCAGTTGTTTCAAAAAGAACAGTCTGGTAGTTTCTATGGAATGTTACTTCACGAGGGGCAATATCTTGATCCAGTAATGAGAGATTTAGAAGCTTTTTTAACGAGCAGTCAGGAAAATGTAACTGGAAAGGTAATGGTAACCCTTCACCCCTATCGATTTGAATTGGAGGGAATCGATTCTCCACACGATTTGATGAATGCCTCTTTTGGCAGTTATGGAGAAATGAACAAAGGTTGGACCGCAGACGAAGCAAAAGGCTTTATCAAAATCATTTCGAATCAAAATAAAATTTACCAACACGTAAATAATAAATAATGAAAAAAGTTGGAATAATAGGAGGTTCAGGGTATACAGGTGGAGAACTAATCAGATTGGTGCTACACCACCCTGCTTTGGAGCTAGATTTTATCTACAGCACCACCAGACCCGGTACACCACTACATGACACACATGTTGATTTATTAGGGACAGAAACTCCTAATTTTACGGATAAGATTAACCCAGCAGTTGATGTGGTTTTCTTGTGTGTTGGTCATGGAAAATCAGCAGGATTTTTAAAAGAAAATAAATTTTCGAAAGCGACAATCATCATTGATTTAAGCAATGATTTTAGATTAAAAAATGATGCTTCTTTTCAAGGTTATGATTTTGTATACGGGCTTCCTGAATTACAAAGAGAGACCATAGAAAAGTCAACTGCCATTGCGAATCCGGGTTGTTTTGCTACAGCAATTCAGCTGGCATTATTGCCTTTGGCAAGAAAGGGTATGATCACCAACCCAGTTCATATAAATGCCACCACTGGAAGTACAGGAGCAGGCGTTGGTTTAAGTGCAAGCTCCCATTTTAGTTGGAGAAACAACAACTTGTCTTGGTATAAACCTTTTACTCATCAGCACTTGGGAGAAATAGGAGAAACCTTAGGCAACCCTAAGCTGTATTTCCTCCCACAAAGAGGTGATTTTACCAGAGGAATTTTTGCCAGTTGCTATACTTTATTTGATGGAAATTTAGAAGACGCAAAAAACATTTATAAGGATTTTTACAAATCACATCCTTTTACGCACGTGTCAGAAAATGAAATTGCATTAAAACAAGTCATTAACACCAATAATTGTGTAATTCATTTGCATCAGTTTGAAGATCAATTATTAATCACCTCAGTGATAGACAACCTTGTTAAAGGAGCATCTGGTCAAGCCATTCAGAATCTGAACCTCATCATGGGTTGGGAAGAAGATTTGGGTTTAAGATTAAAAGCAAGTATATTTTAAAATATTTATAAAATAATAATTATGAAAATAGCCATCATAGGGTCAGGGAATTTAGGTTTAAGTATTGCCAAAGGATTGGTTTATAACAATACTTACACCTCACTTTACCTCACAAAAAGAGACCTAAGTTCAATTGAAAACTGGAAAGAATACAACAATGTCAAAATCACATCTGACAACAAAGAAGCTGTGAAAAATTCTGACATTATCATTTTTACGGTACAACCCTCACAATTTGATTCCATCTTGGAGGACATTAAAGAGGTATTAAATGATAAGCACGTGCTTATCTCTGCAATAACTGGTTACAGTATCGGAAGAATGGAAGATAAATTAGACGCTAAATACCCAATTATCCGAAGCATGCCGAATACTGCTATTTCGGTTGGGAAATCAATGACTTGCTTGTGTTCAAATGTGGTGGGAGAAAAAAGAATTGCCATCGCAGAAGCCATTTTTAATGGACTGGGTACGACAATAAAAATTGATGAAGACAGAATGCAAGCAGCAACGGTTATTTGTGCCAGTGGAATTGCTTTCTGGATGAGATTAATCAGGGCGACCACGCAAGGGGGTGTTCAAATGGGATTTGACGCCGATGAATCGATGCAGATGTCCATGTATACTGCCCTAGGGGCAGCAAGTCTTCTTATCAAAACCAATTCGCACCCTGAAAAGGAAATTGATAAGGTTACTACCCCAAAAGGCTGTACCATCACTGGGTTAAACGAAATGGAACACCAAGGGTTGAGTTCTTCGTTGATTAAAGGTTTGATGGCCTCCTTTGAAAAAATAAATGAAATAAAAATTCAATGAAATTATTTGATGTATATCCTTTGTACGATGTCTGTCCAGTAAGGGCAAAAGATGTCCATGTCTATGATGAGAAAGGAACCGAATACCTTGATCTCTATGGAGGTCATGCAGTCATTTCGGTGGGCCATGGTCATCCACATTATGTGGAGCAACTTGAAAAACAACTACATAAAATCGCCTTTTATTCCAATGCAATTATCAACCCTTTGCAGCAAGAATTGGCAGATAAAATTGGGAATCATTCTTGTTTGCATGACTATCAAATGTTCTTGTGTAGTTCGGGTGCCGAAGCCAATGAAAATGCCCTGAAACTGGCTTCCTTTCAGACAGGAAAAAAAAGAGTGATTGCATTTAAAAATGCTTTTCATGGAAGAACCAGTGCTGCGGTTGCAGCGACTGACAACAGAAATATTAATGCACCGTTAAACCAGCAACAAGAAGTTACATTTTTAGCTTTCAATGATGCGCAAGCGCTAGAGGAAGAGCTAAAAAAAGGAGATGTATGTGCTGTTATTTTCGAACCCATTCAAGGGGTCGGAGGACTAGACATGCCTGAAGATGATTTTGTTTTTCAAATGGAAACTTTGTGCAATCAATACAATACTTGCTTAATCGCTGACGAAGTTCAATCTGGATTTTCTAGATCTGGGACTTTCTTTGCTTTTCAAAAAAACAACATTAAGCCGCACATCATCACCATGGCCAAAGGAATGGGAAATGGTTTTCCAATTGGAGGTATTTTGGTACATCCTGACATAGAGGCCAAATACGGGATGCTCGGTACAACATTTGGAGGAAATCACTTGGCATGTGTTGCCTCGATTGCTGTTTTGGATATTCTTAAAAATGAAAACTTACAAAACCATGCCAAAACCATGGAAGCCTATTTTATATCACTTGCCAAAAAGTTAAATGGGGTTAAAATTAAGGGAAGAGGACTCATGCTGGGCTTAGAATTTGACTTTGAAGTGGGACCACTTAGAAAAAGGCTTATTTATGAAAAACATATTTTTACTGGAGGAAGTAGCAATAAGAACGTATTGAGAATCTTACCTCCTTTGACCGTTCAAAAGGCACATTTTGATCAGCTTTTTGAAGCATTAGAAGAATTATTATGAAGCATTTTATCACCTTAGCAGATTTACCAGATTTTAAAGAAACACTTTCCAGCGCAATTGAATTAAAAAAAGATGCTACTAAATTTGATTCCATTGGAAAGGGTAAGACTTTGGGGATGTTGTTCTTTAATCCCAGTTTAAGAACTCGGTTGAGCACTCAAAAAGCTGCTCAAAACTTGGGGGTTCATACCATGGTTATGAATTTCAGTAATGAAGCTTGGGCGCTAGAATTTGAGGATGGAACCAGAATGAGTGGACTCAGGTCGGAACACGTAAAAGAAGCTGCTGCAGTAGTTTCTCAGTATTGCGATATGGTTGCCATTCGAGCATTTGCTTCACTTACGGATAAGGAAAAAGATGAGGCTGAAATTGTATTAAAAAACTTTGCCAAATATGCGAGTGTACCCATTATCAACATGGAAAGTGCTACTGCGCATCCTTTGCAAGGATTGGCAGATGCCATTACAATTACTGAACACCAAACCATTCATAGACCCAAAGTCGTTTTGACATGGGCGCCGCATCCAAAAGCACTTCCCCATGCCGTTGGAAATTCATTTACAAAAATGATGAACTACATGGAAGCAGATTTTATAATTGCGCATCCAGAGGGCTACGCATTGAATCCTGAAATTACTAAAGGAATTAAATGTGTCACCAACCAGGAAGAAGCATTAAAAGGGGCTGACTTTGTATATGCAAAAAATTGGTGTTCTTATGAACAATATGGACAAATACTCAGAACCGATGATGAATGGATGCTTACCCAAGAAAAAATGGAATTGACAAACAATGGAAAGTTTATGCATTGCCTTCCGATAAGAAGGAACATTGTAGCGGCTGATGGTGTATTGGACAGCCCAAATTCTTTGGTTATAAAACAGTCAGAAAACAGAACTTATGCGGCACAAGCCGTCTTAAAACAACTTTTGGAAAATGGATAAGCTTTCTGTTGTCAAAATTGGTGGAAATGTAATTGAGGACACTGAAATCTTAGCCTCTTTTTTAAAGGATTTCACAGCACTTGATGGATTAAAAATCTTGGTTCATGGAGGTGGAAAAAAAGCCACCGAAATGGCACATCAACTTGATGTCCCTGTTCAAATGATAGAAGGCAGAAGAATCACAGATGCTGCCAACTTAGAAATCATCACCATGCTATATGGTGGTAAAATCAACAAGAATATTGTAGCCAAACTACAAGCTTTGAACTGTAACTCGATTGGACTTTCTGGGGCAGACGGCAACGCGATATCGGCCGTAAAAAGACCTGTTGATAAAATAGATTATGGTTTTGTTGGAGACATTACTGCTGTTAATGAAAAACTATTTCAATTACTTCTGAATAATGGGCTCAACCCCGTATGTTGCGCCCTATCTCATGATGAAAAAGGGCAGTTACTAAACACTAATGCAGACACGATTGCAGCATCAATTGCAAAAGCTTTGTCTAAACATTTTGAAGTATCTTTGTGGTATTGTTTTGAAAAAAACGGAGTACTCAGATCCATTGAAGACGAGCAAAGTGTCATTGAGTCCATTCAGCCGACAAACTATGCTGACCTCAAGTCAAAAGGAATCATTAATGCAGGAATGATTCCTAAAATTGACAATTGTTTTGATGCGTTAAGTAATGGGGTAAAAATGGTTAAAATTGGCTCCCCTAAAATGATTAATGGAAATGATAATCATACTACCTTGATATTATAATATGAAAAATGAATTGACAGAAAAAGCAATTGCATTGTTAAAGGATTTAATCGGTATTCAGTCGTTTTCAGGCGCTGAGAATAAAACTGCTGATAGAATCGAGCAATGGTTTGTGCTGAATGAAGTGGAGTTTAATAGAGATGGAAATAATGTTTGGGCTTTAAATAAATATTATGATTCGAGTAAGCCCACCTTACTTTTAAATTCCCACCATGATACCGTAAAACCCAATGCTGCTTATACAAGAGACCCCTACAAAGCAGAAGTTATTGATGGGAAACTCTATGGATTGGGAAGTAACGATGCGGGAGGGGCATTGGTTTCCTTGATCGCTTTATTTACTCATTACTACAATCATAAAGAATTAAAATACAATCTCCTCATCGCAGCAAGTGCTGAGGAAGAAATTGCTGGGGAAAATAGTTTGAGAGGATTATTGTCTAAACTCCCCAAGATAGATCTGGCCATCGTGGGCGAACCTACGGAAATGCAAATGGCAATAGCTGAAAAAGGCTTGATCGTTTTTGATGGAGTTATCGAAGGAACTGCAAGTCATGCAGCACATCAAAACAATGACAGTGCCATTATGAAGTTACCTAAAATTTTGGAGTGGTTTGGAGATTTTTCTTTTGATAAAAAATCAGATTTGCTTGGTCCCGTTAAGGTGACCGTAACGCAAGTTGAAGGAGGGAAAGAACACAATGTCATTCCAGCGAAAGTGAATATTGTTGTTGACGTCAGAGTAAATGATAAATACACCAACGAGGAAGCTGCTGAAATATTAATTAAAGAAGCCCCTTGTAAATTAACTCCCAGGTCATTGAGATTGGGATCCTCTTCTATTGATGTCCATCATGAATTGATTCAATCCGGAATTAAATTAGGTAGAACCACCTATGGATCTCCTACCCTTTCTGATCAAGCAGCACTGGAATGTTCTTCCCTAAAAATGGGACCGGGATTGTCCACCAGATCACATACAGCAGATGAATATATTTTTGTTAATGAGATTGAGGAGGCCATTGATATTTATATTAAGTTATTAGGAGAAATTTTATAATAAATAATAAAGAAAGCATGAAACTTTGGCAAAAAAAACAATCGGCACACGAAAAAATAGATCACTTTACTGTCGGTAGAGACCGGGAGTATGACCTTGTTTTGGCGGCATATGATTGTACAGCTTCCATTGCGCATGCAAAAATGCTGTCCAAAATAGGGTTATTAACTGAAAAAGAATCGCAAACATTAACTTCAGAACTCGAAGCTTTAAAAACTTTGGCTGAAGCAAGTAACTTTGTAATAGAAGATGATTTCGAAGACATGCATTCTAAGATTGAGTTTGTGTTAACCGAAAAACTAGGAGACCTAGGTAAAAAAATTCATACCGCCAGATCGAGAAACGATCAGGTTTTAGTTGCAATTCATCTTTATCTAAAAAAGGAAATAAGTGAAATAAAATCTTTATTACTTGAGTTTTTCAACCTTTTAATGGAACTCGCTGAAAATCACCAAAATGATTTAATGCCAGGCTACACTCACTTTCAGGTGGCCATGCCCAGCTCCTTTGGTTTATGGTTTTCTGCTTATGCAGAAAGTTTAATTGATGATTTAACGCTTCTTAATGCTGCTCAAAAAATAGTGGATCAAAATCCTATGGGAAGTGCCGCAGGCTATGGCTCCTCGTTTCCTATTGACAGGGAAGAAACCACTCAGCTAATGGCTTTTTCTGGCTTGAAGTACAACGTTATGGCAGCTCAAATGAGCAGAGGTAAGGCAGAAAAAATCACAGCAACAGGTATCGCTAGTGTTTCAGCAACACTTTCAAAGCTTGCAATGGACATCTGTTTGTACATGAGTCAAGAATTTAATTTCATCACTTTTCCCGACAATTTGACAACGGGATCGAGCATCATGCCGCATAAGAAAAATCCAGATGTTTTTGAATTGATTAGAGGGAAATGTAATTTACTACAAGGGCTTCCTAATCAATTGGCGCTATTGAGCTCAAATCTCCCAGGAGGGTATCACAGGGAAATGCAATTGGCTAAGGGTCCAATCATCGACGCGATTCAGGAAATAAAAAGCTGCTTGGATATTTTTACTTTTAGTTTAAAAGAAATTCAAATCAGAAAAGACATCCTTAAAGATTCAAAATACGATTATGTGTTTAGTGTTGATACTCTCAACGAATGGGTAAAAGAAGGAATGCCTTTTAGAGATGCCTACCGAAAAATGGGAAGTGATATCGCTGATGGAAATTATGCTCCAAATCGCGATTTGGATCACACCCACGTTGGGAGTTTGGGTAATTTATCTTTGGATAAAATTAAAGCTAAAATGAAAAAGGCATTGGAATAAACCAATGCCTTTATATTTTCAAAATTTCAGAAACTCATTACATGTGCAGAGCGCGATCACCAGTAGCTGCAAGCGCGGCTTCTTTGACTGCTTCGGCATAGGTAGGATGCGAGTGACTCATTCTTGCAATGTCTTCGGCTGAAGCTCTAAATTCCATTGCGGTAACAGCTTCGGCGATTAGATCGGCAGCTCGTGCGCCAATCATATGAACACCTAAAACCTCATCGGTAGTCGCATCGGCAAGTATTTTAACAAAACCATCTAAGTCTCCACTGGCTCTGGAACGTCCCAACGCACGCATTGGGAATTGACCGCTTTTATAATTTATACCAGCACTTTTTAATTGTTCTTCTGTTTTTCCAACAGCAGCGACTTCCGGCCAAGTATAAATAACGTTAGGAATTAAATTATAATCAATATGAGGCTTTTGACCTGCAAGTATTTCAGCAACCATCACTCCTTCTTCTTCAGCCTTATGCGCCAACATTGCACCACGAACAACATCTCCAATAGCATAGACATTCGGTGCAGAGGTTTGCATATAATCGTTCACCTCAACTTGTCCACGATCGGTGATTTTTACCCCCACTGCTTCAGCATTTAAATTGTCGGTATAAGGACGTCTCCCAACAGATACCAGACAATAGTCTCCTTCAAAAGAAACTTCGTTGCCTTTGGCATCTTTTGCCAGAACCGTTACAAGGTCTCCATTTCGGGTAACATTGCTTACTTGATGGGATAAGTAAAACTTAACTTTTTGTTTTTTCATCACTTTCATCAATTCTTTTGAAAGTGCGGCATCCATAACAGGAGTTATCCTGTCTGCATATTCTATTACAGAAACCTCGGCACCCAATCGACGGTAAACTTGACCCAACTCTAATCCAATTACACCTCCACCCACTACAACCAAGTGCTTTGGAATTTCTTTTAGTTTTAAAGCTTCTGTTGAGGTAATAACTCTTTCTTTATCAAGTGTTATAAAAGGCAAACTCCCTGGTTTCGATCCAGTTGCTATAATGATATTTTTTGCAGTAATTTCTAGTTCTTGATCCCCTTTTATGGTCAAAGTTGTTGCATCTTTAAAAGAGCCCAATCCTTGAAATACAGTGATTTTATTTTTATCCATCAAAAAGTCAATTCCCTTTGTGGTCTGTTCTACAACAGCTGCCTTGCGGGAAATCATTTTCTCAAGATTAACTTTTATTTCCCCGGGGATTTCTATACCATGTCCATCGAAATGCTTCACTGCATCCTCATAATGATGAGAAGAGTCTAGAAGAGATTTTGAGGGAATACAACCTACATTCAAGCAAGTTCCTCCTAAGGTTTTATATTTTTCTATTAATGCTGTTTTCATACCCAACTGAGCACATCTGATTGCGGCTACATAGCCTCCAGGTCCTGATCCAACAACGGCAACGTCAAAAGATTGCATAATCTTATTTTTTATTTGATTCAAAAATACAAATGTTTGTGGCTTCCCTACTCAATGGAATATTTTTTTTTTAAAAAAATACAACCCATTCGTTTTAATCTCAATGGGATTTTAATTTTTAGCTTAATTTTAAATCATAAAAGTCTAACTTGTAAAAAAGAAAAATCATACAATTGAAAACACCTTCTCTGCCCCTTAAAGTCGCTTTAATACCAGTTGTCGTTTTAGTTATATTATTGGCTTTTAATGTCTTCATTTATGGAGATGACGCACTCAGCGGATCTAACCAATTCATACTTTTAGTGGGAGCTGCAGTTGCGAGCTTGATTGGTTTTCTAAAAAAGGTTGATTATGAAACACTATTAAAAAAAATTGGTAAAAACCTAAAATCTGTATCGGGTGCAATTCTAATTTTATTATTTGTTGGCGCACTCGCTGGGACCTGGCTATTGAGCGGTATCATTCCAGCAATGATTTATTATGGGTTACAAATCATTCATCCTTCTGTGTTTTTACCAGCATGTATTATGATTTGCGCAATTATTTCGTTGGCCACTGGAAGTAGTTGGACCACCTCGGCCACAGTCGGGATTGCACTTATAGGAATTGGAAGAGCGATGGACTTACCCGTCGGAATGGTCGCGGGAGCAGTGATTTCAGGAGCCTACTTTGGAGATAAGCTTTCCCCTTTAAGTGACACAACAAACCTAGCACCTGCGATGGCAGGAGGATCGCTATTTACCCACATTCGTTATATGACCCTCACTACCCTACCTAGCATAACAATTACTTTTTTTGTTTTTGTGATTCTTGGACTTACTCAAACAAGTAATGAAAATGTCGACACGCTGAGCCTGATCACTGCCATTACAGATAAGTTTAACATCAGTCTTTGGTTGTTTGTCGTTCCGATTTCCGTAATACTAATGATTATTAAAAAAGCACCCCCATTAGTGGCATTATTCATTGGGACGCTTTTAGGTGCCGTTTTTGCATTAATTTTTCAAACAACATTAATTCTTGAGCTTTCGGGTGGAGAAAAACTAGACTATACCAGTGTCTATAAAACCATAATGAATGCCATTACTATCGATACCCAAATTAAAACATCGAACGTGCTTCTCAATGAGTTATTCTCTTCGGGTGGGATGCAGGGAATGCTCGGAACCATCTGGTTGATTATCTGCGCTATGGTTTTTGGTGGGGTAATGGATGCAATCGGCGCACTTAAATCTATCAGCAATGCCCTTTTAAAATGGGCAACTTCCACCTTTCAACTTTTTGCCAGTACGGTCGCCTCCTGTTTGGCCATTAATCTGACAGCTTCTGACCAATATCTTTCAATAGTAATTCCTGGTAAAATGTTTGCCAAGGCCTACAAGGATAGAGACTTAGCTCCAGAAAACTTAAGCCGAACACTTGAAGACTCTGGAACAGTGACTTCGGTATTAATCCCTTGGAACACCTGCGGAGCTTATCAATCCGGTGTCTTAGGGGTCTCTGTTGGAGACTATTTTATTTATGCTATTTTTAATTGGGTCAGTCCAATAATGACTTTGATTTATGCCGCATTCAGTATTAAAATCAAGATGATTAGCGCTAGTAAATAAGGACGCTAAAAATGTATTTCAGATTAATTAATAATAGTAATTCAAATTAAAAATAGTTGACAAAGCCTACACTTTTTTCTAGTCCCTATTTATTTAGAGGTTTTGAATTTGAATTCGTATTTTTGTAGAACAAGTTCAATCAATGGCAAAAAAGCGATCAGGCCCTCGTGTCCCTGAATTTACGAAAAACAAGGAAAAGAAACAGCGCAGTAGAGAAATCTTGCTAGGCAGTTTTCTTATGCTCACCGGGTTTCTACTGATTGTCTCTTTTATATCTTATTTCTTCAATTGGCAAGCCGATCAAAGTACAGTCGAAGCTTTCTTGGATCGAAATATTCAGTCAAAAAATATTTTAAATAAAATTGGTGCCGCCATCAGTCATTTTTTTATTTATAAATTATTTGGAATTGCATCTTTTATAGTTCCTTGCTTGATCGCGTACTCGGGTTATCTGCTTTTTTTTAGTAAATCAAAAACATCTTTATTGATGTATTGGAGTTGGGGAATTTCCTATATACTATGGATCACTATTGCCTTAGGTTTCTATCATTCCTTATCCCCATTATTAAGTGGTTTGGTCGGTTTTGAAATCAATTCCTTTTTGGTGATCTATATGGGTAATGTTGGTTTGGTTACTGTTCTAATCTTTTTGATCTTATGCATTTTGGTGATTCAGTGGAAACTAACTCCTGAAAAAATCATTAATATTTTTAGCAAAAAAGAAGTCAATCACCCAGAAGAAGCCCCACTAGAAAACAGTTTAGATTTTGAAATGGAAGACTTTTTAGAAAGGCCAGTAGGTGAAAAAGAAATCCCTTTAGAAAATGTCACATCAAGCCCTTCAATGGAAATCATTGAGCCAGTAGCAGCTTCCGAGCCTGAAGTGGCAGAAGAGCTAACCATTGAGGTTGAAAAGATAAATGAAGAGGAAAGTATTACGGACAATCTCGCGCAAGAGTTAGTGGAAAAGTATGGTTTTTTTGACCCCACCCTAGAGTTGAGTAAATATCGTTTTCCTTCCTATGATTTATTAAAGGATTACGGAGAAAGTACGATTACCATCAACCAAGAAGAACTTGAACTCAATAAGAACAAAATTGTAGATACTTTAAACAATTATAAAATTGGAATTTCTAAAATTAAAGCGACCGTTGGGCCAACAGTTACTTTGTATGAAATTGTTCCTGAGGCAGGAATTAGAATTTCTAAAATTAAAAATTTAGAGGATGATATTGCACTTTCTCTTTCCGCATTAGGTATTCGAATTATTGCACCAATTCCAGGAAAAGGAACCATCGGAATAGAAGTTCCAAATCAAAACCCTAGTATTGTTTCCATGCGATCAGTTATAAGTTCTCCTAAATTTCAAAAGGCTGAAATGGAACTTCCCATTGCATTGGGTAAAACCATAAGCAACGAAACTTTTGTTGTAGACTTAGCAAAAATGCCTCACCTGCTTATGGCAGGAGCCACAGGTCAGGGAAAGTCTGTAGGATTAAATGCAGTGCTTTCTTCCTTGTTATATAAGAAACATCCTTCTGAAGTTAAGTTTGTTTTGGTCGATCCTAAAAAGGTTGAGTTAAATATTTACAGTAAAATTGAAAGACACTATTTGGCCAAACTTCCCGATATGGAAGATGCAATAATCACCGATAACAATAAAGTAATTCACACCCTTAATTCTTTATGTATTGAAATGGACAATCGGTATGAATTGCTTAAAAATGGAATGTGTCGTAATTTAAAAGAATACAACACCAAGTATCGTGAGCGTAAATTAAACCCCAACGATGGTCACAGTTTTTTGCCTTATATCATTTTGGTTGTTGATGAATTTGCTGACCTGATAATGACCGCTGGAAAAGAGGTTGAAACCCCCATTGCTCGACTGGCGCAACTTGCCAGAGCAATCGGAATACACTTAATTATTGCAACGCAACGACCCTCTGTTAATGTCATAACAGGGATTATTAAAGCCAACTTCCCTGCTCGGATTGCCTTTAGAGTAGCTTCTAAGACCGATTCAAGAACCATTCTCGACTCTGGAGGCGCCGATCAACTGATTGGACGTGGAGACATGCTTTATACCCAAGGAAATGATTTGACTAGAATTCAGTGTGCATTTATCGACACTCCAGAAGTTCAAAAAGTTGCTGATTATATCGGAGGACAAATGGGCTATCCTGATGCCTATTTACTCCCAGAATATGTAGATGAGAACACCAGTACTCTGGATATTGATCCTTCTGAAAGAGATGACCTTTTTAGAGCTGCTGCCGAAGTGATTGTAACTGCCCAACAAGGATCAGCCTCTCTACTGCAACGGAAATTAAAACTTGGATATAATCGTGCTGGAAGAATCATTGATCAAATGGAATCTGCCGGAATCGTAGGTCCCTTTGAAGGCAGTAAAGCGCGACAAGTGTTGCTGCCAGATCTAGTTGCATTGGATATATTTTTTAAAAATGAAGGGCTCTAAATTTAACCTCATGAATAATAAAATTTTATTTTTAATTGTTTGCTTAAATGCTTTTTTTATTGAAGCTCAAACTTCAATGGAAGCAAAAAAGCTATTAGAAAATGTTTCTAAACAAATCGAGAGTTATGATAACATAAAGTTTGAGTTTAATTATGTTTTAAACAATCGTAAAGAACAAATTAATCAAGAAAGCAAAGGAGAAATAACCGTAGCCGGAGATTTATACAAATTAGATTTCCTTGAAGCTACTCAGCTCTACGATGGCAAGTCTCTACATACCATAATTCCTGAAAACGAAGAAATCACAATTACTACTCCGGAGGAAGGCGACGATTTTGGAATCAATCCAACAGCGTTATTACATTTTTACAAAGAGGGTTATGATTATCAATGGGACATAACACAGCGAATTGAGGGTAAAAAAATTCAGTTTGTTAAATTAATCCCCACCGAGGAAGATACTGAAATACTTTTGATATTAATTGGAATTGATGTCTCAAGAAAGCACATTTTCAGAATCATTGAAGTCGGAATAAATGGAACTTATACTACGCTAACGATCAATGACATGCAAGTGAACACGCCTTTGTTGGAAGATTATTTCGTGTTCGATAAAAAAAAATATCCTGATTATTATATAAACGACTAGGATGTTAAAAATCATTGACCGTTATCTTATAAAAGAATACCTGACCCGTTTGGTCAGTGTTTTCAGTATTTGTTTTTTAATTTTTATTGTACAGACTTTTTGGCTGTTTATTGATGAACTGGCAGGTAAAGGACTCGATTTTGATACAATTTTAAAATTCTTGGTTTATTACTCTCCAAAGTTAATTCCTTTGGTTTTACCATTATCGGTTGTTTTGGCTTCTTTGATGACTTTTGGATCACTGGCTGAAAACTATGAATTTGCCGCAATGAAATCCACAGGGATTTCTCTTTTCCGTGCCATGACTCCCTTGATTATACTTCACATTGCATTGGGCATAGGAGCATTTTATTTTTCAAACCATGTCATTCCTTATGGAGAATTAAAATCTTATAACCTAAGGAAAAATTTAGCGAAATTAAAGCCAGCCATTGCGATTAGGGAAGGAGTGTTTAACGATTTGGGGCAGATGAGTATTAAGGTGAAAAGAAAGTACGGCCCGGATGACAGATTGTTAGAAGATGTAATTATTCATGAAAAAACTAAAGATTACACCAACAGAATCGTAATTAAAGCGGTCAGTGGAGAACTTAAAAGCAAAACGACTGATGCCAATCTTCAACTGGTTTTATATGACGGGAATCGATATGAAGAAATTAAAGAAAACGGCAATCGCAACAAATACAGGTACCCCCATGCAAAAGTTCATTTTAAAGAATATATAATGAATATCGATTTATCTCAATTCAACAATATCGATCTCACAGAAGAGAAATACACTACCACCTACAGGATGCAAAAAGTAGCTCAACTCAGAACCAGTATTGACTCTCTCGAAATTTACTTTAAAGCTCAAAAGAAAATTTTTGGTGAAAATTTAAATAAAAAATATTCCTTAAAAAAAGTCAGGCAATCAAAGAAGGGAGAAGAAGTTCTGAAAGACACTTTATTCCAAGCCAATGTGCTTGATTTTGTTGATAAGAAAGACCTCTGGAAGGTAAGACAGACGATTCAAAAATCAATCAGCACAACCAAAGGAATCATAACCAGTTTGGAAAATAATAAACGTAATTATTTTATTTATCAAAAAAACATCAATCTGCACAAGATCGCTTTCTATGATCGTTTTACTTTAGTTTTCGCCTGTATTTTTCTCTTTTTGATTGGTGCTTCTATTGGTGCGATTATCCGAAAAGGAGGCTTGGGTCTGCCCCTGGTGATCGCCGTTGTCATTTTCTTATCCTACCACTACATTGGTATCTTTGGTAAAAATGCAGCAGAAGACAATAGTGTATCCCCTGAATTTGCCAGTTGGATCTCGACTCTTATTATTGCGCCATTCGGGTATTATTTAACAAAACGGGCTAACTCGGATAAACCATTTATTAATTTTGATTTTATTACAGTTCCGATTTATAATTTATTTAAAAAATATACAAGCAAAGAAAGTGCTTGATCCTTATGGAAAAAATAGTATTAAATAGTATTGAAGAAGCAATTGAAGCCATAAAAAATGGTGAGATCATCATAGTTGTTGACGATGAAAATCGTGAAAATGAAGGAGATTTCATTGCCGCAGCTGATGTGATAAATCCTAAAATGATAAATTTCATGGCCACTCATGGAAGAGGACTCATCTGTGCGCCCTTGACTGAGAAAAGATGCAACAAACTTCAATTGGATCGAATGGTCAGCAATAATACTGATCCAATGGAAACTGCCTTTACCATTTCGGTTGATTTAAAAGGAAATGGCATTTCAACTGGAATATCTGCTTCCGATAGGTCGAGAACTATTCAGGCCTTGGTCGATCCTAAAACAGCTCCCTTTGACCTTTCTCGGCCTGGTCATGTATTTCCTTTGATTGCAAAAGAAGGTGGTGTGCTGAGAAGAACAGGACATACAGAAGCAGCGATAGACTTTGCTAGATTGGCAGGATTTAATCCTGCAGGGGTTATTGTTGAAATAATGAATAAGGATGGGTCCATGGCGCGATTGCCAGAATTGTGGGAAGTTGCTCAAAAATTTAATTTGAAGATTGTCTCTATTGAAGATTTGGTTGCCTACAGAATGCAACACGATAGCCTAATCATTAAAAAATCAGATACTGAAATTGAAACCCGTTTTGGTAAATTTCGTTTAAGAGCCTATCAACAAACCACGACCAGTCAGGTGCACCTTGCTTTAAGCAAAGGTAATTGGACTGAGGAGGAAGCCGTATTAACACGGATAAATTCTTCTAGGATAAACAACGATGTGTTGGGTATGATAACGGGGAAAACTAACTCTGGATTAGAAGATATTTTTTCTTTAATTAATAAAAATGAAAAAGGAGCTGTCCTTTTTATTAATCAAGAACAGTCGGCAGAAAATTTATTATCCAGAATT
>JAFMCL010000010.1 GCA_017857815.1 Flavobacteriaceae bacterium | reverse complement strand
TTTGCCGTATCTAAACTGATTTGATGATCAGCCAATAATTCTATACTACCCGTGACTGTTTTTGCGCCGCAAGAAGCTGCAGCAAAACCAGTTGTCCCTGCCGTAACTACACTATAAATATAGGTCGTGTCTGTGGTAACATTGATCGTTGGCGTTCCTGCTATTACTACTTTTGAGCCCACCAATGTAATGTTTACACCCGTCAAAGTTACGGGAACCCCGCCCGAGGTCCAAGTCGGGGGGTTAACAAAGCCTGTTGCACCCTCGCTTAACGTATAAGTAATTGTGGCAATGGCCGTATTCTCACATATTGACTGATCTTTATTCGCAGTGTCTAAATTAATTTGGTGGTCTGCAGACAATTCTATACTTCCTGTAACTGTTTTTACAACACAATTATTTAAGCCTTTTGTCAATATCGTATAAATGTAAGTCGTATCTGTTGTAACATTAGTTATTGGAGTTCCTGCTATTACTACTTTTGAGCCTACCAATGTAATACTTACACCCGTCAAAGTTGATGGAACTCCTCCAGACGTCCAATTGGGTGGAGTTACAAAGCTAGTTGCTCCTTCACTTAGTGTATAAGTAATTGTCGCTATTGCCGTATTCTCACATATTGACTGATCTTTATTTGCCGTATCTAAACTGATTTGATGATCAGCCAATAATTCTATACTACCCGTGACTGTTTTTGCGCCGCAAGAAGCTGCAGCAAAACCAGTTGTCCCTGCCGTAACTACACTATAAATATAGGTCGTGTCTGTGGTAACATTGATCGTTGGCGTTCCTGCTATTACTACTTTTGAGCCCACCAATGTAATGTTTACACCCGTCAAAGTTACGGGAACCCCGCCCGAGGTCCAAGTCGGGGGGTTAACAAAGCCTGTTGCACCCTCGCTTAACGTATAAGTAATTGTGGCAATGGCCGTATTCTCACATATTGACTGATCTTTATTCGCAGTGTCTAAATTAATTTGGTGGTCTGCAGACAATTCTATACTTCCTGTAACTGTTTTTGCACCACAAGAAATCGCACCTAAACCTGCAGTTCCTGCTGAAGAAATTGTATAAAGATAGGTTGTATCTGTCGTGACATTGATGGTTGGAGTTCCTGCAATTACTACTTTTGAACCTACCAATGAAATATTAACTCCTGGTAAAGTTGTTGCAACACCTCCTATTGTCCATATGGGAGTAGTAAAATCACTTGCTCCTTCACTTAAGGTATAAGTAATTGTGGCGATGGCCGAATTCTCACAAACTGATTGATCCTTACTACCTGAGAGCAAACTAATTTGATGATCTGGAAGCAAAACAATACTTCCCGTAACTGTTTTTGAGCCACATGGGGCTCCTCCTAAACCTGTTGTTCCTTGCGTAGAAATACTAAAAATATAGGTTGTATCTGTTGTAACATTGGTGGTTGGAGTCCCCCCAATAACCACATTTGAACCTACCAATGTAATATTAACACCGTTCAGCGTCGATACAACCCCTTCTTTAGTCCAAACTGGTGTTGTAAAAGAAGTTGCTCCTTCAGTTAACGTATAGGTGATTGTGGCTATTGCTGTATTTTCACATACTGATTGATTATTGTTTGCGGTGTCTAAACTAATTTGGTGATCGGCCAATAACTCTATACTACCAGTGACTGTTTTTGCAAGACAAGTATTTAAACCAGTTGTTAATATTGAATAAATGTAAGTCGTATCTGTGGCAACATCAGTGGTTGGAGTTCCTGAAATTATTACTTCTGAACCTACTAGTGTAATATTAACACCCGTCAAAGTTGCTGGGCCCAAAGCGGTAGTCCAAACGGGAGTAGCAAAGTCAGTTGCTCCTTCACTTAGTGTATAGGTAATCGTAGCTATTGCTGTATTCTCACAAATTGATTGATTATTATTGCTTCCTACTTTCAAACTAATTTGATGGTCTGGCAATACCGTAATGGTCCCAGTAGCCACTGCTGCTGAACAAGTATTCCCGTTGGTTGTAATTGTATATCCATAAACTTGAGCTGAAGTCAAATTCAAGTTTGTTGTTCCTGATATGGTCAAAACAGTTCCAGAAATACCAGCGGTAAGACCTGGATTGGTAGTATTCCAGCTGAATGCTGCAGAAGTAGCGCCTTTGGATAAAGTATACTGAATATCTGTTATACTCGTTTGTTCGCAAATGGTTTGAGAATCAGTATTCGCCGCTGAAGTTAATTGAATAGTATGAATTGGTAATACCGTAATTGATCCTGTAACAGTATCTGTTGCACAAGAATTTCCAGTTGTGGTAACCGTATAACTGTAAGTGGTTGGAGTTGACACGTCAGAGGTCGCCGTTCCTGAAATAGTTAGTGTTGTTCCAGAAGTGGTTATTGTCAAACCTTGGGGAATTATATTATTATCCCAGGCAGAGTTAAGTCCTGTTGCTCCTTCATCAAATTGATAGGTGATGGTTACAATTTGTGTGTTCTGACAAATGGCGGATTGAACATCTGTTCCAGCGGCAGAAGTTAAATCGATATTATGATTTGGTTCTACTGTAATGGTTCCCGTTACTGTAAAATCAGTACTGCAAGCGTTTGGATTTCCTGTTAAAGTAACTGTATAAGTATAAACAGTCGTCGTCGTTACATTGGTTGGTACAGCTTTGTTGATGGTAAAAGTAGTTGTCCCGACAAGAGTAATATTTTCTGCAAATCCAGCTATGGTTGGAGAAACACTGATAAAAATGGTATTCCCTCCTTCTGCTGAAAAAGTTATAGGGGTCATCGAATTATTTGCACAAACACTATCTGTTAGGGTTCCTCCGATAACTGACAACTTATTATTTGCATACAACGTAACTGGAAAATTAAGGGTTTTAATATCACAACCGTTTAATGTTGAAACTTGGAAGAACGTCAAGGTATCCGTAACAACATCAATAGTTGGTGTTCCAGTTATCGTAATAACCTTTGGCCCCTTCAGCATCTCTTTATCAGCAAACAATATTGTAGCAGAGCTTGTTTTCATTCCGACATCAAAAGTCACTCCTGAGGTTTGTCCTGTAAAAACAAGCGTAGTGCCACTGACTGTTGACTGGACAATAGCAGCAGTTGAACCGGCATCAATAAGGGCTTTAAGGGCAGTTAAAACCTGGACAACAGTTGTTCCATTGGTTGCTACTTCATGACTATAGGTGACATCATTTACTGTAACATTGAATATTGCTGAAGCATTTTCTGTTACGGCAGGGTTATTAACATCAATTTGAGAAACTTGTACTTGTGTCGTATATGCAGCAGATAATCCACCGAGTCCTTGAGTGTCATTTAAAAAGGTAGTAAGTGTTGTATCCCCCCAATACTCATATGCAACAGGGGCAATGGCATCTCCTTCACAAATAAATTGAGAAATAGAAGTTGTACTTGACAGACTCAAAAAACCAGCAGGTTTAATTGTAATTGTTCCACTTTCGTTGTCCTCACTACAATTTTGGGTATTTTGAAAGGTACTTATCGAATAGTTAAAAACTCTTTCCGTCCAATAATCTGTGGCAGCACCAGATGCTATGGTATAGGTAGGAGTTACCCCCCCTGCTAAATATACTTTAGTAAAACCTTTTGGCAATCCTGTAGTACTAATAGCAGTTGGGTTTCCTGCAACTTCATAAACAATATCCTCAAAAGATGAGTCAAAACAAAAAACTTGATTCTCAGTTGTTGCAGAACTTGAAAGTGTAAGCTCTGAATCTGCTAAAACATCTAAATAAAAGATTTGAGTGTCAGAAACACAAATTGAATTGGCCGGATGTGTTGTGGTTATTTTAAATTGATAATTTGTACCTACGGGAAGTATTTCATCTAGCTGAGTAAGTTTTACTTTAAGTAAACTTACATTACCGTTTGCATCTTGAGTAATCGTAATTCCACCAGTTGTAGGAGCACTAACGACTATAGAAAAGGATTTTCCTAACTCACCAGTAATAACCAACTGATTGGTTGCAGCGTTGTAAACAGCATTGTCTATTAAATCGTGATTTTGAACCAGTGGAGCCAATGCATTTCCAAGGTTATCTACAGTCTGATTTGTAGCGGAGAGATAAGGAATGTCATTTGAGTTTATTGTAACGTAATAGTAGCCTTGACTATTATTACGGACTCCTCCCAAAGTAATTGTCGCTGTTTGAGATTCCCTAGTGATCGTTGCACTCAATGCACTTTCAAAACCAGGGGGTCCCGTTATGTTAACATTGTCTACGGATCTCCCACTGACATCAAAAGTAACGTCAGTCAAAAGGGTTGTATTTTCACATATTTCCTGGCTGTCCAGTCCTGCCTGATCAGCTGATAAAAAAATGTCTGGAACTTGCGGAATCAGAATAATATAGTTTCTTACATAGCGTGAACAATTCTGAGGTTCTGCATGAATGAAGAGTTGATTTCCCCCAGCTAAACCTGGTTTCCAAACTAAATCAAGTGTTTTACTGGTTGTTGCATCTGCCATAATTTCTTGATAACCGCTTCCGTCTGTAGAGCCTGTAACGGTTTGGAAGCTACCCGGTGCCAAAACATTTGTTGTGCTTACGTACCAGTGAACCGCCCTATCCGAAACTAAAGTAGAAGTCGTTATGCCTGTCGCTGGTATCGGACAATCAGGAAGGGTAAAGGGTTGAATACTGGGGATAATTTCATCAATTGGTGAAACTGTATGTTGCGAAGTGGCCCAGTTGCCTGTCTCACCATTAAAACCAATTGCCCTTACCTTAACTTCAATGGTTCCATGAAACCCAACAGGTAGTGTCATGACCCCTAAAGGTGAGGTAATTGTGGGAACGCCATTTGAACCAGCCCCAGGACTAACATCAAGAGACCATTCAAGCGTTTTAAATTCGTTATTTATAGATGTTGAAGCGGAGAAAAACTGAATTTTATTTGTTGGATACACACCTCCAGATCCTACAGGATCAAATATTTCACAACTTGGTACCGCCAGTAAAGTATTCCAATAATACCCACATTTTGCATTGGTAACCACCGGAGGAGTAAGGACAGGTGTTGTATCTGTTACTGTATCTGCATTAATCAAGTAAATTATCGTGTCAAGCGATGCAGAGAGGCTGTTACATTTTGACTGACTCTGAACAGATAGCGTAACTGTGGATCCTGTACCTGTTGCGCCATTAAAATAACTATCATTCCAATTCACTTGAACCTCTTCCCCTGCAACGCCAGCAGTTGTAATAAGACCAGCACCTGGTGGGGTTAGCGTCCAAACATAAGCATTTAAAGCAGTATTTGTTAAGGATACGTCTGGACAAACATGAAATTCAGTAAAGTCCTGATTTAATGTTGAACTAGTACTCGAAACATATACTGTATTATTAAACCCCTTTCCTCCCTGATAGTGAACTGTGTTTAGTGATGAGTCTGAATCTATTCTTATAGCAGTTGGCGCTGCAACATTTTGTTCTAAAGAAATTGGGTAGGTAAACATCACATCGGTTCCACAAATACCCGTTGCAGTAAAAACTATATTTGTTGATGCTGCTATTGTTCCTGAAAAGGTAATTGTTGTTGCTCCTGAAACCTGGACACCGCTTGCTGTTGCTGTTGAAACCCCAGTGAAAGTTGAATTTAGAGTCCCTACATGAGTGATGTTCATTATGTCAATTGGACCTGACCAACTAAAACTCACTGGAACAATAGGAGTCGTTGTATCACAAACACTTTGACCTGAATTATCAGCATTAAAAATTGGGGGATCAACCACTATGATAGATAGTATGGGCGTGTAGACATCACAGTTCGCATTAGTAACATTTGTATGTATCACTTTACCATCAACTGTTTTTGCCCCTGAATCAGACTTTATAACATTAAATGAAATCTCTTGAAAAGGCAATGTTGCCTTGATTATTCTAAGAATATTTGTAGCCGTATCATATACAGCACTGTAACCCCCCATAGCGTCTACTTTAGTTTTGAGGGCTGCTCCAACTTTATCGAGTGTGTCTATGGCACCAGTAGCGGTAACTGTACTTACCAGATTACCAATTATTAATTCGTAGGTCTCTCCGAGGGTTATTGTATTTTCATTTACAGTTGCTATTAAAGAAATTAAACGTTGCTCAGGCTCTGCAGCTCCCCCATTTATAACATTTGTATAACGGATTCTTGCTCTAAAATAAACGCTTTGCGTTAAAACAGGTTTTACATTTTTAACATAAGTGTTTCTAGTGGCTCTATCACTGTTTACATTTAGCCAGGTAATCTTGTCAGAAGACTGTTGCCATTGAAGGACTGCTAATTGAGGATTTGCATTTAGATTTTCACCCCCAGTATAAGTTATGTCTGGCTGAAGATCTCCGACACAATATGTCGTTGCAGCGGGTCCTCCAAGAATTCCAGTATCAATATCAGTCAAAATTGTATAACTGACCACATTCGTGTAGGCATCGCAAGAAGTTGCCGAACTCGTTCCACTATCAAAAGCACCTCTTCGATAATAAGTTGATGTTATTAAATGTGGTGGTTGATAAGTAGCTGAGTTTGAGCTTGGAATCGTAATCCAATCCGCCTCCGTGGGAGGTATAACTGTTGCATAATACCAAGTGTATGTCAAGTCACCGAGCAGACCACTGGCTGGAACCTGGTCATCAATCTCTTGAGGTTGAGTACCATAACAATAAGTCAAGGACTGATTTCCATTTAATGAACCTGGATTTAAAGCATTTACATTTAAGGTAAAAGCAGAACTATAAGCAACTCCACAAGCCTCTGTAGTTCCACCATATGTTGTTACTCTTCTAAAAAAGGTGTTCTGTGTAAGTGTACTCGTAGGGGTATAAGATTGGGTTGTTGCCAGATTAATATTAGAAAACGAGGCACTTAAAATGTTTGTCGTTGAACTTTGCCACTGATAAGAATAGGTTGGCCCCACATGGCTCCCTAAAATTGTGATATTCGGTGCATTACCCTCGCACATGAATGCCTGACTCGGGGACACTGTCCCACCCTGAACGTCAACAACTGTGACAAAAACTCCATTGGTCTCTTTTTCAACAGTAACACCATTAAGCGAGGCCACATCTACCCTTAGATAATAAGCAGATGCTGGAATAGAGGTTGAAAAGCTGTAGTCTAAGTCCGTGCTTCCATTAAAATCAACAAAAGCTGAACCCAATGTTAAGTCATCTGTAGCCCTCCAGTATCTCGACAAGGTTACACTTGCATTTGTCGAAGTTGCTGAAGTAATATTTGTTATAGTATTTGGAGTTACACCCAAACACACATCTTGAGTACCCGTAACGGTTCCAGCAGTTAAATCAAAAAGAATAAGATCAATTGTAGATGAAACTGCACAAGACGTATCAATTCCTGGATAAGCCAAAACGTGAACAGTATATAATCCTGCTGCAGTAAAATCATAATTAAAAACGGAAGTCACAACTCCTGCTGCAGCAGTCTGGATAGCAACAGGTGGACCACCCAACAATGAGAACTGATAGGTTAGTGCGGCTTGGTTAGCAGTTGCAGTTATGTTAATATCAGGGGGTGTGCCGTCATAAAAAAAAGTATTAAGGGCCTGGTTTGAAACAAGACTGACTGAACTAGGGGATGGAGTTACTGTTTTTAATACACTCGCGCTGAAGGAAGTAGAGGTCACTCCGCTTAAAGATCCTTGGACTGCTCTTCTGAAATAGGTTGTCGTTGCCAAGCTGCTACTAAAAGGAATATGTGTGCTCGTAACAGTTGTTAAATCGGTGGTCGTCGCTATTGAAAAAGTAGAACTTGTAGAGGATTGCCAGTAGTAACTTAGGGTAACTGAAGTTATGTCACTCGTTGCGGAACTCACCTGAGAAATCTGTTGGGGAATTGCGCCTGTACAAATCGTTTGGTCATCACCCACAGAACCTGGTGTCAAGGTGAAAATTGTAAAAGGCACAGAAAAAACGCTAGAACATGCTGCCACTGTATAAACCTCAACTTTTAAAGTTCCCTGTCCTTTTAATGACAGAAGGTCTGTTCCGGAAGCAGTAAACGAAACAGAATTAGCCCCAGCACCCGCCTGAATCGTCTTAAAAGGGGCGTTGTTATCTACCGAAAACTTGTAAGTCATACCCACCTCTGCGGCTCCAGCAGTAATGACTGGATTAGCTCCAGAAACAAAAGTATTGTTAGCCCCAGTGCTGTTGGTAGTTAGTGTTATGTTTGAGGGTGCCTGAGTTACTGTGACAGAGGCAACATTTGAATAAGAAACCGAACTTACACCACTCAAGCTTGCCGTAACTTTCCTTCGAAAATAAGTAGTGGTGACGACAGAACTCGAAAAAGGAAAATTTGTACTGGTTACTGTTGTGGTTAAAAGATTTTGTGTAAAAGTAATATTAGAAGCGGTTTGCCAAACATAACTATATGTTAACGAACTTATTGCACTCACTCCGAGTGCTGCATTGGTTAGATTAGCTGGAGTTACCCCCGAGCAAACAGGAGCACTTCCTCCTATACTTCCAGGTGTAAAATCAAAAATGGTAAAGGGAATAGACGTGTCTTTTACACAGATTCCTGCACCCGAATTGGCTGTAACTTTCAAAACACCCTGACCTGTCAATACATTTAGATCCGCCCCTGAAGCTGTGAAAGAAACTGTCTTGACGCCCGAACCTGCCGCTATTGTTTTAAAATTAGTAGCGCCTACAGAGAAATTATAGGTCAACGAAGCCTGTAGTGAAGAAGCTGTAATCTCTATGGCAGATCCTGCTACAAAAGTATTATTTGATCCTGCATTATTCGTTGTTAATGCCAAAGTAAAGTCCTCAACATCAACCGTAGTTCTATCCGCAGAAGTATCAACACTGCAACCGTTTGAATCAACAAATTCATAAGAAACAACATCTCCATCAGACAACGAAGGATAGGTAATGGTATTGGTTCCCTGAAAAGACTGCTTGTTTCCGTTATTTAAGTAGAATGTGTAAGTTGCAGTAGCTGAAAATGGTGTTATCGTAAAAGTAATCGGATCCCCAAAGCAAAGTGTTCCTCCTGCATCATTGCTAAGAGTTGGAATGATAGGATTATTCACAATTATTGACCCTAAAACAAAAACATCATTTGAATTGTCTATATCTCCTGGATTGGTAAAACTTACTGTTAAAGAATAATTATTTGGAGTTGAAAGGTCAATTCCTTGCCCTAAAATAACTGAAGAAGATTGTCCCGCAGTGAGCGTAATAGAAATAGTTTCAGTATAAACAACTCCATTACTTAAAATTAGCTTGGCATCGTCATTGATTGCCACAGTAGCGGCCCCCTCGTTTTTAAAAGTTACGGTCACACTAACCGATGAAGAAGGGCACAAGTTAGATCCCCCAACTAAAGTGACATCTATGATGGAAATGTCAGATTGAGCGTGAACAGCAAAAGATGCCATCAATAATATGGAGACCAGTAATTTTTTCAAGCTATATAGTTATGAAACAAAAATAACTATTTTACTCGGTTAATTACTCACTATATTATTAAAAACTATAGGAATTTATTGGACTTCATCCAATCGTCATTATACATTTTACCGATATATCGACTGCCAGAATCATGAAGTAGGACAACGACCACGTCTGAATTCTTTAATTCATCCTTTAACTGAATTAGCCCTTTAACCGCAGCACCACATGAGTTTCCGGCAAAAACACCCTCTTCTCGGGCAAGTTTTCGAGTGTAAACTGCAGCATCTTTGTCTGTTACTTTTTCAAAACGATCTATGAGTGAAAAATCAACATTTTCAGGCAATATATCCTCCCCTATCCCTTCTGTAATATAAGGATAAATCTCTTTTTCGTCAAAAATACCAGTTTCATGATATTTCTTAAAAACAGAGCCATAAGTATCAATACCCCAAATTTTGATATCAGGGTTTTTTTCTTTTAAAAACTTACCTACTCCAGAGATGGTACCTCCAGTTCCAACACCAACCACAAAGTGAGTGACCTTACCATCAGTTTGTTCCCATATTTCTGGGCCAGTTTGCTCATAGTGTGCCTTACTGTTTGAGGGATTGTCATATTGATTCACATACCATGAATTTGGTGTTTCCTCAGAAAGACGTTTGGAAACACTATAATAAGATCTTGGATCCTCAGGGGCAACTGCTGTTGGGCAAACCACGACTTCTGCACCCATTGCCCTTAGTACATCAAACTTTTCCTTAGATTGTTTGTCATTCGACACGCAGATCAGGCTATAACCTTTAACTATGGCTGCAAGTGCCAAGCCCATTCCTGTATTCCCAGAAGTCCCCTCAATGATTACTCCTCCAGGTTTTAAACGGCCATCTGCCTCTGCATCCTCTACCATTTTAACTGCCATTCTATCCTTGGTAGAACTTCCTGGATTAAAACTCTCTAGTTTTGCTAAAACCAAAGCTGGTATTTCTTTTGTTATTGTATTTAATCGTACCATAGGAGTTCCTCCTATGGTGCCTAAAATGTCTTTTGCGTAATTCATTGGAATGATTTCATGGCAAAGATAACACTAACTTTAAGAAATAGAAACAAGAAAATTGAATCTAACGAAATCGCAACACTCGGGCTGGACTTATTCCACTGATGATCAAAGAAGGAATCCACAACAATACAGCACTAATCACTAATACTCCCAGGTTTAGAACTAAAAAATCTAAAACACCTAAAGACACAGGAGCAACATTAACATAATAACTTTCAGGATCCAAGCGAATCCATTTTCCATAACGCTGGCTAAAATAAAATAACAGACCGATGAAATTCCCCCATAAAAGCCCTCGACTCATGATGACAATTCCATTAAACAAGAATATTTTTTGAATCAATTTATTTCTAGCTCCAAGGGTCTTTAATAGTCCAACCATCTGAGAACGTTCCAATATCAAAACCAACAAAGCAGTAGACATGTTGATCACACCGACAACGATCATCACGGTTATTATGATAAAAATATTAAAATCAAAAAGCGAAATCCATTGAAAGATAGTAGCATACTGTTTGGTCAACTCAACCACATCGAGATCAGAGGGTAGTTTTTTATAGATTGCGCTTCCTACGCTTGCAACCTCATCAAGATCTTTTAGGAAAACCTCATAACCTCCTATTTGATTTTCTTTCCATTTATTGATCCGCTGGACATGTTTTATGTCACCCAAAACGAAAGTTTGATCAAAATCTGGAAATCCAGATAAGAAGAAACCAACAATCTTAAATTTCCTAATATTGGGTAGCTTCTGGTTCAGGCTGTTTTGAAAATAAGCAGAAACATCGTCACCTATTTCAAGAGAAAGTTGTTGGGCTATAACCTTAGAGACAACTACTTCGTTTGATACCTTTTCTCCTAAATCTGGGAATCGACCCTCCACCAAAAAAGTGTTGAGATTTTCCCATTCATAATCAACATCAACTCCTTTAAAAACGACACCTTCAAAAGAAGAATCCGTTTTCAAAAGACCTGCTTTTATGGCTACTCTTTGAATGTGAATCACTTCGGTTTCACTTTCAATATTAGCCCTTAATTCAGAGGTGTCTAAAAAAGGAATAATGGAAATCTGAGACTCACTGTTTTCAAAAGGCGAAACGACCAAGTGGCCATTAAAAACTGCTGTTTTATTTTTTATTTCTTTTTGAAGACCTTTGCCTGTGGCGACCGAAATTAAAATCATTGCCATCCCCATGGCAACAGCCAATGTGGCAATTTTAATTATTCGTGCTGAAACACTACTTTTATAGTGTTTCATATGTTGCATTCTACGGGCTATGAATATTGGTAAATTCAATCTATTTTTGCTTTATGGCAGTAAAACTCAAAAGTACATTATTATTTTATCTTTTTTTGGCGATTGGTATTCAATCCTGCGCTCAAGCACCTATTGTTTCGGGAGCAGAAAATTATGAAAAATACTTACACAGCATCGCTAACAAAAAAGTAGGAATTGTAGCACATCAGGCCAGTTTGGTTTTTGGAAAAACACATCTCATTGACACACTTTTGAGCTTAGGAGTAGCAGTTCAAAAAGTATTTGCGCCAGAACATGGCTTTAGAGGAAGAGCAGATGCTGGAGAAACAATCTACGATCAAATAGATAAGAAAACTGGACTTCAAATTCTCTCCTTACACGGTAAGACAAAAAAGCCCAGCGAAGAAAGTTTAGAAAATATTTCGGTTATGATTTTTGACCTTCAAGATGTAGGGGTTCGTTTTTATACCTATTTATCTACTCTTCATTATGTCATGGAGGCATGCGCTGAAAATAACATTCCTTTAATTGTTCTCGATCGACCCAATCCTAATGCGCATTATGTTGATGGTCCTGTTTTAAGTGAAGAAAACAAAAGCTTTATCGGAATGCATCCTGTCCCCATTGTATATGGAATGACCATCGGAGAGTATGCGAAAATGATTAATGGTGAAGGATGGTTAAACAATAAATTGAAATGTGATTTAACAATAATTAAATTAAAAAATTACTCACATAAGACCTCCTATGAACTTCCGGTCAGACCTTCCCCCAACCTTCCAAATAAACAGGCCATTGCCCTATATCCAAGTTTATGCTTACTTGAGCAAACTAAAATAAGTGTCGGAAGAGGGACAGAAATGCAATTCCAAATTTACGGACATCCCGATTTAAATAAAGATGGTTTTTCTTTTAAACCACTACCAAATTTTGGTTCTAAAAACCCGAAACTTAAAGGCAAAATCTGTTATGGTAAAGATTTGAGTAAAATTGAACTTCCAAAAAAAATCCATCTTGAATGGCTCATCGATGCATATAATGAATCGCCTAATAAATCTGATTTCTTCTTAAAAGGGTTTTATAGAATTGCTGGCACTAAGAATTTAGAATCTCAAATCAAAGCGGGATTAAGCGAAAAAGTGATAAGAGAAAGCTGGGAAGAAGACCTTAATCACTTTAGAAGTATTCGTGAAAAATACCTGATCTATCAATAGAAAATGAAACAAGAAATTAAACCCAAATCGGATGTTTTTGGGGAAGCGCTTTGGGACCACTTTAATCATCCCAAATCGAAAGAGTTAATCACATGGACGGACTTGACAGAAGAAGATCCTGTTCCATTAAGTTATTTTTTTAGGAGGTTTATGGAAATGCCAAAACTTGAGCAACATGCTTTAGAACTGACAAAGGGAAAGATCCTTGACATTGGATGTGGATCAGGTTGTCACAGTCTGTATCTTCAAAACGAGAAGGGAATGGAGGTTACGGGAATTGACAACTCCCCTGGGGCAATAAAAACAGCCAAAAAAAGAGGGGTGAGAAATCTAATTCAATCCTCAATATTTGATTACAAAACGGCTTCGTATGACACGCTCCTTCTCCTAATGAATGGTCCTGGAATTTGTGGAACTCTTGAGAATTTAGAAGAATTATTGTTAAAACTTAAATCACTTCTCAGTGAAAACGGTCAAATTCTTCTTGATTCTTCCGACTTAATTTACCTGTTTGATGAAACACCCGAGGGTGAGAAAATTGTTTCAGGAGATCAATATTACGGAGAATTGGATTACGGGATACGATTTGAAGGACAAACCGAAAACTTCCCTTGGCTATATGTAGATTTTGGAAATTTAAGTCACTTTGCCAAAGAAGCTGGATTAAAAGCTGAACTAATTCTTGAAGGAGAAAACTGGGATTATCTCGCCAGACTCACTAGGGAATATTAAGGTATTTGTGGGTCTGTAATGAAATTTTCCATTTGGGATACTTCATGACATAATCTACCATAAGCGGTATCATTTTATCTCGATTACTCCACTCGGGCTGCAAGTACAGCATACATTGCTCTCCGACATGTTCTGCTTGCTCTTCAGCAAATCTAAGATCATCTTTGTTATGTATGATTACTTTTAATTCATCAGCACGGAGATAAGCTGCTTCAAGGGGTAGCTTATTTTTTTTTGGTGAAAGACAAAACCAATCCCAAATACCAGAAACCGGATAGGCCCCTGAAGTTTCAATATGAACATTCATCGATTGCTCTTTTAGACCTGCAGTGAGTGGTTGCATGTCCCACATAAGCGGCTCCCCCCCAGTGACCACAACCGTATCAGAATGCTCTTTGGCGTTACTTATAATTTGATCTATTGCAGTTGTAGGATGCAGTTTTGGATTCCAACTTTCCTTCACATCACACCAATGACAACCGACATCACACCCCCCAATTCGGATGAAATAAGCTGCGCCACCCTTGTGGTAACCTTCTCCTTGAAGTGTGTAAAAAGCCTCCATTAAGGGCAATTCTATCCCTTTGTCAACCAAACTAGCCATGCGTATGTTTTTTTTTCATAGTCTGCCAAAGATAGAACATATATAGAGATGAAACTCTGATCAAAAAAAAGTATATTTGATTTATAACGGCAATAATTTTGAATGGTTCTAGCCAGAATTAAATTTTAATTATAGCTCTTTTTTAACACCATCCCCTGTCGCTTACCAAAGTGCGAAGCCTTTATTTATAAAAAAATGAAAATGAAAAAATGGCACACAAACGTTGAGTCTGTCTTTACAAAAGTATTCTCGGATAAGAATCAAAAAGGGGTAGAAAGAGCAACCTTATGGTTATCGATCATTGGATTTATTTCACATTTATTATTGATCTATGCAAAAAAATTCGAACTATTCGTAACCCCATTTGAAGCGAGTTTACTCGATGATCCTATTTCGGCGATTTACACGCCTTTCTCAATCATATTAATCTATGAGATCTATCTCTTGGTTTTAAATCTACCGCGTTCTTTTACGACTTCTGTCTCAAAACAATTTGAAATTATTTCCTTGATATTAATCCGAAGAATCTTTGCTGATATTCCAAAAATTGATCTCAACGCAGATTGGCTTTCAACACCTCCCAACTTGCAATTGATTTGTGATGTGCTCGGAGTTTTAGCCCTCTACTATTTGATACACCTTTTCAATAATGGCCGCCTAAGACTTCCTTCAAAACCGCTAAATCCTAAGCTTGAAAGTTTTGTCTCTTCAAAAAAAGCGGTGAGTTTGATCCTGTTACCATTGCTTATTTTTATATCAATTTATAGTGGCGTAAATTGGATTTATGATATGTTTTATTATCACATAGGGAGTGATATAAACTCCATTTTCTACAACGAATTTTTCTCAATACTAATCCTGGCTGATGTATTTATTTTGTTACTTTCTTTTCAATACACAGAACGCTACAGTCAATTAATTAGAAACACAGGATTTGTGATTTGCACTATTTTAATTAGGCTTTCTTTTGGTGTGAGCGGTCTAACCAATGTTGCCTTGATCATCTCAAGCGCCGTATTTGGTTTATTGATTTTAACGATCTACAACATCAGAGAGAATCCTAAAAGAGAGAAAGAGGCAATAAAAATTTAAATCACTTAGATTTACGCTCGCAGGAAATCAATGTATTTTTAAGCAGCATGGCAATGGTCATGGGGCCAACGCCTCCTGGAACTGGAGTAATAAAACTTGCCTTTTTAGACACTTCCTCAAAGTCAACATCACCTTTGATCACATAGCCTTTTGGATGACTTTCGTTTGCTACTCTGGTAATGCCCACATCAATAATTACAACGCCATCTTTTACCATGTCAGCTTTCAAAAAATCAGGAACTCCCAAAGCGGAAATGATGATGTCTGCTTCCAGGGTGAGTGACGCCAAGTTCTTAGTTCTACTATGAGTTAAAGTTACTGTGGAATCACCTGCAGTACCTTTTTGACTCATCAGAATACTAATGGGTCTGCCTACAATATGGCTTCTTCCTATAACAACACAATGTTTCCCTGAAGTGGGAATCTCATAGCGCTTTAACATTTCAATAATGCCAAAGGGAGTTGCAGGAATAAATGATTCCATGTCTAATGCCATTCTCCCAAAATTGGTTGGATGAAATCCATCAACATCTTTATCAGGATCTACGGCAAGAAGTATCTTTTCTTCATTGATGTGTTTCGGTAACGGCAATTGAACGATGTAACCATCCAAGGATTCGTCTTGATTGAGTTCTTTAATTTTATCTAACAAAACTTCTTCCGAGATTGTATCTTCTAAACGAATCAAAGTTGACTGGAACCCAACCTCCTCACAAGAGCGCACTTTGCTCCCAACATATGTCAAGCTTGCACCATCATTTCCCACCAAAACTGCAGCGAGATGGGGAGTTTTTAGTCCCTTTTCCTTTCTTAAGTTTACAGCTCCACGTATTTCTTTTTTAATTACACCCGATAGTTTTTTCCCGTCTAGTATCTCCATAGCTGTTTATTGTTGTCTTTGCATCATTTGCATCATTTGCTTCCCTTTTGCACCTTGCATCATCTTCATCATTTTACTCATTTGATTGAACTGTTTAATCAACTGATTGACTTCTTCGACCTTTCGTCCTGCTCCTTTTGCGATTCGGTTCTTCCTACTGTGGTTCAATAAAGTAGGCTCTGACCTTTCTTTGGGAGTCATAGAACCGATTATGGCTTCTATATATTTAAAAGCATCATCATCTATATCCACGTTTTTCATTGCCTTCCCTACTCCCGGAATCATCCCCATCAGGTCTTTCATGTTACCCATTTTTTTGACCTGTTGTATCTGGGATAAAAAATCATCAAAACCAAATTGATTTTTGGCTATTTTCTTATTAATTCTTCTGGCTTGCTCTTCATCAAATTGATCTTGCGCTCTTTCAACCAAAGAAACCACATCCCCCATTCCAAGAATACGGTCTGCCATTCTTTCTGGATAAAAGACATCAAGTGCTTCCATTTTCTCTCCAGTACCAATAAATTTTATTGGTTTATTTACAATTGATTTTATTGAAAGTGCTGCACCTCCTCTAGTGTCACCATCGAGCTTTGTAAGTATAACACCATCAAAGCTTAAAGCGTCATGAAAAGCCTTTGCAGTATTTACTGCGTCTTGACCTGTCATCGAATCCACCACAAAAAGAGTTTCATCGGGTTTAACCGATTTGTGGATATCGGAAATTTCTTTCATCAAGACTTCATCCAAAGCAAGCCTACCCGCGGTATCAATAATGACCACATTATGCTTATCCTTTTTCGCTTGAGTAATCGCTGCTTGTGCTATTTTTACTGGATTTTTTTCCTCCAAATCACTGTAAACAGGAACTCCAATTTGCTCGCCCAAAATACTCAACTGGTCAATGGCAGCAGGTCGATAGACGTCACAGGCAACCAATAGCGGTGATTTACTTTTTTTGTTTTTTAAATATAAGGCCAGTTTACCACTGAAAGTTGTTTTACCTGAACCTTGTAATCCAGACATTAATATCACGGAGGGTGAAGAAGCAAGGTTAAGACCTTCTGCACTTCCTCCCATCAAAGCTGTTAATTCATCTTTAACAATCTTGATCAGTAACTGACCGGGCTGAAGGCTGGTCAAAACTTTTTGCCCCAGCGCTTTCTCCTTTACTCTTGTAGTGAAATCTTTTGCGATTTTAAAGTTAACATCAGCATCTAAAAGTGCCCTGCGAACTTCCTTTAAGGTTTCAGCCACATTGATTTCTGTGATCTTACCTTGGCCTTTTAATATCTTAAAAGCTTTATCGAGTTTGTTGCTTAAACTATCAAACATATTCATCTAATTAGGATTCAACAAAGTTAGTCTTTTCAGAATTTTAAAAAAACTACAAGACCATAAGCTTTTACTTTTAACTTTTATTTCTATTCATCATGCCGATAACGATCGTATGAGGAAAAGTAATCGCTGCGAGAAAAGAGAAAAACATTGGTAAAAAATAGTCCGCATTAAAATCAATATAATTAAAACTAAAACCTAAAAAAACCAATGATGCAATCCAGTAAAGTAGGGAGGCTTTTAAATATTTCTTAATAGATGTTTTTTTTAAATCTCCATAGAGATAATTTATTTGTTCCTTTAATGAGGGAATACTGTGCCAAACAACAAAGTAGAAAGCAAAGGAAAAAAGCAACGAGCCAAAGTGAAAAAGCAGGGACAGTAGCCCCAAAAGAAATAATTCCTTAAAAAAGCTACCTCTTAAGGAAGGAATGATCATCATTATAAACAAAAGAAGCACTCCTGTGGAGATCATACTCCATAGAAAAAACTCATAGGGCAATAAAGTACCGCTAATTTTTTCTATAACCAATGCGACCTCTAGATACTGATTTGTAAAGATTAAAAAGAAAATAAAAGCGCCATAAAGGGTGAAAAAAAATGAATGAGAGGTTGAAATCTTTAGCCGATCTTCCCAATGTTGCTCGCCAAAATGATAGCTACTGAATAGAATAAAGGTAAATAAGGCTATTGATGGAAGAAAGAAAAAGAACAATCCTCCTAATAAAACTACTCCAACATACATAATAAGGGATTTTATGAAGAAGTTTGTGGAATTTGTTTGTCGATTTTGTGAAATAATTTCTAAATCGTTAGCACCGTGAAGTATCCCAAGGGTAATAATCAGAAATGAAGCAATTAAATCAACATATACGAAAGGAACCACAATGGCAAATAGGATTGAAACAAAGGTTGTTATGATTCCAATTTGATAATATTTCAAAGGTTTTTTTGTCAATTTATAAAATTTTATGTTAAAAAACATTAATATTTATAGTGAGTATATTTATTTTTAATTAAATTTAGTTCAACAAAAACAAATAATTAATTAATCATGGAAAAAATTTTTAGTTTAATGACAGTAGTGCCAGCAATGGCCACTGATGATTATGTAGGGTTCACATTCTTCGTGGGTTGTATGGCGATGATGGCAGCCTCTGCATTTTTCTTTCTTTCAATGAGTTCTTTTGACAGTAAATGGAGAACCTCAATCTTAGTATCAGGTTTGATTACATTCATTGCAGCAGTTCACTATTGGTACATGAGAGACTATTGGGCAACCAATGCAACTTCGCCAACATTCTTTAGATATGTTGACTGGGTGTTGACTGTGCCATTGATGTGTGTTGAATTCTATCTTATCCTTAAAGTTGCCGGTGCAACAAAGCAATTGATGTGGAAATTAATTTTCCTTTCAGTAATTATGCTTGTTACAGGTTACTTTGGAGAAGCAGTTTACACAACAGGAAATGGACCTGCAGTTTGGGGACTAGTTTCTGGACTCGCATATTTCGCGATTGTTGCTGAACTATGGAAAGGTAGCGCTGCAAAACTAGCAGAATCTGCTGGCGGAGCTGTTCTTGCTGCTCACAAAACACTTCTTAAATTTGTTGTTATCGGATGGGCAATTTATCCAATCGGATACATGGCTGGTACTGAAGGGTGGTACAGCGGTATTTTTGGTGGTCTTCCAATGGACGTTATTTATAACGTTGGAGATGCTATCAACAAAATTGGATTTGGTTTAGTGGTATATAATTTAGCTGTAAATTCTAAATAATTATCAATAAAATAAATTCACTATAATTATTAAAATCGCTCTTCGGAGCGATTTTTTTTTACATCCTATCCGGCATTGAGATTCCTAGTAGTGAGGACGCCAAGGCAATATTGTTAGCGACTGCCTTACAAAGCAGTAAACGTAAGGATTTTAATTCTTCGTTTGGTTCTCCTAGGACACTTATGTTTTGATAGAAAGAATTAAACAGACGAACCAATTCATAAAGATAATTAGCAATTAGCGCTGGACTAAACTGATTTGCAGCCTGGTTGATCACCTCAGGATAAGTCATCAAGTGTTTGAGAATTTCCTTTTCTTTCCCGTCCAACTGCAAAGAAACATTAATCGATAGTACTTCTAGCTGCTGTTTTCCTAGTAATGATTGAATTCGTGCATGGGCATATTGAATGAAAGGACCTGTGTTTCCGTTGAAATCAACAGAAGCTTCAGGATCAAACAGAATTCTCTTTTTTGGATCTACTTTTAGTATATAATACTTTAATGCACCTAATCCAATCTTAGTGTATAAGACCTCTCGGTCTTCTTCACTCAATCCGTCTAGTTTGCCATGCTTAGAAGCGATCTCAGCGGCAGTATTTTTCATTTGATCAATCAGGTCATCTGCATCTACAACTGTTCCTTCCCTGCTCTTCATTTTACCACTTGGCAAGTCGACCATTCCATAACTGAGATGATGAAGAGATTCTGACCAACTGTATCCTAATTTTTTAAGAACTAAGAAAAGTACCTTAAAATGATAGTCTTGCTCATTCCCGACTGTATAAACCATTCCTTTAATCTCTGGGTGGTCTACAACTCTTTGCTGTGCAGTCCCGATGTCTTGGGTCATATAGACTGCTGTGCCATCTGATCGAAGTAAAAGCTTTTCATCCAAACCATCCTCAGTAAGATCAATCCAAACGGATCCATCTTCTTTGGTGAAGAAAATCCCTTTCGAAAGCCCTTCATTGATGATTGTCTTCCCTAATAAATAGGTGTTACTTTCATAATAATAAGAATCAAAATCAATTCCTAGCTTTTTGTAAGTAGCATCAAAACCTTTGTATACCCAGCCATTCATTTTTTCCCACAAAGCTCTAACCTCTGGATCATTGTCCTCCCATTTCACAAGCATTTGTTGGGCTTCTAGCAGAAGGGGCGCTTGCTTTTCAGCAACAGCTTGTGCTGTTCCGTCTAAAACCATTTTGGCTATTTGTGCTCTGTATTTTGTTTCAAAAAGAACATAGTACTTACCAACCAATTGATCCCCTTTGAGATTTGAGGAATCAGGTGTCTCTCCACTCCCATAATGTTGCCATGCCAACATGGACTTACAAATATGAATCCCACGATCATTGATGATCTGAGTTTTAATTACATTATTACCGTTAGCTTTTAAAATTTCAGCAACAGAATAACCCAACAAATTATTTCTAACATGCCCAAGGTGAAGGGGTTTGTTTGTATTGGGAGAAGAATACTCCACCATGAGGGTTGGGGCATCTGAATTTGCTTTTTTATGACCGTATCTGTCTTCTGATAGCATCTGCTTTAAAAAAGCTAAATAATGGGCATCAGAAATGCTAAGGTTTAAAAAACCACTGACAACGTTGAAATTTTGTACAACATCAGAGTGCTCAATTAAATAAGTACCTAATTTTTCGCCCAATACCTTTGGACTTGTTCGTGTTTGTTTTAATATAGGAAATAGAACCAATGTAAGGTCTCCTTCAAAATCCTTGCGTGTCAATTGAAATTCGAAGTGATCTACTGATAAATCAAAATTCGATTTTAAAAAAGTCAAAATTGACTTTGAGAGTGTGTGTTCTAGCTTATCCATTTTCTTGGCGCAAATATAAATATAAAGTCGAAACTATGAGGCCATCTTCTAATGACTTATCTTTAAATAAAAAATGCTTTTAAATGTTTCTTATAATGATAACACAATAAGAGAAAAAATTGATGCTGAAGTAGGAAAGCCTTTTTCCCTCAAAAAACGCTGGTCTATGGGGGGTATCGGGTCTTCAAAACTATTTATCACTCAAACTTCTCTCAATATTCACAATCTTTTGGTTCTTGACCAAAACTTAAACACTTGTAATGTTGAATTGCGTCCTCAAGGTATTATTGTTAGGTTTAGAAGCTTACTAGAAACCTATGCATTGGTCATTCCTTTTTATAAACTAAAAATTTATAAAGGAAAGGCTGAAGAATATTCAATTTATAAGGATGAATCTCTAATAAAAATATTGGCTGACACCAAAGCCATACACAAGTTTTTTAGTAAAATAAACACTTTAAAAGCGGAAAGTAGACCTCCTTCAGTAGACGAACTATAGTTCTCTAGAAGTTTGCCCCGTATAAACTTGTCTAGGGCGACCGATCGGTTCTTTGTTCAAACGCATTTCCTTCCATTGTGCAATCCATCCAGGAAGTCTTCCCATTGCAAACATCACAGTAAACATTTCTGTTGGAATCCCCAAAGCCCTGTAAATAATACCTGAGTAAAAATCAACGTTTGGATATAATTTACGTTCAACGAAATATGGATCTTTCAATGCTTCTAGTTCTAAAGCTTTAGCGATATCCAAAATAGGATCGTTGACGCCTAATTCTTTTAAGACTTCATCTGCAGTCACTTTAATGATTTTTGCACGCGGGTCGAAATTTTTATAAACACGATGTCCAAAACCCATTAAACGGAAAGGGTCGTTTTTGTCTTTTGCTTTGGCCATGAACTTTTTAGTATCACCACCATCCATTTTTATTTGCTCAAGCATTTCAATCACTGCTTGGTTGGCTCCCCCGTGTAATGGTCCCCAAAGGGCAGAGATTCCTGCCGAAATTGAAGCAAATAATCCAGCGTGAGAGGAACCTACAATCCGCACTGTGGAAGTAGAACAATTCTGCTCGTGATCTGCATGAAGGATTAGTAGCTTATTCAACGCATTGACTATCGTTGGATTAGATGAATATTCCTTATTGGGTTTTTTAAACATCATTTGGGCGATGTTTTCCGTATAAGAAAGAGAATCGTCCGAATAAATTAGTGGCAAACCTTTAACCCTTCTTTGTGTCCAAGATACCAAAACCGGTAGCTTGGCGAGAATCATTATAATTGCTTTGTGGAACTCAGCTTCAGAATTAATATCTACTGAACTAGGGTTGAAAGCAATTAATGCAGAGGTTAACGAAGATAATATTCCCATTGGATGTGCTCCTTTAGGGAAACTTTTTAGAATCGCCTTTAGGTCTTCGTCCACCAACGATTCTTCTCGAATTTCATCCTCAATTTTCGAAAGTTGTTCTGGAGTCGGAAGCTCACCAAAGATTAGCAAATAAATGACTTCTAAAAAGCTAGATTTATTTGCTAAGTCTTCAATTGAATAGCCTCTGTATCGAAGTATTCCCTTTTCTCCATCCAAAAATGTTATCTCACTCTTACAGGATCCGGAATTTTTAAATCCAGGATCAAGAGTAATCAAACCTGTTTCAGCTCTTAAACTTTTAATGTCAATCGCAATTTCATTCTCAGTCCCTTTAACCAAGGGGAATTCATACGTTTTACTATCGTAAATTAACTGAACTTTATCTTCCATAATATTGAATTTTGAGAATTGCAAATTTAAAAAAATAGACGCCAAAAAACAACTGTAACCCTAAGTAATAAACGGAAAATTTTAAAAAAGTACTTTTACTTGATTTTAAAAGCCTTTTCTTGGGGATAATAAGCCATGCTCTCTAATTCCTCCTCGATTCTGAGTAATTGATTGTACTTAGACATACGATCACTTCGAGAAGCAGATCCTGTTTTAATTTGTCCTGTATTAAGGGCAACTGCCAAGTCAGCGATGGTATTATCTTCTGTTTCTCCAGATCGGTGTGACATTACAGAGGTATAACCAGCACGGTGTGCCATTTCGACAGCCGCAATGGTTTCAGAAAGGGTTCCAATTTGATTTACTTTTATCAAAATCGAATTGGCAATACCTAAATCAATTCCTTTTCCTAAACGTTCTACATTGGTTACAAAAAGGTCATCTCCAACCAATTGAACTCTGTGTCCTGCTTTTTCGGTAAGAAGTTTCCACCCATCCCAATCGTTTTCATCCATTCCATCTTCAATTGAAATGATCGGATATTTAGCACTTAAATCTGCTAAATATTGTGCTTGTTCTTCAGAGGTTCTTTTTACGCCCTTATCGCCTTCAAATAACGTATAATCGTAAACCCCATTTTCATAAAATTCTGCTGCTGCACAATCCAGAGCAATTTTAACTTCGTCTCCAGCTTTGTATCCTGCATTGTCAATTGCAATTAAAATGGTTTCTAAGGCGTCCTCAGTTCCATCGAGGGTTGGTGCAAAACCACCTTCATCGCCAACTGCTGTACTTAGGCCTCGGTCGTGTAATACTTTCTTAAGGTGATGGAAAATCTCAGAACCCATTTGCATCGCATGTGAAAAGCTCTTTGCTCCAACTGGCATAACCATAAACTCTTGAAAAGCGATAGGCGCATCGGAATGTGATCCACCGTTAATTATATTCATCATTGGAACCGGTAATGTATGCGCACTGACTCCACCAATATATCGGTATAAAGGAAGTCCCAATTCATTTGCTGCCGCCTTTGCAATTGCAAGTGAAATTCCTAAAATAGCGTTTGCCCCTAGTTTTGATTTGTTAGGTGTTCCATCCAAATCAATCATCATTTGATCAATATTGTTTTGCTCAAATACAGATTCTCCGATTAATTTTTCGGCAAGAATTTCATTTACATTACTTACTGCCTTAAAAACAGCTTTCCCCATATAATCTTTACCACCGTCACGCAATTCAACTGCTTCGTGTTCTCCCGTAGAAGCTCCTGAGGGAACAGCGGCACGTCCTAAAATACCGTTTTCTGTAATCACATCAACTTCAACTGTTGGATTCCCTCTTGAATCAAAAATTTGGCGTGCATGTACACTAATAATTATACTCATGTTGTTTAAATTAGGTTGGTGATTATTTTAGGTATTCGTATTTCTAATATTTTCAAAAAACTGATCAAATAGATACATAGTATCGTTTGGACCTGGTCCAGCTTCAGGATGGTATTGCACTGAAAAACAATTTTTACTTTTCATTTTTAAGCCTGCAACGGTATTGTCATTTAGATGATAATGACTTATGATAACATCCTGGTGGGCTTCTGCAGCCTCTTTATTAACTGCGAATCCATGGTTTTGTGAAGTAATTTCTCCTTTTCCAGTCAAAACATTTAAAACTGGATGATTAATCCCCCTATGACCATTAAACATTTTATAGGTAGGAATACCATTAGCAAGGGCGATAATTTGATGTCCCAAGCAAATTCCAAATAGTGGCATATTGCTGTTAATAATTTCACGTGCAGTTTCCTGAACATTATATAATGGATCTGGATCTCCAGGACCATTAGAAATAAAGAAACCATCTGGATTCCACTTTTTCATTTCTTCAAAAGGGGTGTTGTAAGGAAAAACTTTTACATAAAGCCCCCTGCTTGTCATGTGGTTTAATATGTTCTTTTTGATTCCCAGATCGAGTGCTGCAACTTTGTATTTAGAATCAGGGTCGCCTACAAAGTAGGGAGACTGGGTTGAAACCTTAGAAGCCAACTCCAAACCTTCCATTGAAGGCAATTGATTTAATTCTTTAATTAAATGTTCAATATTGTCAACTTCGGTAGTAATCACAGCGTTCATTGCTCCATTATCTCGAATGTAATTAACAAGAGCTCGTGTGTCTACATCCGAAATAGCAAAAAGACTGTTCTCGGTCAGATAGTTTTCTAATGAATCATCTGCACCGGGTCTTGAAAAATCATAGCTGAAATTTTTACAAATCAGTCCAGCGATTTTGATTGAATCAGATTGTGCTTCGTCCTCCTTAACACCATAATTACCAATGTGAGCATTAGTCATTACCATTAATTGTCCAAAGTAGGAAGGGTCAGTAAAAATTTCTTGATATCCTGTCATTCCAGTATTGAAGCAAATTTCCCCAAAACTGGTACCGTCTGCACCTATTGATTTTCCGAAAAACTGTGTCCCATCGGCCAGTAGTAAAAGTGCTTTTTTTCGAGTTTTATAAGTCATAATCTGTGTTGCAAAATAACATAAAAAAAGGATAAACTAAAAAGCTTATCCTTTTATATAAATGTTAATTATTAACAAATAAGTGTAATATGTTTTTATTTTTTATCTGCCTCATCAGTCGTTGAATCATTTGAATTATCCACTTTTTTATCAGTGTTTTCTTCAGACTTAGCTGCTGGAGCTTTTTCTTCTGTTGCTACTGGAGCAGTTTCGGAAATTTTTTCAGGAGCAATATCGCTTTCATTAGCTGTCTTTTTGGAACGACCTCTTCGAGTAGATTTTTTAGTTGTTTCTTTTTCGTTGTTGTAAACTTCGTTAAAGTCAACTAATTCAATCATTGCCATAGAGGCGTTATCCCCAAGACGATTTCCCATTCTGACGACACGCGTGTATCCTCCGGGTCGGTCTCCTACTTTCTGAGCTATGTCATTAAAAAGCTCTGATACTGCGAACTTATCTCTAAGTGCACTAAAAGCGTTTCGTCTGTTGTGAGTTGTATCACTCTTAGACTTTGTAACTAAAGGCTCGATAAATTGCTTTAACGCTTTTGCCTTAGTTAATGTAGTGTTTATTCTTTTGTGTTCAATTAAAGAGCAAGCCATATTAGCCAACATGGACTTTCTATGTGCTACTTTTCTTCCTAAATGAATAACTTTTTTACCGTGTCTCATTTTATCTAAATATGCTGTTTATTAGTCCTTATCTAATTTATACTTGGCCAAGTCCATCCCAAAGGAAAGACCTTTAAGAACTACCAATTCTTCTAACTCTGTCAAGGATTTCTTTCCAAAGTTTCTGAATTTCATTAGATCGTTTTTGTTGTAAGATACTAGGTCACCTAGGGTATCAACCTCTGCTGCCTTCAAACAGTTTAGCGCACGAACAGAAAGATCCATGTCTATTAATTTTGTTTTAAGCAATTGACGCATGTGAAGTGATTCCTCATCATAGGTCTCAGTCTGAGCGATTTCGTCAGCTTCTAATGTGATTCTTTCATCCGAAAATAAAAGGAAATGGTGAATCAATGTTTTAGCGGCCTCAGTTAACGCATCTTTTGGATGGATAGAACCGTCAGTGATAATTTCAAAAACAAGTTTTTCGTAATCTGTTTTTTGTTCAACACGATAGTTTTCGATGCTGTATTTGACATTTTTAACGGGTGTGAAGATAGAATCTATTGCGATAGCTCCGAAAGGTGCATTTGCTTTTTTATTTACTTCGGCAGGAACATATCCACGTCCTTTTTCAATACTAATCTCCATGTTTAACTGAACTCCTTTTTCAAGGTTACAGATCACCATGTCAGGATTAAGCACTTGAAATCCAGAAATAAATTTTTGTAAGTCTGCTGCTTTGAGTTGATCTTGACCACCTACAGTTACAGTAACTGTTTCTTCTTCAATATCCTCTATTTGTCTCTTAAAACGAATTTGTTTTAAGTTAAGAATGATTTCGGTAACGTCTTCAACAACTCCGGGAATGGTTGAAAACTCATGTTCAACACTTTCGATTTTGACAGTAGTTATTGCAAACCCTTCCAGAGAAGAAAGCAATACTCGTCTCAATGCGTTACCAACAGTCAGACCATATCCAGGCTCAAGAGGGCGAAATTCAAACTTGCCTTCGAACTCAGAAGAGTCGATCATTATAACTTTATCGGGTTTTTGGAAATTTAATATAGCCATAGTTTTACTTCCTTAATTTTAAAATTATTTTGAATACAATTCTACAATCAATTGCTCTTTAATGTTTTCTGGAATCTGCAAACGCTGTGGAACATTTACAAAGTTTCCTTCAAAAGTTTCACTGTTCCAAGTCATCCATTCATATACTGAAGAATTGGCTTCCAAAGAGGAAGTAATAGCTCCTAGAGATTTTGATTTCTCTCTAACACCAACAACATCTCCAGCTTTCAGAGAATAAGAAGGTATGTTTACAATCTTTCCATTAACAGTTATGTGACGGTGAGACACCAATTGTCTTGCACCACTTCGTGAAGGAGCAACTCCCAAACGATAGACTACATTATCTAATCTTGATTCGCAAAGTTGAAGTAAGACTTCACCAGTAACACCTTTACTTGAACTTGCTTTCTCAAAAATATTCTTAAACTGACGTTCTAGAATACCATAAGTATATTTAGCTTTCTGCTTTTCCAGTAACTGAACTGCATATTCTGATTTTTTTCCTCTTCTACGGGTATTCCCGTGTTGTCCTGGAGGGTAATTTCTCTTTTCAAAAGATTTATCAGCACCGAAAATGGCTTCTCCAAATTTTCGAGCAATCTTTGATTTTGGACCAATGTATCTTGCCATATTATTTATTTATTATTAAGCTATGAATTAAGGTCTAATTAATCCTTCGATAGCATTTATTGTTATACTCTTCTTCTTTTTGGTGGGCGACAGCCATTGTGTGGTAGTGGCGTAACATCAACAATTTCTGTTACCTCAATCCCAGAATTGTGAAGCGTTCTTATCGCTGATTCACGACCATTACCTGGACCTTTTACGAAAACTTTCACTTTACGTAAGCCGGCTTCGATTGCAACTTTTGAACAATCTTCAGCAGCTGTTTGTGCAGCATAAGGTGTATTTTTCTTTGAACCTCTAAAACCCATCTTTCCTGCAGATGACCAAGAGATAACTTCTCCTTTGTTGTTGGTCAAAGAAATGATGATATTGTTAAAAGAGGCGTTTATGTGAGCTTCACCGTTTGCTTCAACAATGACTTTACGCTTTTTGTTTGTAACTTTTGCCATAGCTAATTATTATTTAGTTACTTTCTTTTTATTAGCAACTGTTTTTCTTTTTCCTTTACGAGTACGAGAGTTGTTTTTGGTGCGTTGACCTCGTAAGGGTAATCCAGACCTGTGACGGATTCCTCGGTAACAACCGATGTCCATTAAACGTTTGATGTTTAATTGTAATTCCGAGCGTAATTCCCCTTCAATTTTGAAGGCACCTACCACTTCACGAATTCTTCCGGTCTCATCGTCCGTCCAATCAGAAACTTTAGTGTTTTCATTTACTTTAGCTTCCGCCAAAATATTTTTTGCTCGGCTATCCCCAATACCATATATATAGGTAAGGGCGATTACACCTCTTTTTTGCTTGGGAATGTCTACTCCTGATATTCTAGCCATAATTTAACCTTGTCTTTGTTTGAATCGAGGATTCTTTTTGTTAATTACGTACAAACGTCCTTTTCGGCGAACGATTTTGCACTCAGCACTTCTTTTCTTTATGGAAGCTCTTACTTTCATTGTTTTTTACTTTTAAAATCTATAAGTAATCCTTGCTTTACTCAAATCGTAAGGACTCATTTCTAATTTAACTTTATCTCCTGGTAATAATTTTATATAATGTAAACGCATCTTACCAGAAATATGCGCGGTAACTACATGACCATTTTCTAACTCCACTCTGAACATTGCGTTGGACAATGCTTCGATGATGGTACCTTCCTGTTCAATTGCTGCTTGTTTAGCCATATTCTTATGAAGTTCTTCTATTTTTACCTGTCTTGGACATCAGTCCATCATAGTGTCTATTTAACAAATAAGAATTAACCTGCTGTATTGTATCAATTGCAACACCCACCATAATTAAGAGTGAGGTTCCACCATAAAATAAAGCCCATCCTTGTTGCATTCCAAATAACTTAACGACTACTGCTGGAAAAACAGCAACGGCAGCTAAGAACAAGGAACCAGGAAATGTAATGTGAGACATGACAGTATCTAAAAACTCAGAGGTGTCATTTCCAGGACGTATCCCAGGAACAAATCCACCACTTCGTTTCAGATCGTCTGACATTTTATTGGTAGGAACTGTAATTGCAGTATAAAAATAGGTGAAAATGATTATTAATAAAGCAAATAAAACATTGTACCAAAGGCCAAAGATATCTGAAAAATTAGTTTGCATCCACTGCCCTACTGTTGTTTCTCCCATTGCCCCTCCGATATAAGCTGGAGCAAACATTAATGCTTGAGCAAATATAATTGGCATTACACCAGAAGCATTTAATTTTAATGGAATGTATTGACGAGATCCGAAAACGTTCTTCTCATTCGTACCTGCTGCAGTCCTTCTTGCATATTGAACCGGAATTTGACGAACCGCCATTACCAGAAGAATACTAAGAAGTATAATTACAACCCATATAACCAACTCGATTAAGATCATCATTAAACCCCCGTTATTTTCAGAAACACGAGAAACAAATTCCTGTGTGAATGAAAGTGGAAGGTTAGCAATGATACCCACCATAATTAAAATGGAGATTCCGTTTCCAATTCCTTTGTCTGTAATCTTTTCTCCTAGCCACATTGCAAATATTGTTCCTGTCACCAAAATAATAACCGAAGATATCATAAATAAAGGGCCACGACCAAGAATAAAAGCACTGTCTGGAACCCCTAATGCAGAAAGTCCATATAGATAGGCTGGTGCTTGAACAACACAAATTAATATTGTCAACCAACGAGTAATTTGATTTCTTTTTTTATTACCGCTTTCACCTTCTTTCTGAAGTTTCTGTAGATAAGGAACCGCAATTCCCATCAATTGAACAACAATCGATGCAGAAATATAAGGCATAATTCCAAGTGCAAAAACAGATGCGTTAGCAAAAGCACCTCCTGTGAAGGCGTTTAAAATACCGAGAAGTCCACCGCCATCTGCACGACTTGAAAGTGCAGCAAGTTGAACTGAATCAATTCCGGGCAGTACAATTTGAGCACCCAAACGATAAACCAACAACAATGAGAGTGTGGTGATAATTCTCCCACGCAACTCCTGAATGTTGTAAATATTTAATATGGTCTCGATAAACTTCTTCATCAAATAAGATTATAGGGTAATAGCTTCTCCTCCAGCCGCTTCAATAGCCGCTTTCGCAGTTGCAGAAAATTTATGTGCATGAATTTTTAAGGCAGTCTCAAGCTTTCCTCTACCCAAAATTTTCAGTAATTCGGTTTTACCAACCAGTCTCAGCTCAACGAAGTTATCAAAAGAAACTTCATTTTTAATTTTTTTATCAGTAACTAATTCTTGAAGGGTGTCCAGGTTGACTCCTTTATAATCAACACGATTAATGTTTTTAAAACCGAATTTAGGAACTCGTCGCTGTAATGGCATTTGACCTCCTTCAAAACCGATTTTTTTAGAATATCCAGATCGCGACTTAGCTCCTTTGTGACCACGTGTAGCAGTACCTCCTTTTCCGGAGCCTTCTCCACGTCCCACACGCTTACCTAATTTTTGCGTCGATCCGCTTGCTGGTTTTAGATTATTCAAACTCATGTTTATGCTTCTGTAGTTTTAACTAAATGTTTTACTTTGTCGATCATTCCAAGAATACTTGGAGTAGTTTCATGAGTGACCTCTTTTCCGATACCCCTTAAGCCCAAAGCTTCAAGTGTTCTTTTTTGAGATTGCATTCTTTTGATACTACTTTTTACTTGTGTTACTATTATTTTGGCCATGATAAAAATGCTTATCCGTTAAATACTTTATCCAAACTAACTCCTCTTTGCTTGGCTATGGTTTGTGGGCTTCTCAATTGTAACAAAGCGTCAAAAGTTGCTTTGACAACGTTGTGCGGGTTAGAAGAACCCTGAGATTTGGAAAGCACATTGTGTACTCCTACAGCCTCAAGTACAGCTCTAACAGCTCCACCGGCAATAACTCCAGTACCTTCTGATGCTGGCTTCAAAAAAACTCTTGCTCCGCCATATTTCCCCTTTTGTTCATGAGGAATAGTCCCACGATCCAATGGAATTCGAACTAAGTTTTTCTTTGCATCTTCAACTGCCTTGGCAATCGCTTCAGAAACTTCCTTAGATTTCCCTAATCCCTGACCTACTACTCCATTTTCATCTCCTACAACGACAATCGCGGAGAATCCAAAAGCACGTCCACCTTTTGTTACCTTAGTTACACGCTGAACGCCAACCAAACGGTCTTTTAAATCAAGCCCTGCAGGTTTTACTAATTCAACGTTTTTATAATCTTGATACATAGTTATTTTTTAAAATTTTAAACCTGCTTCTCTAGCACCCTCTGCAAGGGATTTTACTCTCCCATGATACAAATAGCCTCCTCTGTCAAAACGGATGCTTGTCAAACCAGCTTTGGTTGAACGTTCTCCGATAAGCTTTCCTACCAACTCAGCAACTGCAGACTTGTTTTCTAGCTTAGCCTCAACTACTTCCTTATCTCGGGAAGAAGCGGCAACCATTGTTTTTCCACTAACGTCATCAATTACTTGTGCGTATATTTCTTTGTTACTTCGGTAAACAGACAAACGTGGGTTCGCTGCAGTTCCGGTAACTGTTTTTCTGATTCTTAAACGAATCCGATGTCTTCTTGCTGTTTTTGTTAATGCCATAGCTGTATTTTAAGCTGATTTACCTGCTTTTCTTCTTACTTGTTCTCCTACGAATCTTACCCCTTTTCCTTTGTAAGGCTCAGGTTTTCTAAACGATCTGATCTTCGCTGCGATATAACCCAAAAGTTGCTTGTCGTATGAAGCAAGTTTGATGATAGGATTCTTACCTTTTTCTGAAATAGTTTCGATTTTAACTTCCGGAGCAATGTCAAAAAGTATGTTGTGTGAGAAACCAAGAGCAAGGTCTAAAATTTGTCCTTGATTGCTGGCTCTATATCCAACACCTACCAATTCCAATTCTTTTTTGTAACCTTTCGATACTCCTTCGATCATATTATATACAAGTGAACGATAAAGACCATGCTTTGCTTTGTGGCTTTTACTCTCAGAAGGACGTGTTACCGTAATAACATTGTCTTCAATAACAAAAGAAACTTCACTGTAGTCTTGAGTCAATTCACCTAATTTCCCTTTTACAATAATCTTATCGCTTTGGATGTCGACACTGACACCTTCCGGGATGCTTATGGGATTTTTACCTATTCTTGACATTCTAGTTAATTTTTAACTTTATTTTTTAATAAACGTAACAAAGTAATTCTCCACCAACATTATGTTGGTTAGCCTGCTTTCCTGTCATTACTCCTTTGGAAGTAGAAACAATAGAAATTCCTAATCCGTTAAGTACACGTGGAAATTCATCGGAAGAGGAATACTTTCTTAAACCAGGCGTGCTGATTCTTTGAATTTTTTTAATAACGGGTTCCTTCGTCATCTTATTATACTTAAGGGCAATTTTGATGTTCCCTTGATGATTGGAAGTGTCTTCAAATTTATAACTCAAGACATACCCTTGATCAAATAATATTTTTGTAATCTCCTTCTTAAGGTTAGACGCTGGTATATCGACAACCATATGACCCGCCATACTGGCGTTTCGAATTCGGGTTAAAAAATCTGCAATAGGATCTGTAAACATAATTTAACTTAATTTTTTATTACCAACTGGCTTTTGTTACACCTGGGATTAAACCTTTATTGGCCATCTCACGAAAGGTTACCCTCGAGATTCCAAACTGACGAATGTACCCTTTTGGACGACCGGTTAATTTACAACGATTGTGTAATCTAACTGGAGACGCGTTTTTAGGCAACTTCTGCAATCCTTCATAATCCCCAGCCTCTTTGAGGGCTTTTCTTTTTGCAGCATATTTGGCAACCGTTTTTGCTCGTTTAACTTCGCGAGCTTTCATTGATTCTTTAGCCATATCTAATTCTTTTTAAATGGTAAACCTAGTTCTTTCAACAATGACTTTGCTTCCTTATCTGTTTTCGCAGTGGTTACAAATGAGATGTCCATTCCTGATATTTTATTCACTTTATCGATGTCAATTTCAGGAAAAATAATTTGCTCTGTAATTCCGAGATTATAATTTCCTCTTCCGTCAAATCCTGTAGCCTTTACACCCTGAAAATCACGAACACGTGGCAAAGCAGCAGTAACTAAACGATCGAGAAACTCATACATGCGTTCCCCTCTTAGGGTAACTTTTGCGCCGATGGGCATTCCTTTACGTAGTTTAAAAGCAGCAACATCCTTTTTTGAAAGGGTAGAAATTGCTTTTTGACCAGTAATGGTAGTTAATTCATCTACTGCATATTCGATAAGTTTCTTATCAGCAACAGCGTCACCTACTCCACGACTCAACACAATTTTCTCTAATCGAGGAACTTGCATTACATTTTTGTAAGCAAACTCTTCTTTTAATGAGGGAACGATGCGATCGTTATATTCTTTCTTAAGTCTAGATTGATAGCTCATTATACTACTTCGTTATTTTTTTTAGCGAAACGAACCTTCTTACCATCTTCCTCAATACGGAAACCTACTCTCGTAGCATTTCCTTCTGATGAAACCAGTGAAAGGTTTGAAACGTGGATGGCAGCTTCTTTCTCAATGATACCTCCTTGTGGGTTCTGGGCACTAGGTTTTGTGTGTTTTTTGATCAAATTAACACCCTCGACAATGGCCCTATTTTTTTCTCTTATAATTTTGACAACTTTACCTTCGGAGCCTTTGTGCTCTCCAGCTATTACCAAAACTTTATCGTCTTTTTTTATTTTAATCTTCATCATAATAAAAGTTATAGTACCTCAGGTGCTAGTGAAACAATCTTCATAAACTGCTTGTCGCGAAGTTCACGAGCAACCGGTCCGAAAACACGAGTTCCTCTCATCTCGCCCGTTGGATTTAACAATACACAAGCATTGTCATCAAAACGAATGTAGGATCCATCTGCGCGTCGAACTTCTTTAGTTGTGCGAACAACCACTGCAGTCGATACTTGACCCTTTTTTACAGTACCTGAAGGCGAAGCCTCTTTTACGGTAACCACAATTTTGTCACCCAAAGACGCATAACGTCTCTTAGTTCCACCCAAAACTCTAATTGTTAGAACTTCTTTGGCGCCAGTATTATCGGCTACTTTTAATCTTGATTCTTGCTGTAACATTTTCTACTTTGCTCTTTCAATGATTTCTACTAAACGCCAGCACTTTGACTTACTCAAAGGGCGCGTCTCCATAATCTTTACTGTATCGCCGATGTTACAATCGTTCTTGTCATCGTGAGCGACATATTTCTTGGTCTTTAAAACGAACTTCCCATACATAGGATGTTTTACACGTTTTACTTCTGCAACTACAATGGATTTTTCCATTTTATTACTAGTTACAATACCAATTCGATCTTTTCTTAAATTTCTTTTTTCCATGTCTTAGACGATGATTTCTTATTGCTTAGCTGCTATTGCGGTTAAGATTCTTGCTACTGTTCTTCTAACGTTTTTAATTTGCATTGGGTTTTCTAAAGGAGAAACAGCATGATTTAGTTTTAAGTCCGAAAGTTGTTTCTTTGATTCAACCAACTTGTCTTGCAAGTCTTCAACGGATAATAGTTTGATTTCTGATGATTTCATAATACTTTTTAATTAGACTTGAAAATCTCTAGCAATAATAAACTTCGTTTTTACAGGTAATTTCTGCGCAGCTAACCTTAATGCTTCTTTTGCGACATCCAACGGTACACCCGCGATTTCAAACATGATTCTTCCTGGTTTAACGATAGCAACAAAATACTCAGGTGCTCCTTTACCTTTACCCATCCTCACCTCGAGAGGTTTCTTGGTGATTGGCTTGTCTGGAAATATTTTTATCCAAAGTTGACCTTCTCTTTTCATAAAACGTGTTGCTGCAATTCGCGCTGCTTCAATTTGTCTAGAGGTAATAAAATGTGAATCAAGTGATTTTATACCAAACATTCCGTTGGACAATTGATTTCCACGTTGAGAAATTCCTTTCATTCTCCCTTTCTGGGCTTTTCGGAATTTTGTTCTTTTCGGTTGTAACATTATTATCTATTTATTATAGATGAATTATTTTCTTCTTCTTTGTTGTGGGCGACCGCCACCTTGTCTGCCATCTTTGTTGGAGCCTCCACCTGTCTTCTTAGACATTCCAACTAAAGGAGAGAGTTCACGTTTTCCGTAAACCTCACCTTTCATGATCCAAACTTTTATACCCAACCTACCATAAGTAGAGTGAGCTTCAACTAATGCATAGTCGATATCAGCTCGGAAAGTAGACAATGGAATTCTTCCTTCTTTATAAGATTCAGAACGTGCCATCTCAGCACCATTCAATCGTCCCGAAATTTGAATTTTGATTCCCTCAGAATTCATTCTCATGGAAGCTGCAATCGCCATTTTAATAGCACGACGATAGGAAATACGACTTTCAATCTGACGAGCAACACTTGCCGCTACTAAATGAGCATCCAATTCAGGTCTCTTGATTTCAAAAATATTAATCTGAATATCTTTAGCGGTAATCTTTTTTAATTCTTCTTTAAGCTTATCCACTTCTTGACCTGCTTTACCAATAATAATTCCTGGTCTTGCAGTAGTAATCGTAAGAGTAATCAACTTGAGTGTACGCTCGATTATGACATTCGACACACTGGCTTTTGCCAAACGTGCATGGATATACTTTCTGATTTTGTCGTCCTCGGCAAGTTTATCTCCGTAGTCTCTTCCACCGTACCAGTTGGAGTCCCAACCTCTGATGATTCCCAAACGATTCCCGATAGGATTGGTTTTCTGTCCCATAGTTAGTTTTCAATATTATTAGCTCCAAGCACTAAAGTGACATGATTTGAGCGTTTTCTGATTCTGTGAGCGCGTCCTTGAGGAGCTGGGCGAAGTCTTTTCAACATGTTTCCACCATCCACTCTAATTTCCTTTACAAACAACTCAGCTTTTTCAACATCCGCTGATTCGTTTTTAGCCTGCCAATTTGCTATGGCAGAAAGCAATAGTTTCTCAAGCTTTTTTGAAGGCTCTTTTGGACTAAATTTTAAAATCGCCAATGCCTTTACAATACCTTCTCCACGAACTTGATCTGCGACCAATCTCATTTTACGAGGGGATGTAGGACAATTATTGAGCTTTGCAAAAGCCAAATTCTTTTTAGCCTCTTTTGCTACTAATGCTGTTTCGCGTTTACGTTTTCCCATTTCCGTAAATTATTTTTTTCCTTTATTCTTTGCACCTGCATGTCCACGGAAAGAACGAGTTGGTGAAAACTCACCTAACTTGTGTCCTACCATATTTTCTGTAACATACACTGGTACAAACTGACGTCCGTTGTGAACTCCTATGGTTTGACCCACAAAATCTGGAGTTATCAATGAAGCACGTGACCAAGTCTTGATCACTGTTTTTTTATTTTCTTCTACATTTTTTAAAACCTTTTTTTCAAGGCTGTGTAAAACGAAGGGTCCTTTTTTTAATGAACGAGCCATAGTTGTTTATTTTTTTCTACGTTCTATAATAAATTTATTACTCGACTTTGTCTTAGATCGGGTACGGAATCCTTTTGCAGGAATTCCATTCCTTGATCTTGGATGTCCACCAGAGGCGCGACCTTCACCACCACCCATTGGGTGATCGACAGGATTCATTGCTACTGGTCGTGTTCTTGGACGACGACCTAACCATCTTGATCTTCCCGCTTTTCCTGACACCAATAATTGATGATCAGAATTAGACACTGCTCCAATTGTTGCAGTACAAACGGTCATGATTGATCGTGTTTCGCCAGAAGGTAATTTAATAGTAGCCCATTTTCCATCTCTAGCCATCAGCTGTGCAAATGCTCCAGCACTTCGTGCCATAACTGCACCAGCTCCAGGGCTCAATTCGATACACGAAATGATTGTCCCTAATGGTATGTTTGAAATTGGTAAAGTGTTTCCTACTTCTGGAGAAGCGCTTTCTCCTGAGGATACAGATTGACCTACTTGCAATCCGTGTGGAGCAATAATGTATCTTTTTTCACCGTCTGCATATTCTACCAAGGCAATAAATGCTGTTCGGTTTGGATCGTACTCAATTGATTTTACTTCTGCGGTAATATCAAATTTGTTTCGTTTAAAGTCAATGATACGATACTTCTTTTTGTGACCTCCACCGCGATGACGGACGGTCATTTTCCCCGTGTTGTTTCTTCCTCCAGAACGCTTTTTCGGAACGAGCAAACTCTTTTCCGGCTTATCAGTAGTAATAGCGTCAAATCCATTTACTACTCTAAATCGCTGCGCAGGGGTTACTGGTTTTAATTTTCTAACTGACATCAGACGCGTTTAAATGTTATTATAAAAATCGATGGCATCCCCTTCGGCAACTTTAACAATGGCCTTCTTAATGGCATTTGTTTTCCCTTGTTGGACACCTGTTTTAGTGAATTTAGTCTTACGTTCAGGACCGTAATTCATAGTCCTAACTTTTTCAACTGAAACGCCATAAGTCGCTTCAACTGCTTTCTTAATCTCCACCTTATTTGCTTTAGTATTTACTAAAAAGCTATAGCAATTATTCAACTCACTTGCAGTGGTTGCTTTTTCCGTAATAATAGGTTTAATTATAATACTCATTGCTTTAGTCTTTATTCAAAATTGATTCGATTTCGGCAACTGCACTTTCAAATAGAACAATGTTTGTGGCATTTGTTATTTGATAAGTGTTTAATTCTGAGTTAGTTATAACCTTCGAATGTTTCAAATTGCGCGACGACAAATATACATTATTATTTGGTTCACCCAAGACCAGTAGCGACTTTTTGTCAGATATCCCCAATGCATCTAAAACTTTGATGTATCCTGAAGTCTGCGGTGCATCCATTTGAAAATCTTCAAGGATAACAATCGACTTTTCTTTGGCCTTGATACTCAATGCAGATTTACGTGCCAAACGCTTAACTTTCTTGTTTACTTTCTGGCTGTAATCTCTGGGTGTAGGACCAAATACACGACCTCCTCCTCGGAAGAGCGGGTTCTTGATACTTCCTGCACGAGCTGTACCGGTACCTTTTTGTTTTTTAATCTTCCTAGTACTCCCAACGATTTCCGCACGCTCTTTTGTTTTGTGCGTACCCTGACGCTTATTGGCCAAATGTTGTTTAACATCTAGATAAATAGCATGATCGTTAGGTTCTATTCCGAAAACCGATTTATCGAGTTTTAATTTTCGACCGGTTTCTTTTCCCTTATTGTTTAGTATTACAAATTCCATTATTTCTGAACAATTACATATGCGTTCTTGTGTCCTGGAACGCATCCTTTGACAACCAAAAGATTTTTCTCAGCAACAACTTTAATTACGTTCAAGTTTTGAACCTTTACTTTGACATTCCCCATTTGACCCGCCATGCGCATTCCTTTGAATACACGTGCAGGATAGGAAGCTGCTCCAATAGATCCTGGTGCTCTTAGACGGTTATGCTGTCCGTGAGTGGCCTGGCCTACTCCAGCAAATCCATGACGTTTTACAACTCCTTGGAAACCTTTTCCTTTGGAAGTTCCTGACACATCAACAAACTCACCTTCTCTAAAATGATCTACCGTTATGGTATCTCCTAATTTAAAATCTTCATCAAAATTTTGGAATTCGACTAGCTTCTTTTTTGGAGCTGTATTTGCTTTCTTAAAATGACCTAAAGAAGCGTTACTGGCTCTTTTTTCTGCCTTGTCATCGAAACCCAACTGAAGTGCATTATACCCGTCAACCGCTTCGGTTCTGACTTGGGTAACCACGCATGGACCTACCTCTAGTACAGTACAAGGAATGTTCTTCCCGTTCTCATCAAAGAGACTCGTCATGCCGATTTTTCTACCTATTAACCCAGACATTGATTATTGTTTTATATTAATTAATTTAAACTTTAATTTCTACTTCTACACCACTTGGAAGTTCTAGTTTCATCAAGGCATCAATTGTCTTAGATGAAGAACTGTAAATGTCCAAAAGGCGCTTGTAAGAACATAACTTAAACTGCTCTCTCGACTTTTTGTTAACGTGAGGAGAACGCAATACAGTAAAGATCTTTTTGTGTGTTGGCAAAGGAATTGGACCAGTTACAACTGCTCCGGTAGTCTTTACCGTCTTTACGATCTTATCGGCAGACTTGTCCACCAAGTTGTGATCGTACGATTTTAATTTAATTCTAATTTTTTGGCTCATATTGAGTTGCTTTATGCGTTTTTACCTTTAACATCTGCAATTACCGCTTCTGATACATTCGAAGGGGTTTCTGCATAATGATCAAATTCCATCGTTGATGTTGCTCGTCCAGAGGATAGCGTTCTAAGCGAAGTTACATAACCGAACATTTCAGATAAAGGGACCATTGCTTTAACTACTTTAGATCCTGCTCGATCGTCCATCGCGTTTACTTGACCTCTTCGACGATTTAAATCTCCAACAACGTCTCCCATATTCTCTTCAGGTGTCAACACCTCAAGTTTCATAATAGGTTCCATTATTACTGCTTTGGCGGCTTTTGCTGATACTTTAAAACCTAATTTAGCAGCAAGCTCAAAGGAGAGTGAATCAGAATCTACAGGGTGGAACGAACCATCATGTAAAGTGACTTTCATGGCATCTAATTCGAAACCAGCCAAAGGACCATTTTTCATTGATTCTTTAAATCCTTTTTCAACAGAAGGGATATATTCTTTAGGTACATTTCCACCTTTTATTGCATTTACAAATTCAAGGCCTGTTTTGCCTTCTTCGGCTGGCTCAATTGTAAATACGATATCGGCAAATTTACCTCGACCACCCGTTTGTTTCTTATAAATCTCACGGTGTTTTGCGGTACCTGTCAATGCTTCTTTATATTCTACCTGTGGTTGTCCTTGGTTTACTTCAACCTTAAACTCACGACGGAGACGATCAACAATAATGTCCAAGTGCAACTCTCCCATTCCTGAGATAATCGTTTGTCCAGAAGCTTCGTCTGTTTTTACTTGAAACGTAGGGTCTTCTTCTGCTAATTTAGCTAAAGACATCCCTAGCTTATCAACATCAGCTTTTGTTTTAGGCTCAACGGCAATCCCGATAACTGGATCAGGAAAATTCATACTCTCTAAAACAATAGGATGTTTTTCAGCGGTTAGGGTATCTCCAGTTTTAATGTCTTTAAAACCAACAGCTGCTCCAATATCACCCGCTTCGATAAAATCGATTGAGTTTTGCTTATTAGAGTGCATCTGATAGATACGGGAGATACGTTCTTTATTTCCTGTTCTGTTATTCAAAACATAAGAGCCTGCGTCTAATCTTCCTGAGTAAGCTCGAAAAAATGCTAATCGCCCTACATAAGGATCGGTTGCAATTTTAAAAGCTAACGCTGCGAAAGGCTCAGAAACCATTGGTTTACGAGATACTTCTTCGCCAGTATCAGGATTTAAACCGATAATTGCTTCCTTATCTTGAGGTGAAGGTAAGTAGCGACAAACAGCATCTAATAGAAACTGAACTCCTTTATTTTTAAATGAAGAACCACAAATCATTGGGATGATACTCATGTCTTGAGTGGCAGCCCGCAAAGCGTTGTGCACTTCATCTTCGGTGATCGAATCTGGATCCTCAAAAAACTTTTCTAATAAATGTTCGTCGTATTCGGCTACGGCTTCAATAAGCGCAGCACGATAGGTATGAGCTTCTTCTTTAAGGTCTTCAGGGATTTCAATTACATCAAACGTTGATCCATAATTGTCTTCATGCCATACAATTGCTCTGTTTTTAACCAAATCAACAATACCTCTAAAGTCTTCTTCATCACCAATGTTTAAAACGATTGGAACTGCATTAGACTTAAGCATGCTTTTTACCTGATTACAAACCATCAGGAAATTAGAACCTTGTCGGTCCATTTTATTCACAAAACCAATTCTTGGAACTTTGTAATTATCTGCCAAACGCCAGTTGGTCTCTGACTGTGGTTCTACACCATCAACAGCACTAAACAAAAAAACCAATCCATCAAGTACTCTGAGCGATCGGTTTACCTCGACTGTAAAATCTACGTGGCCAGGGGTGTCAATAATGTTAAAGTGATAGGGTTTTGATTCTTCGGTAGTTTTTCCATGATCAGAAGGGAACAGCCATGAACAAGTAGTTGCCGCGGAAGTAATTGTAATTCCACGTTCTTGCTCTTGTTCCATCCAGTCCATTGTTGCTGCACCGTCGTGGACTTCACCAATCTTATGGCTAACTCCAGTGTAGAACAAAACTCGCTCTGTAGTTGTAGTTTTACCAGCATCAATGTGCGCAGCAATACCAATGTTACGAGTATATTTTAAATCTCTAGCCATTTCTAATTAAAATCTAAAGTGTGAAAATGCTTTGTTTGCTTCAGCCATTTTGTGAGTATCAACTCTTTTCTTGACTGCAGCACCTTCTTCTTTCGCTGCTGCAAGAATCTCTTGAGCTAATCTGAGGGCCATCGATTTTTCGTTACGCTTGCGTGAATAAGAAATAAGCCACTTCATGGCTAAAGATACTTTTCGATCTGGTCTAATCTGCATTGGAATCTGGAAGGTTGCTCCCCCTACTCTTCTGCTTCTAACCTCAACGTGAGGCATGACATTAGAAAGGGCTTCTTTCCATAATTCGAGTGCTGATTTTTCCTCGTCTTGTTTGCGACTCTCTACGATATCCATTGCATCGTAAAAAATCTTGAATGCGATGGATTTTTTTCCATCCCACATTAACATGTTTACAAAACGCGTTACCAGTTGATCCTTAAAACGAGGATCTGGAAGTAACGGACGTTTCTTTGCTTGTCTTTTTCTCATGATTTCTGCTTAAAGAATTAAAGTTATTTTTTAGGTCGTTTTGCACCGTATTTCGAACGGCGTTGTAATCGGCCTTCAACACCAGCGGTGTCGAGTGCTCCTCTTACAATGTGATAACGGACCCCCGGTAAATCTTTAACTCTTCCTCCACGTACCAATACTATCGAGTGCTCTTGGAGGTTGTGTCCTTCTCCCGGTATATAAGCATTGACCTCCTTACCGTTGGTCAATCGAACCCTTGCAACTTTTCTCATTGCAGAGTTAGGCTTTTTAGGTGTGGTGGTGTACACTCTGGTACAAACACCACGTCTTTGTGGACACGAATCCAAAGCAGCCGATTTACTCTTCTTGGTAATTGTGACTCTTCCTTTTCGTACTAATTGTGCTATAGTTGGCATAATCTTATAATAAATCCCCCTTTTTATGGGCGTGCAAATGTAGAAAATATTTTCTTGTATTCAAACCTTGTGAAGGCAAAATTTCACTCTTTTTTAAAAATATACTATTTGTCTGCTGAAACTCAAATACATAATGGCTTCGTAAATATTCCTTTTAGGGCTTGTTTTAATTTCAATGCTCTCAGAATATTGATTTTTAATTCATTGCTCTTTAATTCTAATACACTAATTTAATAACCATAGTAATCTTTCGTGAAATCGACTGGGTCATTGTCCTTATCTGGAGATTCAAAAATTCACATACTTGGTTTTTATTGATTTTTTGAAGATTTTTCCTACAGTTCTTTTGCTAAAATATCAAAATCAACAATATCCGATAAGTTTAAATTTATCAAACAGGAGATTTTAGCTAAAATTTCAACAAATCAGTCCAAAGGAAAAAAAAAGCAAACTCCATGGGAAAAAACAAAAAATGGATCAAATCTTTTCCTAATAGGGTTTTCCATTCAAACTAAAAAAAAAATTAATTAATTAATTCAACTTTAACTTCTATTTATATAGTAAATAATTAGTTGAATATTTATAACAAAATAGAACATACGTGTTCTGTATGTAACAAACTAATTCAAATTATGCCCTTGTTGTTAACATAATTTTAAGAGATTTCGCCAAGTTTAATAAAAAACACAAAATATGAATAAACAGATTTATTTTATTCTATCCTTATCAATAATTTTATTAGGGGGAATAGAAGCTGGCTTTTCTCAAGAAAAAACAGTTAAAGGAAATGTAACCGATGATTTAGGGGTGCCATTACCAGGGGCCACTATTCTCATCGAAAACACAACCCAGGGTGTAACTTCAGATTTTGATGGAAATTTCTCCATCAATGCTTCTGAGGGGGACACTCTTATAATAAGCTATGTTGGATATTCCGATCAAAAGCTGATTGTAGGCGCAAGTAATAGCTATAGCATTAACTTAGAAAGTGATAGTAAACTTGACGAAGTAATTGTTACAGCATTTGGTGTAAAACGTCAAGCAAGGTCAGCAGCTTACGCCACCACTCGAGTAACAAACAAAGATCTTACAGAAGTATCCAACCAAAACCCATTACAATCTTTGTCTGGAAAAATAGCTGGTGTAGATATTTCTTCACCTGCACAACCCGGAGCTTCCGCCAAAATACTTTTTCGTGGAATTAGCTCTATTACTGGATCAAATAGCCCACTATATGTAGTGGATGGGTCTCCAGTATTAGACAGATCTTCAAGTGACACTGGCACAACCAGTTCGTTTGATGCTGGATCTGGTGTTAATGATATTGACCCAAATAATATTGAATCTATTGATTTTTTAAAAGGTGCTGCCGCTACTTCGCTTTATGGGTCTAGAGGCGCAAATGGTGTGATTCTAATCACAACAAAAAGGGCCAAAGGAAATGGGTTTAGAATATCAGCCTCTACATCATTTGATTTTGATGAGGTGGCTCGAGTTCCTCATATTCAAGATCAATTCGGAACAGGTTGGTCTGGAAAATCCTATTCTAGCGTTTCTGGTGAAGGATCTTCTGCAGCAAGTAATGAAAATGGTTCTTGGGGTGCCAAATTCAATGGTTTAGTCAGGCCTTGGTCTAGGATTGTTAACAACCAACAGTTGATTAAGCCTTATGTTTTTTTAAAAAATAACGTAAGAGAATTTTATGAAATTGGAAACACCATAACAAATTCTATTTCTTTAAGCAAAAATTATGAGAGCTCAGATTTTGCTCTCACCTTTTCAAGGGTTGATGCAGATGGAGTGATTCCTTCTGACCAAGACAGTTTCAAAAAGAATACTTTCGGACTTAATGCTGGAACAAAGATTGAGAAACTTAAAATAAGGACAAGTATTAATTTCACGCATAAGCTTCAAAGCGCGGTTCCTACGGGTCAGAGTGACGACGCGAGTTACGGGAAGTCACTGGCACAAGAACTAATTCAAATACCGAATGACCTTAGCATTCTTGATCTTAAAGATCAGTCTTTAATCTTTAACACGCCAAGTTATTTTTACACTCCCTATACTACAAACCCATACCAAACACTAACTAACAACAATGTGGAGTTAGATAAATATCGCTGGTACGCCAACATAAACCTTAACTATAAGTTTAGCAATCAATTATCGGTTTCTTATCAAGTGAGTTTGGATAATGAAACTGAAAGATTAAAACGTTGGGGGAAAATTGTAAATTATATCGCAGGATCACCACAAGATAATGCTAGCTCACAAGAAGTTGTGGGTGGGGTTTTAGAAGGAGTTTACAGCTTCAATCAATTCGACACCTATTTAAATATTAATTACAATACTAAAATTAATGAAGACCTATCGCTTGATGTTCTTTTGGGAGGTAATTTCACAGAATACTCTGGTAATGGCCTTTTTACTTTTGTTAAGGGTTTGGACTTACCAAACTATTATGAGTTATCAAATTCAGCTTCCGCTCCTGATCTAACTCAATTTGATTATGCTACTCGCACTTATGGTTTTTATGGACAAGCTATATTCAACTTCAAAAATAATTACTTTCTAACACTCACCGCTAGGAATGATTATACTTCTACTTTACCTATTGAAAACAACTCCTATTTTTATCCTTCTGTATCACTTGCAGCTGTTGTTCATGACACAGAAGAAGCCTACATTAAATTAAGAGGAAGTTTGGCTAGAATTGGTAACGGCACCGACCCATATCAAGTATTCTCAACAGCAGGTCAAGCTACCAATGCCGCCTATTTTGGGGAAATAACTTACCCTCTTGCTGAGGTGAATGCTTATGAGATTTTTGGTCGTATAGAAAATCAAGACTTAAAACCTGAGACCACTGATGAAATTGAATTCGGTGTAGATGCTAGGTTTTTTAATAATAGAATCGGACTAGACTTAGCACTTTACAGCCGGGCAACAAACGATTTGATTGTGAATTTGCCTGTTGCTCGATCAACAGGATACTCTACAATAACAGGAAACTTTATTGATTTAACTAACAAAGGAATTGAATTAGCTGTTTCTGGAAGGCCTATTGAAAAGGGGGACTTCACTTGGGACATAAGCTACACTTTTACCAAAAATATGAATAAAGTAAATAATGTCATCTCCGATGATGATAAAGTTTCGATTTTTAGTGTTTACGCCACTAATTTTTATGCTGAAAAAGGAAAGCCTCTTGGGTCTTTTTATGGACCTAGTCCATCAAAAACAGCCAATGGCCAATACATCGCAGATCCAGAAACCGGTTATTACACTTATGACAATACTGAGGACTATCTAGGAACTTCTGAAAGAGATTTTATTATGGGTCTTAGTAATAATTTTAGCTATAAAAACTTTCGTTTAGGCTTTAGTTTTGATTGGAAAAAAGGGGGAGACTTTTACTCATACACCAAGCGTTTGAGTCATTTTGTTGGTAACGGAATTGAAACTACATACAATGACAGAAATCCATGGATTATACCCAATTCTGTTGTTCCAGACGGAGCGGGTGGTTATAAGGAAAATACTACTCCAGTTGACTATGAAGATGTAACAGCTTTCTATAACAGTTCTCAAAACGAAGCAATCGAAGAGGGACATGTTATTGACAGAAGTTTTATGCGGCTACGTTCCCTATCATTGTCTTATAATTTTGATTCCACATTATTAGATAAAATTGGAATTTCAAATGCAAGTATCTCAATTTACGGGAAAAACTTGTTTTTATGGACTCCAGCAGAAAACTCATATGTAGATCCTGAAACCACAAGTTATGGAAATGGAATTTTCAGTGAATTTGGAGAATTTGCTACCAATCCATCGCAGCGATCATTCGGTACTAGTCTTAAAATAACATTATAATATTTTGAACATGAAAAAATTTATCAAAATACATTACCTGCTCATCTTAAACTTACTCTTAAGCGGATGTGAAACCGATCTAGATATTAATAAAAATCCTGATCTTTTGGTTCCAAATAAAATTCCTTTATCATCTGAATTACCAGCAGCAATAACGGGTATTGCTGGAGCTACGGGATCCTATTATGCAATAATTGGTGGTTTTTGGAGTCAGTTTTGGACTCAAAGTGCCGTTGCAAATCAATATAAATCAATTGATGACTATACCCTAAATGCAGGTAGTTCAATAAATTCTGGGGGTTGGGCAAATATGTATGACGCCCTAACGGATGTCAGAAATATTAAAAGGGTTGCACTTGAAGAAGAAAATTGGAATTACTATCTGATTGCAACCACTCTTGAAGTTTATGCTTCTCAGGTTTTAACTGATTTTTATGGGGAAATACCTTATTCTGAAGCAAATGATCCTGGAATTTTAAACCCCAAATTTGAGTCTGAAGAAACCGTTTATGATTTAATGGTATCAAATCTAAAAGAAGCTTTGGGCAAAGATCTCAGTACTTCTCCTGAAGGAAATCAACCTGGGAATACAGATTTTATTTTTAAAGGGGACATGACTAAATGGGTTCAATTTGCAAATACAGTTCTGCTTAAGGTTTATCTCAGACAAACTGAAGTCAGAGAAAGCGTTGCACAATCTGGAATAAATGAACTCTACACCAATAACGCCAGCTTTCTTGAGGAAGATGCAGTAGTGGATATTTTTATCAATGGCGACAGCAAAAGTAATCCCTTATACGAATCTGATCGCAGACAACTAAACGTAGGAACAAATCTCAGGGCTAGCAGTACAATAGGAAGCTATTTAAGTACAAGTGATGATCCAAGGTTGGCTAAGTTTTTTGATGGAACAACATTTCAAAATCAAGGAGATTATGATGATGGATCTGGTTCAGCCGCTGTCGTTAAATTATCCGCAACCGATCCTGTTTATTTCATTTCGTTGGCGGAAAGTAAATTCCTTCAAGCAGAAGCTGCGGTTAGATTTAGAAATGGAACAAATGCCTCAGCATTATATAATGCAGGAGTTATTGCAGCATTTTCTCAATGGGGATTGGAAGCTGGAGACCTTATAACGGGAGCTTACGTTTTTCCCAACACCAATAATAATGATCAAATTGAGGCAATTATAACCCAAAAATGGATCAGTTTTTTTCCAGGAAAAGGATACGAATCATTTTTTGAATATAACAGAACAGGATTTCCTATAACAAGTTCAATAAATCAAACTGATCCGGAATATATTCCAGGTCAATTTGCTTACTCTATCGAAGGAAAAACAGGGGGTGTTTTTCCGAAAAGAATTGAATATCCTATTGATGAGTCACAAAGGAATTCAAATACCCCTACAGTAAAAAAAATCACTGAACCAGTTTGGTATGATGCCAATTAAAAATAAATGACATGAAATATATATATTTTACAATATGTTTACTTCTGGTAGGTTTATTAACCTCTTGTACAGAAGAAACTACAGCAGGAATCTCTAGAGTTACAGATTTTCCAATCATCACTATTAATGGGGATAAAACTCAGTTCGTCAATGTGTCGGATTCTTTTGTTGATGAAGGAGCCGTTTCTAAAGAAGGTGAAGATGAAATAGAAACAATTACTGAAATCTCAAAAGGTGAGTATTTTGGAGAAGCGATGTCAAGTAAAACTCCAGATAAATATGTAATATCCTATTCAGCCATTAATAAGGATGGTTTTAAAGGAAATAACTTTAGAACTGTTTGGTTTTATGACGATGTAAATTTAAATACTAGCATAGAAGGAATTTACCTAAGTGACGTTCAACGAGCACCCTCCTTCACCCCCTCACCTGCTTATGATGATTTGAAATACGTAATTATTAGAAAAACAGGGGATAAGACATACAGCATATCGCATTCAATTGGAGGATATTATTCGATCGGAAGAGGATATGGAGATGATTACGCTGCAAAGGGAGGTACAATCACTATCAATGACCTGGCAGCAAATAATTTCACTTTGGGTGGTGCCAAAATCCCAGGATGGGGTCTTGACATTGAAATTTCAGAATTTTTAGTTGACGCAGCTAACAATACAATAACCTATACAGGATCTGGAAGTTTTGGAAATGGCACTTTCAAAGTACAATTAAAAAAAGTTGAATTTTAAACACTAAATGATGAAAAAAATAATTTACAAAACCCTAATAACGCTTCTATTCTTAATTTCCTTCAACTCTTGTGATGTTGTTGAAGATTCAGTAATAGGTTCGACCCTAGTCGTTGAAATGTCAGGGGATTGGTATGTGAAACTTTTGCTTAATGATGTAGATAAAGGAGGAGGTTTTCAAAAAATATCTACTTACAATACTGCAAGTGATGATGGAAAAGAATTGTGGATCGATGATCGAGGACATCTTTGGCAATTTAAAGCTAAAGCAATCGCAAATACAGATAATTTAACTTTTAGCGGCAATGACTTAGCAAGTAATTATGATGGGTATGAAATCACTGTAACCATTACAAATGGAAAAGTAACTAAAGGAGATGTAATTACAGAAGAAGGAAATCCTACTGATGGAATTTCCTTTGATATCGTATTTTCAGATGATCCAAATAACACTTATAATGTAATAGGATATAAAAGAACAGGGTTTGCAGAGGACGAACATTAGCTGAAAAACTAAATGTTTATTAAGGCATAAAAAAACCACCTCAATTGAGGTGGTTTTTTTAAATACTGAATGGATTGAAAATCAATAATTATATTATATTTGCACCCGCTAGGGAGAAATGGCAGAGTGGTCGAATGCACTAGTCTTGAAAACTAGCGAGGGTCACACCTCCGGGGGTTCGAATCCCTCTTTCTCCGCCGAAGAAAAACCCACAACATTCGTTGTGGGTTTTTTATGTGATAAAGATTCGTAAAATCATTGCTGTTTGATGAAATAAAAAACAAAATAAAAGGAATTCTAAGCGTTAAAATTCCAACTGAGAACAGTTATTTTATGGATACATTAAGTGTTTTTTTTTATTACACGAAAAAAATATATTTTTTGACAAAAAATCAAACAAAAAAATATTCCAAAGAGCTTTATTTTTATTTCCTAATAGCATAAATGTTGTAAAGGATGAAAACATACTTCATTAACATTGCGGTATTTGAATTTGAAACATTTTGTTAAAATCTTTAACAGTCCTATTTGTATATTTTAAATGAATTGTTGTTGATTAGGTGAAGTCAATAAATTATTTTAATTGATAAAAATTCATAAATATAGAACCATATGCATCTATAATTATGTTATTCTCAATAAAAAATTGATTTTATTTAAAATAATTTAATAAGTTTGTGACTAATGCAAGTACAATTGGTGACTTGTGTCGATTTATTAAATGTTAAAATTCACTAAAAATTAACATTTATTTCAATTTAATTATTAACTATATTATATGTTTAAAATGAGATTATTGTGCGTTTTGGGATTACTGTTCTCCCAATTAATGATGGCGCAATTGAAAACAGTAACTGGTGTTATTTCGGATGAGGAGGGGATTCCACTTCCAGGAGCAACAGTTATCAATCTAAAGACTTCGAATGGAGTATCTTCAGATTTTGACGGAAAATTTACTATTGAAATTTCAATAGGAGAAAGTTTAATCGTCAGTTATATTGGTTATACAGATCAAACAATCGAGGTAGGAGCAGCAAATGCTTATAACATTTCCTTAGAGAGTGACAATCAATTAGACGAAGTTGTTGTGACTTCTTTCGGGATTAGCAGAAAATCTAGGTCAATTGCTTATGCAACTACTAAGGTTAGCCAAGAAGAATTAACTGAGGTTAGTAACTCTAACCCACTTCAATCACTTTCTGGGAAAATTGCTGGGGTTGACATTTCGTCTCCTGCCCAACCAGGAGCTTCTACTAAAGTTATCTTTAGAGGGTTTAGCTCTATTACAGGATCAAACAACCCACTTTACGTGCTAGATGGTTCTCCCATTATGGATAACTCCTCGAGTAGTATTGGGACTTCAAGTTCATTTGATGCTGGTTCTGGTATCAATGACATTGACCCGAACAATATCGAATCTATTGACTTTCTAAAAGGAGCTGCAGCAACTGCACTCTACGGATCTAAGGGAGCGAATGGTGTAATTATGATTACGACCAAAAAAGGGACATCGGATAAAATAAAGGTTGATATTACAACTTCTTACGATCTTCAACAAGTGGCTAGAGTTCCTCACATCCAAACACAATTTGGAACAGGATGGTCAGGTAAATCCTACTCTTTTGTTACTGGAGAGGGAGACACAGCTGCAAGTAATGAAAATGGATCTTGGGGAGCTGAATTCAATGGTTTAGTGAAACCTTGGAGTAGAGTCGTTGACAACCAACAACTGATCAAGCCTTATGTTGCTCTCGAAGAAAATGTAAGAGAATTTTTTGAAATTGGAAATACTTTGAGCCAATCAGTTTCTATATCCAAAAGAACGGACAATACGGACTACTCTTTCACCTATTCTGGTTTAGATATGGATGGTGTTATTCCAACAGACAGAGATTCATTCACCAAAAGAAACTTTGGTTTTAATGGAGGAACTGGTGATGACAAATTCAGCTTGAGAAGTAGTGTAAATTACTCTCACAAAGAACAGAAAGCAGTTGCTACTGGTGAAGGGGATGATGCGGGTCTAGGTAAGTCTATGTTTCAAGATTTAATTCAATTACCAAACGATTTAAGTTTGCTAGACATGAAGGATGAAACTAATATTTTCAACACTGCACCTTATTTTTATACACCCTACACAACCAATCCATATTTATCATTAAAAAATAATAATACTGAAATCACTAAAGACAGAGTCTTTGGAAATATAAATTTCAATTATAATTTTAGTGATTCCTTTTCAGCCAATCTACAAGTGAGTGCGGATGTAGAAAACGAATCAGTTAAGAGATTTGGATCTATTGTGAGGTACCCAACTGGATCCCCTCAGGACAACGCTGGATCTCAAGAAGTGGTTGGAGCGGTTTCAGAAGCAAATTATTCAAACTCTCAGTTTGATACATTCTTCAATTTAAATTACAAAACTGCAATTACGAATGATTTGGACCTTGACCTATTGGCCGGTTTCAATTACAATGAAAGAAAACGTAATGTCTTATATATTGCTGTTACTGATTTAGATTTACCAAATTACTTTGAGATTTCAAACTCAGCAGCAACGCCTACAAAATCACAAGGTGACATTTTAGCAAGGACTTACGGATATTACTCTCAAGCATTACTAAGCTATAAAAATCTATACTTTCTTACCATTACGGCAAGACAAGATGCTTCCTCTACACTTCCTATTGCAAACAACTCCTATTTTTATCCTTCAGCATCATTTGCTGGGATAATTGCTGATACAAATGATTTGTATTTAAAGGGAAGAGTAAGCTGGGCTAGAGTTGGAAATGGAACTGGAGCTTATCAAATATTTTCTACTGCAGGACAATCGAGTAATGCAGCATTTTTCGGAACAATATCTTATCCATTTGCTTCTGTAAATGCTTCTGAAATATTTGGTCGAATTGAGAATCAAACATTAAAGCCAGAGATTACGGATGAAATTGAATTAGGATTTGATGTAAAACTCCTCAATAACAAAATAGGAATTGACCTTTCTTTATACCAAAGAAAAACTGAGGATTTAATTGTAAATCTTCCTGTTGCAAGATCTACTGGATACAGTACTGTAACTGGAAACTTTGTTGACATGACTAACAAAGGGATTGAATTGATGATTTCAGCAAAGGCAATTAACACTGCTGATCTTAAATGGAACATCAGCTATACCTATACTAAAAACAACAACAATGTTGACCATGTCGCTGGAGATGATGACAAAATTTCAATCTATGATGCATATGGAGTTAATTATTATGCAGAAGAAGGAAAACCAATGGGATCTTTTTACACGCCTGCTCCTGAAAAAACTGATGATGGAAAAATCATTGCAGATGCAAACACAGGATATTATACCTATGATAACACCGAGTCTTATGGTGGTACTTCACAAAGGGATTTTATAATGGGACTTAGAAATGATGTCAGCTATAAAGGTTTTAAACTGGCGTTTAGTTTTGATTGGAAAAAAGGAGGTTTAATGTATTCTTACACGAAGAGACTGAGTCACTTTGTTGGGAATGGAATTGAAACCACTTATAACGACAGACAGCCATGGATTATTCCAAACTCAGTTGTTACTGACGGAATTGGTGGATATGTTGAAAACACGACTGCTGTTGATTTTGAAGATGTAACTGCTTTTTATAACACTTCTCAAAACGAAGCAATGGAAAGAGGTCACCTGATAGACAAGTCGTTCATAAGAATGAGAGACATTTCTCTTTCTTATAATTTAAATCCTGACCTGTATTCTCGATTTGGAATCACTAACATTTCCGTTTCAATTTATGGAAAAAACTTGTTCTTGTGGACACCTGGAGACAATCCATATTCAGATCCAGAAACAACCAACTATGGAAGAGGAGTAAGAAGTGAATTCGGAGAATTCGCAGCCAACCCTTCTGAAAGAACATATGGATCGAGTATCAAAATTTCACTTTAAAAAACATCCAATGAAAAAAATAATTATAAAATCATATTTAGTTCTTACCACATTATTGATTAGTTCTTGTAGTACGGACTTAGATATAAATCAGGATCCTGATTTATTGAGTCCTTCACAAATACCCATGGAAAATGAGTTACCAGCTGCAATCACCGGAATTGGTGCATCAGCAGGTTCTTACTTTGCGTTAATCGGTGGGTTTTGGAGTCAATTTTGGACTCAAAGTGCAGTCGCTAATCAATATAAGTATCTTGACGACTATACGCTTAACCCTTCTCAATCGATTAACGAAGGTGGTTGGGCATCAATGTATGATGCACTTACTGATGTAAGAAATGTTAAAGCAAATGCTTTAGCGACCGAAAACTGGAAATACTATCTAATCGCCACCACTCTTGAAGTTTATGCTTCTCAAATACTAGTTGATTATTATGGAGCAATTCCTTATTCTGAAGCAAATAATACTGCTATTTTAAAGCCTGTATTTGATGCGCCAGAGGTTGTTTATGATAAAATGGCACTTGACTTGGCAGAGGCTTTAGGTAAAGATCTTTCTACTTCACCAGTCGCGTTTGCTCCTGGTACAACAGATTTCATATTTAAAGGTGACATGACAAAGTGGACAGAGTTTGCAAACACATTAATGCTTAAAATCCACATGAGACAATCTGAAGTCAGACCTTCAGTAGCATCAGCAGGTATCATTGGTCTAATCGGTTCAGGGGTTAACTTTTTATCCTCAAATGCTGCAATCGATGTGTTTGTTGATGAGAATAGTAGAAGTAATCCTTTGTATGAATCTGACAGAAGACAGTTAAACGTTGCAACTAACCTCAGGGCTAGTACAACAATGGGGACTTTCTTAAAGTCAAACATTGACCCAAGGCTTGCAAAATTTTATGATGGAGACACTTTCCAAGATCAAGGGTATTTTGATAATCCGTCAGGAACTTCAGTCTCAGTTGTAGAACTTTCAGCTACAAGTCCAGTATACTTTATTTCTCTTGCAGAAAGTAAATTCCTACAGGCAGAAGCAGATTTGAAATACATGGGAGGCACAAACGCCAAAGCACTTTATGAAGCGGCTGTTACTGCTGCATTTGAACAATGGGGATTAGGAACAGATGCTGCTGCCATGTTAACTGGCGCGTATAGCTTCCCTACAGGAACAGATAGCGATAAGTTGGAAGCCATAATGACTCAAAAATGGGTTGCTTCGTTTCCAGGGAACGGTTACGAATCTTTTGTAGAACACAACAGAACTGGATTCCCAAAAGTGTCAACGGTAAAACAGACTGATGCCGGTTATAAACCTGGGCAAATCACCTATTCTATCGAAGGCAAAACAGGAGGTTTATTCCCTAAAAGAATTGAATATCCTTTAACAGAAACAATAAGAAATTCTAACACACCCGCTGTAGTGAAGATCACTGAAGCTGTTTGGTACGATAAATAAAAAATGATGATGAAAAAAATAATTACACTATTATGCATCCTCGCAGGAATAACTATTTCTTGCGAAACAGAAGACACTCTCGGTGTTTCAGCTGTTACAAATTATCCAATAATCACAATTAATGGCGCTCAAACTGTATTTGTTGACGCCAGTGGCACATTTACTGATCTCGGAGCTGAATCAAAAGAAGGAGAGAACGTAATTGAGACCTCTACGAGCACCTCAAAAGGAACTTACTTTGGTAAGGAGATTTCAAGTATGACTCCTGACAAGTATACGGTGAGCTACTCTGCTGTAAACAAAGATGGATTCACCGGGAGTGCCGGAAGAACTATCTGGGTATACAAAGATGGAGATTTAAACACAAGTCTTGAAGGCATCTATTTGAGTGACGTTCAAAGGGCTCCCTCTTTTACACCACTTGCACAATACGATGACATGAAACATGTGATGATTTACAAAACAAGTGGAGACACTTACGCCATTTCTCACGGTATTGGAGGATATTATGATATTGGAAGGGGTTATGGACCAAGTTATGCTGCTAAAAGCGGTACAATTACGGTAAATGACATAGCAACAAACGACTATACGATGGCTACATGTACTATTCCAGGTTGGGGATTGGCTATCGACATCCAACAATTTACAGTAAACCCTAGTGACGATACAATTACTTACTCCGGCGTTGGTGATTTTGGAAACGGGACGTTTAAAGTACAATTGAAAAAAGTTAAATTTTAAAATGAAAAAAATGAAAATTTCTAAAACTTTATATACAAGTTTATTTGTGTCATTACTACTATTGGCTTTCACTTCATGTGACATTGTAGATGATGATGATATTGGGTCAACCAAAGTAGTTGATATGGCTGGAGATTGGTATGTTAAATTATTGGATAACGGCGGAAATGATATTTATGGTCTTGGATACCAACTAATTTCAACTTACAACACCTCAAGCAATGACGGTACTGAACTATGGATTGATGATCGCGGTCATACCTGGGATTTTAAAGTTAAAGCAACGGTAAATATTACTGGCTTTACTTTGAGTGGTTCTGACCTAACCAGTAGCGTTGATGGATATGACATTACTGTAAATATTACTGATGGTAAAATCACCAAAGGAGAGGTCATAACAGAGGGAGGAAATCCTACTGATGGGATTACTTTTAATGCTGAATTTTCTGATGATCCTGGAACTATATATACTATTGCTGGTTACAAAAGAACTGGTTTTGCTGAAGATGAGCATTAATTCTTTTAATTAATAGTAAATAAAAATAAATTAAAAAAACCACCCAAATTGGGTGGTTTTCTTTTTGTTTTAAAAATGATCTTATTGATCAGTTTAAAACAAAAAGTTGTCAAAAAAGTTCCGCTCTTTATTTTTTATATAATTTTGAAGTGTATTAATTACTATAAATATGAAAACAATATTCAATCTGTCTTTAATAGCAATGCTTAGTATGCAACTGTTATCGGCTCAAAAAACAATAACAGGGGTCATCACAGATGAAACTGGAGTGCCACTTCCCGGAGCAACTGTAATTGAGCTGGGGACAACAAATGGTGTTTCTTCAGATTTCGATGGAAACTATACTATTGAAACTGGAGAAGAAGCTGCTTTAGAATACAGTTTTGTTGGATATTCTTCTCAAATCATAAAAGACATTGATGGCGATCTTCAAAACGTCTCTCTTTATCCTTCGAACGAGCTTGATGAGGTTGTTGTGGTTGCTTATGGAGTACAATCTAAAGAATCGATTGTGGGATCTATTGCTGTGATTTCTGACGCTACGATTCAAGCACAACAGGCAACAACCATCACACAAGCACTGCAAGGAAGCATCCCTGGGGTTAACATTATCACTTCGGGAGGAGTTCCTGGAACCAATCCCATCATAAGAATTAGAGGAGTAGGTTCTATCAACGCCGACTCTTCTCCTCTTATTATAGTTGATGGAGCCCCTTTTAATGGAAACCTAAATAATATCGCCCAAGAACAAGTTGAATCGATCTCCGTTTTAAAAGATGCTTCTTCCACTTCTTTGTATGGATCTAGAGGAGCTAATGGAGTAATAATCATAACCACTAAGTCTGGAACTAAAAGAAGTAAAACCCAATTGACCATAAGTTCTAACTATGGTGTGTCGACCAATGCTTCTGCTTTACATGATCTTATAAATGTAGATGACTTTACCAAATACGCATGGGAATCTTCCCGAAACAATGAACAGTATGTGAATGGATTAACTCCAAGCGCGGCGGGATCTAAAGCTTCTATGAATCTTATTTCTGAACTAAAATACAACCCCTATGGTCTTTCACAGCCTGTGAATACCTCTGGAGAGTTATTGGTCAGTCCAATGTGGGATACGGACTGGAAGAAGGCTATTTTTTCAGATAATGTAACAAGAAAAGAGCATGGAGTTTCCATAAACGGAGGGGGAGAAAAAACGTCTTTCTATTTTGGTTCTAATTATCTTAAAGAAGAGGGACAGGTTAAAACAACTTTCTTTGAGAGAATTGCCACCCGACTAAAAATCGATACCGAAGTAAATGATTTTATCAATGCAGGGTTAAACGTTGCTTATACTACCTCAAAACTAAATGCTCCTTCTCAATCTGGAGATGGTATTCAAGGGGCCATTCAATGGTTGTATAGTGTTCCCAATTTTTATCCGCTTTACCAAAGAGATGGAAATGGAGAGCTTATCCTAAATTCGGCTGGAGAAAGAATATTTGACTATGGTAATAATCTAACCCAGCTCGTCAACGGCTCCAGAAGCAATGGTGCCAACGAAAATGCGGTAGGAGCAATTGATAATTATAAATTCATCACCAATCGAACCAGTACAACGATGAACGGGTATTTAAATGTTAATATTTTAGAGCAATTAAAATTTAGATCAGATGTATTTTACGAGCGATCTTCCTACGATAATTTCTCTTATTCGGACAACAATTTTGGAATTGCAGCAAATGTTGATGGAAGAGTTACCCAAAACCGTGACTTTGATACTACGCTAAATTTAACCCAGTCCTTAAATTATAAAACTTATTTTGGTTTAAACAGCCTCAACGCCGACATTATCTTCGAGACTTTGAGATATCAAATTGATGAGCTAGGCGCAAGCGGTATCGGCTTTCTCACTAATGTAAACGTATTAAATGGAAGCACAAGACCAGAAGGTGTTTCAGGCTCAAATACAGAAGAAAGATTAATAAGTTTAATCTCAAGAATTAGCTATAACTACGATAAAAAATACTACCTAGAAGCCTCCGCAAGAAGAGATGGGAGCACACGCTTTTCTGAAGAGTCCAGATGGGGTAACTTTTATTCTATCGGAGGATCATGGATCGCTTCTGAAGAGTCTTTTATCAAGGATATTGATTTTATAAATTATTTAAAAATTAAAGCCTCTTATGGGGAACTTGGAAACAATCGAGGGATCGGATACTTTCCCTATCTACAACTTTTCGAAACAGGATTTTCTCAAGGAGAGAATCCCGGCGTTTTATCTTCAAGTCCAGTTGACCCCTTACTCACCTGGGAAAAAACCGCCATGCTTAATTATGGTGTTGAATTTGGAATTTTCGATGGACTGCTCGACGGTTCTGTGGAAATTTATGACAAGGAGTCCATTGATTTAATTTATGACAAACCATTAGCAATTTCTACGGGCAACGATTTTATAAAAACAAACGTTGGATCTTTAAGGAATTATGGTGTTGAATTTTCGCTAAGATCAACAATCATTGATAAAGAAGATTTAACTTTAAATCTGGGATTAAACTTCTCATTAGACAATAATGAAATCTCTAAACTATCGCAAAAGGAGTTTATCAATGATAACAAAAAATGGGAAGTCGGAAGATCACTCTATGAGTTTTACATAAGAGAATCTGCCGGGGTTGATCCCAATGATGGCTACCTGATGTGGTACAAAGATCTCTTAGACACCAACGGTGAGCCAACGGGTGAAAGAACAATGACTAAGGTATACAGTGAAGCAGATAGATATTATGTTGGAGCCTCTTCCCTACCAGATATTATAGGTGGATTTAACACAAGCGTTACTTATAAAAACTTTGACCTTAATGCATTATTTAACTTTAGCTTTGGGTCCTATGTCTATGACCATTCTTATGCACGCTTAATGAACACTACAGATATAACTGGCCAGCGCCATGCTGATATCGCCAACCGATGGACAAAGCCCGGAGATGTTACTGATGTTCCACTTTTGTTAAATTCACAAAATTACTTTGGTGCAACCTCCTCGCGTTTTCTTTTTAAGAACGATTATATCCGACTAAAAGCACTTAGCATTGGATACTCTTTTAAGGAAAGCTTTACAGAAAGGTTAAACGTAAGCCGATTTAGATTGTACCTGCAAGGCGATAATATTTTTACTTATCAAACACATAAAGGAATTGACCCTGAACAAGATTTATCAGGAGCGACTAACAACCGGTCCTATCAGCTGAAAACCTTTTCGTTGGGAGTAAATGTTCAATTTTAAAAGAAACATAAAATGAAAAAAATACTTATTTCAATCGCGCTTGTCTCAACACTTATCGTTAGTTGTGATAAAGATTATCTAAACGAACCAAAGCCAACTTCTTCAGTTAGCACCTCTGTTATCTTTACATCAAGAGATGGAGTAAACTCATTCATCTCTGGAATTTTAAGAGCTTCTCGCCTCGAACTAAATCTTGACAGACTCGATACTGGCGGATTGCCTTCTCTTTATTTCGCAAGAACAGTCAAAGGAAATGATCTTATCCTTGGTGTACAATGGTATCGTTTTGACTACAATAATGACAATAGAGATCCCACGGACAAAAGAACAGTTTTTAGTTGGGCATTTCCATATACCATGATTAATGAATTAAACATTTTAATCAAGGGAATCAATGATAGTGAAAATCTTTCGGCAACAGATAAGGACGAGTCCTTATCACAAGCACTAACTTTAAGAGCCTTTTATTACTTTCAATTGGCCATGGAGTTTCAACACACCTACAGCTACGATGCTTCGCTCCCAGCCCCTCCAATCTATACTTCACCAGCGTTGGAAGGCAAGGCGATGTCAACTCTAACAGAAATGTATACTTTAATATTGTCTGACTTAAATGATGCTGTTGAAAAGGGAGTTGACTCAAGATTGGACAAATCATATATTAATAAAAATGTCACCTATGGAATTCTTGCGAGAGTCAACCAAGTTATGGGCAATTGGAGCGCGGCGGAAATAGCTGCTAGTAAAGCCAGAATTGGTTACTCTTTAAATGCTTCCAATTACAGCAATGGATTTAACAATATCGAGGATGAAGAATGGATCTGGGGAATACCTCAAACAGTCGATCAAACAATTACTATCAATACGGCACCTCACTCGTTCACGGACAACTCAAATAAAATCGGATATGGAGAGGCCTTTTGGAATGAAGATTTTGTCAATAGGTTTTCGGATACCGATGTGAGAAATACCTTTTTCGATTTATTCGGATTGGGAGACAATAGTGGCTCTTACAAAGCAAGAGCATCTAGCAAATTTAAACTCACTTTTGATCCAGATATTCCACTAATGAGATCTCCCGAAATGTTACTCATTGAAGCTGAGGCAAAAGCACGTCAAGATAACGATGCTGAGGCTGCAACACTATTGTTTTCGCTCCAAAAAAACCGTGACCCCAAAGCTGTCGCTTCGGGTAACAGTGGGACGGCATTGATCGATGAGATTTTGGTTGAAAGAAGAAAAGAACTCTATGGTGAAATTGGTGTTGAATGGTTTGATGCAAAAAGATTGAGAAAAGGGATCACAAGAACTGGAAACCATAGGGTCAAATCCCCAGGGAATTTATTGCCCGATGATAAGAAATTCTTTTTAAAAGTTCCACAATCTGAAATTGATGCCAATGATAATATTGACGAGTCTGTAAATGATGATCGTTAATTATTAAGGACTTGTTTAAAAAAAAATCGTCCTCGAGACGGTTTTTTTTATTTATCATTAATTATAAAAATCGGAATAAGTGTTAATATATAATTCGTTATTTCTAAATTGCACCTTATGAAAGAAGGTCAGGAAATATATGGAATACGCGCAATCTTAGAAGCCATCGTTCAGGAGCAACCTCTTGACAAAATTTGGCTTTTAAAAGGACAACAAGGACCTCTTTTTAAAAGTCTAGAACAGAAAATTCACGAAAATGGCATTTCGCATAGCTATGTCCCTATTGAAAGGCTAGAAAGGTTTTCGCATGAAAACCATCAAGGGGCTGTAGCTCGAATTGCTCCCATTCAATTCCAATCTCTAGAAAATTTAATTGAAAAAAATATTGATCAAAAATCAACTTACCTTCTCTTAGATGGCATCACCGACACTCGTAATTTAGGCGCCATTTTGAGAACAGCCTCTGCGACGGGAGTAGCCGGTGTTGTGCTTCCTCAAACCGGCTCTGCTCCGATTAATGCAAACACTGTAAAAGCCTCGGCAGGAGGAATATTCTCAGTGCCATTGGTTAAAGTAAATCACCTCAAAGATGCAATTTATATGCTTCAAGCAGCTGAAATAAAAATTGTTGCAGTAACTGAAAAAACAGATCAAATCCTTTTTGAAAATAATTTTGATAGTAGTGTTGCACTAATTATGGGATCCGAAGAGCGAGGCATACATCCAAGTCTAATAAAGTTATCAAATGAAAAAGTAATACTACCAATGAATGAAAACATTGGTTCTTTGAATGTAAGCGTTGCTTGTGCAGTAGTGCTTTATGAAATTCAAAGACAAAGACATCACAACAGCAAATAAGTTTCGATGAACACTCCTCTTGCCGAAAGAATGCGTCCAAAAAGCCTCGACGAGTACGTCGGGCAAGAGCATTTAGTTGGACCCGCAGGGACTTTGACCACCATTCTTAAAAGCGGTAATTTACCTTCGATGATTTTATGGGGACCTCCAGGAACTGGAAAAACCACTTTGGCAAGATTACTCGCCACGCAAAAGGAAAGACCCTTCTATCAATTATCCGCCATTAACTCTGGCGTTAAAGAAATTCGTGAAATCCTACAAAAAGCAGAACATGGTGGTGGACTTTTTACCAATAAAAATCCATTATTGTTTATTGATGAAATACATCGATTCAGTAAATCTCAACAAGATTCTCTTTTGGGAGCCGTTGAAAAAGGAAGTGTCACACTCATTGGAGCCACAACAGAAAATCCAAGCTTTGAAGTTATTAACGCTTTGTTGTCAAGATGCCAGGTATACTCCCTCAATCCTTTAAATAAAACCCAGCTTCAATCAATCATTAAAAAAGCATTAAAGAAAGATGCTGCATTGTCTCAAAAGAAAATTGAAATATTGGAAGATGAGGCTTTATTGAAAATCTCTGGTGGTGATGCAAGAAAGCTGCTTTCGGCATTAGAACTGATCGTAAACAGTATACCAGAGCCCATAAAAATCGACAACAATGTTGTACTCGAGAAAGTTCAAACGAACATGGCAATGTTTGATAAAAATGGTGATCTACATTACGATATAATTTCTGCATTTATAAAGTCCATTCGAGGTAGTGACCCCAATGGAGCTGTCTATTGGCTGGCAAGAATGATTGCGGGAGGAGAAGAAATTAAGTTCATCGCACGAAGAATGTTGATTCTTGCTTCTGAAGATATTGGCATTGCAAACCCAACTGCTCTGGTACTGGCAAATAATACCTTTCAGGCAGTCAACGTACTTGGATTTCCTGAAGCAAGGATTCCACTAAGTCAATGTGCCATCTACCTGGCCTGTTCTGAAAAAAGTAATACTGCTTATATGGCGATCAATAAAGCACAAAAAAAAGTGGAGGAAACTGGTGACCTCAGCGTTCCCTTGCCCCTACGAAACGCTCCTACAAAATTGATGAAGGAACTAGGACATGGAAAAGAATACCAATATGCCCATGATCATTTGAATAGTTTTGTAGAAATGGAGTTTTTACCCAAGGATCTTGAAGGTCAACATTTCTATGAACCTGGTGAAAACACAAAAGAAAGTCAGTTGAGAAAATTTCTTAAATCTAGATGGGGAGAAAAGTATAACTATTAATTTTTTCTCCAGAAAAATGGAGTTATCAAAATCAGTACCGTAAATAATTCTAGACGACCGAGTAACATCAAAAATGAAGCCCACCACTTGGCTAAAACAGGTAACTCGCTATAATTATTAGAGGGGCCAAAATCTCCCAATGCAGGTCCTACATTACCGAGTGAGGAAGCTGCGACTCCAATTGCTGATTCAAAATCCAAACCAAGGAATCCAAAAACCAAACTTCCGATAATAAATGAGAGCATGTATAGAATGAAAAAACCAAGAATGTTATTGATAATATCTTCATTAACCATCTTGTTGTTGTACCGCGTATGAATTATTGCATTGGGATGTAAAGCTCTTTTAAATTCTAAAAATCCACTCTTTATCATTAAAAAATGACGCACCACCTTCACCCCACCCGATGTACTTCCCGCAGAACCTCCAAGAAACATCAAGCCAAAGAAAAATATTGTTAAAAACGGCGTCCAAAGAGTGAAGTCTGCAGTGACAAAACCAGTAGTTGTGACAACAGCAATTACTTGAAACAATGAATGTCTTATGACACTTTCTACATCTCCCCATACTTGGGGATGATCAAAAGAAGAATCCGTAAAATCAACTCTTGTAAATATTATTCCTGCTACGACTAAAGTAAAAACGAGGATGAACTTTACATAAATTCGAAATTCATCATCCTTAAAAACTTTTTTTATTTTCCCGGTAAAAGCAAAATAACTGAGAACAAAATTAGTTCCAGCTAAAAACATAAAAAAGATAACGATGTATTGGATCCAAGGCAAATGATTCCAATGGGCAAGACTGTTGTTTTTTGTTGAAAACCCTCCGGTAGACAGGGTGCTCATTGCATGATTTAATGCATCAAAAAGCGACATTCCTGCGAAAAAAAGCAATAAGGTTTCGGCTAATGTAAAGGAAACATAGATGAGCCACAATCGCTTGGCAGTATCTGTAATACGGGGATGCAATTTATCACTGCTTGGTCCAGGAGCCTCAGCAGTAAAAAGCTGCATTCCTCCTATCCCCAATAATGGTAATATCGCAATGGCGAGAACAATGATTCCCATCCCGCCGATCCAATGGGTCATACTCCTCCAAAACAAAACCCCTGCTGGGATTGACTCTATATCTGTTAAGATCGAAGACCCTGTGGTCGTATAACCTGACATGGTTTCAAAAAAAGCGTAGGAAATCTCTTGAATTGATCCCGTTAATATATAAGGGAGCATTCCCGTTAATGAAATTAATATCCAACCAAGTGTAACAATCAAATAGCCTTCTCGTTTTTGAATCTGTTTTTTGTGGTGCCTCGAAAACAGCATCATTCCGCCCCCCAAAATCATCACCAAAAAAGAAGAAAGTGTGATCTCGAATGTAACTCCATCTTTCATCAAAAGACTCACCAAGGAGGACAGAAGCATTAATCCTCCATTAAAGAGTAATAAAACCCCGATGATATGAATGATGATTTTATAATTTAATTTGGACATTTCCTATTTATAAAAACAAACTTTCGATTCTTTTTATTGCACGAGGTAAACAGCAAACAACAACGCGGTCGCCTGCCCTAATCTGATAGTCTCCAAGCGCAATAATCCCCTCCCCTTCTTTTATAACGCCACCTATTGTTGCTGTTCTTGGAAAATCAAGATCCTTTATTCTATAGTTTGCTACTCTAGATGTTGGTTTAACAATAAATTCTAAAATTTCCGCATTCAGGTTATTAAGAGTGGTCATGTCAACCACATCTCCCCTTCTTATGTAACGGAAAATTGTATTTGCAGTTAATAACTTTTTATTGATTAGAGTGTCTATACCAATGGCATGTGACAAATGAAAATAATCCATATTCTCAACCAAAGCGATTGTCTTTTTAACACCTTTTGAACTCGCCATGAGACAAGACATGATGTTGGTTTCTGAATTTTCAGTAACCGAAATAAAAGCATCCATTGATTCTATGGCTTCCTCTTCAAGAAGTTCTGAGCTTCTTCCATCGCCATGAATCACCATGATATCGGGAAGAATTTCTGATATCTCAAGGGCTTTTAGTTTATTCTGTTCGAGCAGTATGACATTAAACTTTTTCTCACAAAGATCGCGTGCCGTGTTGATTCCGATTTTACTACCCCCTAAGATCATTACGTTTTTGATCGGTTCATTACTTTTCCCCGATAGTTTTTGAATTTCATCTACCCCAGCCTTCAAAGTAATAAAGAAAACCGTATCACCTACTTCAAAAACAGTGTCTCCTCTGGGGATCATGGTGTATTGAGTTCCCTTTCTCTGAATCGCAATGGGCATAAAATGAACATTTGGAAAGATTGTTGCTGCTTCCATGACTGACTTTCCAACAAATGGAACCTCGTCACCGAGTTTTGTTCCTATCATTGTAAGGGCTCCCTTTTCGAATTCATAACTGTTACTAAAAGCAGATTGATCTAAAAGCTGTTGAATTTCGACTGCCGCGAGTTCTTCAGGAGAAATTAATTCATCTACTCCGATTTCTTGAAAACTAATGTCCTCAGCTGAGTTTATAAATTCAATACTTGATATTCTTGCAATCGTTCGCTTGCATCCCAACTGCTTAGCCATAGCACAAACCATCAAGTTGATTGATTCGTGAGCGGTTACTGCAATAAAAAGGTCGGATTGGCCAGCATTGGATTCCCTTATAAGAGACAAGGAACTTGCATTTCCTCTAATGGTTTTGATATCCAAGTGCCCCTCGGCATAGTTTAGTCTTTCGCGATCGGTATCGATCAAGGTAATGTCCTGAGATTCGAAAGAAAGTAGTTTTGCCAAATGAAACCCTACTTCCCCGGCTCCTGCGATGATTATTTTCATAATTTAAGTTCGGAAACTTGGCGTAAATATACAAATTCCTATTAGCTTCTATTTTTAAATCTGATAAATAGAGAACCAATACTTTTATTTTATCTTTGCAGCACATGAAAAAACAAGTAGTTCCCTATAAAAACCAAAAGGAAAATAAAAAAAAACAAGTCCGTCAAATGTTTGACGGTATTTCCAAAGACTATGATTTGCTTAACCGAGTCATTTCTGGAGGAATTGATGTTCGTTGGCGCAAAAATGTTGTTTCTTATTTAATTCCTGAAAAACCAAAAAAAATACTTGATATCGCCACAGGTACAGCAGACCTAGCGATTGAATTGACTAAAACCAATGCCGAAGAAATCGTTGGATTGGATATTTCTCCTGGGATGCTTGAAATTGGAAAGCAAAAAGTCACTTCCAAAGGAATGGACAAGGTCATAAAAATGGTGATTGGAGACAGTGAAAAATTGGATTACAATGATGCTTATTTTGATGCCATTACTGTTGCCTTTGGTGTAAGAAATTTTGAGAATCTTGACAAAGGACTTCAAGAAATCAATCGGGTTTTACGACCCGGTGGAAATTTAGTGATCTTAGAAACTGCTGTTCCCAAAAACTTTCCAATGAAGCAATTTTATGGATTCTATACCCAAAAGGTTCTGCCAATCTTAGGATCACTTTTTTCAAAGGACAAAGCAGCCTACCGATATTTATCAGATTCTGCGGCAGCTTTTCCTTTTGGCAAGGTCTTCAACAATATTTTACTAAAAAATGGGTTTATAGAAGTGAAGGATTTCCCACAAACCTTAGGGGTTGCTTCAATTTATTGTGCAAAAAAACCAAATTAGCCCCTTTAAGATTGTTTTATTTACTCTCCTGATATCAGGAAAACTAATCTTTGCCCAATATCCTACCATTAGAGAAAGGGTTGCCAACTTACCCAATTTTGATCAAAAGCCAATCCATTATGGTTACTATGTAGGGTTTAACTCCTATGATTTCAAATTCACCTATGAGGACAACTATTACACAGAAAAATATCCAGACATTGAGGTAACTTCTTCAACGGGCTTTAACGTTGGCTTGGTGGGAGATCTTAGAATTAATAATTTTTTTAATTTAAGATTTGAACCCGGATTATTCTACTCAAAACGAAATTTACTCTATCCAGAGTTTGCGGCCTTCAAAAAAGAGTCTGACCGTAAAAGAGAAGTGGAATCCACCTACATTCACCTCCCTTTAATCTTAAAAATAAACGCAGCAAGGATCAATAATTTCAGGCCATTCTTAACCGTTGGAGTATCAACTGATTTTAATTTAGCCAGCAATAACAAGAACATTGATGACAACTTTAGTCAAGTTTTTAGAGCGGTCAAACAGAGTTATAATTATGAATTGGGTTTTGGCTTTGACTTTTATTTACTTTACTTCAAATTTTCTCCTTCAATACGTGGCGTTTTTTCAATGCAAAACGAACTGATTCCTGACAACCCTTCAAACGGTAACAGTCCTTGGACTGGGAAAATCAATAAAATGTTGAGTAGAGGCTTTATTGTCAACCTAACATTTGAATAATCGTATTTTATAATTTAAGGGCGATAAATTTCACCAAGAATAATGGCGGTTGCCATCGCTACATTCAGGCTTTCCGCATGAGGCCCGTCTGAAGCCGCAGGAATAGTGATTTTTTCACTTAATAATTTTTTAATTTCAGGACTGATTCCATGAGATTCGCTACCCATCACAAGCACACCTTTGGCATCAAAATCTTGAGTATAAAATGAGGTTCCTTCCAAGCATGCCCCATAGACAGGGGCAGCATGGTTCTTCAAAAAGGCTTCTAAATCACAATAGTAACATTTTATTCTAGCAATTGAACCCATGGTTGACTGAACCACCTTTGGATTAAAACAATCTACGGTATCATGACTACAGATGATGTTTTTAATGCCAAACCAGTCACACAGACGAATGATAGTTCCCAAATTCCCGGGGTCGGAAATCGAATCTAACGCAACAGAAAATTCATCAGACGAATATTCTTTTTGTTCTGGTAATTTAAAAACAGCCAATACAGAACTTGCCGTTGAAAAATGTGTGATTTGATCTAACGTAGCTTGATCAACCTTTGTAAAGGAAACAAAATCTAAGTCGTTTACGCTATATACTGCTTGAGGATTCCATCCTGAATCACAAAATTCGCGAACCACTTTAATACCTTCTGCAACAAAAAGTCCAGTTTTTGAACGATACTTTTTGCTCGCCAATTGGCGGATTTGTTTTAGTTCATTTTTGCTTAACATTCAAATAATGTACTTTTGAGTTTTAATCTTTCTAACTTGAAATATTCTCTACCAAAGTTAATCATTCTGTTTTGTTTCTGCCTGACAATTATTGGTTGTCGGACCACTCAAGATATTATTGGAGACCAGTACTTGCTAGATCGTAACGTTGTCATTAAAAATGAACAACTATTGAAAAAAGATCCCCTCAACTTATTATTGGTTGATCAACCCAACAGTAAAGTATTCGGAATTCCTTTAAAGCTTCGACTGCATGACCTAGCCAACCCATACCCTGATTCGATTTTTGACACATGGTTACTCAAAAAACCAAAGCGGAAATATCGTTTGGAAAAATTATTGTCTGCAAAACAAGTAAAGGAGCTTAAACGATATAACGGTAAATTTAACAATTGGTTGAAAAGTTATGGGGAAACACCAGTTTTTTTAGATAGTAGTACGATAACTAAGAACACTAAACGTTTGGAACAATACTTCAAAAACAAGGGCTATTTTGATACCCATGTCTCGGTTGAAAAAATAATACTTCCCAAACAAAAAGTAACTGTTGAATATCACATTAAGACTGACAAACAATATACAATTGACAGTATTTCAAGAAATATCACATCCCCTTCGCTGGATTCTCTTTATCAAAACGCATCTAAAAATCAGATCATTAGCGCTGGTGATCCTTTTGAGATTGATCGATTTGAGGCCGAGAGATCTCGATTGATTAATTATTTTAGAAACAATGGAGTTTATAATTTCCAACAGAACAGTCTCAAGTTTACTGCTGCTATTGACAGCACAGGATTTGACTCAAGAATTCCAGTAATTGTCGAGATCGCAAATCTTCAAAAAAGAGAAAATGATACCCTAAGATCAATTCCCTACTTGATCCATAAAATAAAAAAAATAAATCTTTATGTGAACAGCTCTGGAGAATTGGATCAACTTTCCTCCTACACTGACAGTCTTGATTATGAGGATTATACTATTTTTTTTAAAGGAAAATTAAAATACAGGCCTAAGGCTTTAACTGAAGTTATATTCATAAAAAAAGACAGTCCCTACAGTGACTTGGAAAGATCACTCACCTACCGTTACATCTCTAATTTGAGAAACTTCAAATATCCGAGTATCAGTTATTCTCCTTTAAAAAATGACTCCTCGGACTTATTAGCCAACATCTACCTTAACCCAAAGAAAAGATTTTCTATGGGTTTTGATTTGGATCTTTCTCATTCTAATATCCAAGATTTTGGAATTTCACTTGGAACCTCATTTGCCATTCGAAATATTTTTAGAGGAGCTGAGACCCTAGAAATAAGTGCTAAAAACACTCTTGGTTCCTCAAGTGATATTGCTTCAATTAATAGTGAACTATTTAACCTTTATGAGCTTGGAGCTGACATCAAGCTCAGAATTCCTAGGATTTTATTCCCAATCAACTTAGAAAATGTCATCCCTAAAAGGATGAATCCAACGACCGATATCACTCTAGGGGCTTCGCTTCAACAAAACATCGGCTTGGACAAACAATATTTTGGGAGTAGTTATCAGGTGAAATGGGCGCCCAACAAAATGGCAAAAGTAAGTTTTAAAATAATTGATCTTGAGTTTATTAATAATCAAAATACGAGTAATTATTTTAACGTCTATCGAAATTCTTTTGACAAACTGAACAGTATTGCTGGACAATACAACAATAATTCCAGCAATATTAATAATGATTTAAATCTAATAATACCCGAGGGTGCAACTACTTTTATTGATGAAGTTTTAAGTGATAAAACTGCATTGACCCCTGAGGATTTGCAATACCAGGATGTCAACCGAATAAGAGAAAGACAGAATCGTCTGACAGCCAATAACCTTATTATTGGGTCTTCCCTCGGAATCAATTACAACAGTCAGGAGAACATTCTAGATGAATCTTTTTTTCAATTACAAGGGAAGCTGAGCTTGGTAGGAAGTCTTCTTAATCAAGTATTAAAATCCAGTGGTGCAGACAAAAACGAATTGGGTCAGTATGAAATTGATGGCGTGGCTCCTTCACAACACATAAAAACTGAATTAAATTTTATTAAACACTGGCAAACCTCAGTAAACAGCGTACTTGCTTTTAGAGCATTCGGAGGAATCGCAATCCCGTTTGGTAATGCGCAGAGTATTCCTTTTTCGCGCTCTTACTTTTCGGGAGGGTCAAATGACAATAGAGCCTGGAGGGCTTATCGATTAGGACCAGGAAGCAGCAACAGCTTAAACGAATTTAATGAAGCAAACTTTAAACTCTCCTTCAACTTAGAATATAGATTCCCCATTGTAAGAAAAATAAAAGGAGCCTTGTTTATTGACGCTGGTAACATCTGGAATGTTCTAGATGATGTCGATGATCCTACGTTCAGATTTGATGGACTAAAAGATTTAAATGAAATTGCTGTAGGAACTGGATTTGGACTTCGTTATGACTTTAACTTTTTTGTCTTTCGGTTTGACACAGGCTTTAAAACGCACAATCCTGCACTTTCTAAATCCCTCAGATGGGGAGGAGATTATTCAATTAAAAGTGCTGTTTTCAATATCGGTATAAATTATCCATTTTAAAATCAAAAAGTTTGATACTTTTGTGGGATTAAATCTAAAGAAAAAATGAATTTGAAATTCCAATCTGGTGTACTAACAGGAGCAGAAGTACAAGGCTTATTTAAATTAGCAAAGGAAAAAGCTTTTGCACTACCTGCAGTAAATGTTATTGGTAGTAATTCTATAAACGCTGTTTTAGAAACTGCAGCAGAGCTAAACAGCCCTGTTATAATCCAGTTTTCAAACGGAGGGGCACAGTTCAACGCTGGAAAAGGGCTTTCAAATGAAAATGAACAAGCTGCAATTGCCGGAGCAATCGCTGGAGCAAAACATGTTCATGAACTTGCAAAACACTATGGAGCCAAAGTAATTCTTCACACAGATCACTGCGCTAAAAAACTTTTACCTTGGATTGATGGTCTCTTGGATGCTGGAGAAACTTTTTTCAAGGAAACAGGTAAATCTCTTTTTAGCTCTCACATGATTGATCTTTCTGAAGAGCCGTTAGAAGAAAATATCGCAATTTGTAAAACCTATTTGAAGCGTATGTCCAAAATGGGAATGACCTTAGAAATTGAACTCGGTGTTACTGGAGGAGAAGAAGATGGAGTAGATAATAGTGATATTGATGTCTCTAAATTATATACGCAACCTGATGAAGTTGCCTATGCATATGAAGAACTAAGTAAGGTAAGTCCACAATTTACAATTGCTGCTGCCTTTGGAAATGTACATGGGGTATACAAGCCAGGCAATGTAAAACTGACCCCTAAAATCTTGAAAAATTCTCAGGAATTTATTTCTGAAAAATTTAATGTCCCTGAAAACACTGTAGATTTTGTTTTTCATGGAGGTTCAGGTTCTACACATGAGGAAATCAGAGAATCTATTGGTTATGGTGTTATTAAGATGAATATCGATACTGATCTTCAATACGCCTACACTGAAGGAATTCGTGATTATATGGTTGATAATATTGATTATTTGAAAACACAAATCGGAAATCCTGATGGTGCTGATGTTCCAAATAAAAAATACTACGATCCAAGAAAATGGTTACGTTCCGGAGAAGTGACTTTTAAAAACAGATTAAAAAAGGCATTTGAAGATTTGAACAATGTCAAAACCCTTGATTAATTCATTTTAATATTTTTGAATTTAAAGTTTTAGTCTATGAGTTGGTTTAAAAGAAGTGAAAAAGGAATTCAAACCACAACGGAAGAGAAAAAAGATACTCCCAAAGGTCTTTGGTATAAAACTCCCACTGGTAAGATTGTTGAAACACACGAATTGGCAAATAATGCCTATGTCTCGCCCGAGGATGATTACCACGTTCACATAGGTAGTAAAGAGTACTTTGAAATACTTTTCGATAACAATGAATTCGTAGAATTGGATGAAAAACTTCGTTCAAAAGATTTTTTAAAATTTAAGGATTCTAAGAAATATATCGACCGTCTTAAAGATGCTCACAAGAAGACTGGATTAAATGATGCGATCAGAACTGCTGTTGGAAAATCTAAAGGCAAGGACGTCATAATAGCCGCCATGGATTTCGCTTTTATTGGCGGATCAATGGGGTCTGTTGTAGGCGAGAAAATTGCACGTGCGGCAACTCATGCTTTAGAAAACAAGATTCCGTTGATTATCATTTCAAAGTCGGGAGGAGCAAGAATGATGGAGGCTGCTAATTCATTAATGCAGTTAGCAAAAACCTCTGCAAAATTAGCAGAATTGTCCGAAGCTAAAATTCCTTATGTCTCCTTGTGTACAGATCCAACCACAGGAGGAACAACCGCCTCTTTTGCCATGTTGGGTGACATAAATATTGCTGAACCTAACGCATTGGTTGCTTTTGCTGGTCCAAGAGTTGTAAAAGATACAACGGGTAAGGAATTACCAAAAGGATTTCAAAGAAGTGAGTTTTTATTAGAAAAAGGTTTTCTTGATTTTATTTGTCACAGAAAACAATTGAAAAATAAAATCAATCACTATCTCGATCTGATCTTAAATCAACCCCTTAGGGATTAATTCGTTACAAAAATTGTATATCATCTAATTAACATTATATTTGCACCGCAAAAATTGCATACATAAAAATCATTTAAAAACAATATTGGCATGTATTTAAACAAAGAAGTGAAAGAATCGATTTTCAAAAAACACGGAAAATCTGAAAAAGACACCGGTACTCCTGAAGGACAAATCGCATTGTTTTCTCATAGGATTAACCACTTGTCAGGTCATCTTAAAAACAATCGAAAGGATTATAATACGGAGCGTTCTCTAGTAAAACTAGTAGGAAAGCGAAGATGCCTTTTGGATTATTTGAAAGCGAAAGATATCGAAAGATACAGAGCTATCATCAAAGAACTTGGCATTAGAAAATAAGTTTAAATTACTTATTCTTAAAAGCATTTCTTACTACTGAACCATAGTTTTTCATTGGTTGCCTAACAGCACACAACAAACGTTATTATCAACCTAAAAATGAAAAATGATACCAAAAGTATTTAAAGAGGTCATTGACCTTGGTGATGGTAGAGAGATCT
>JAFMCL010000031.1 GCA_017857815.1 Flavobacteriaceae bacterium | reverse complement strand
AACGAATACAGAATTGACAATTGAAATGTCAGAGACGATGGCATCAATTTATAATGAAACCGGATTACGTCAAATTTCATTTGATGGATTGGAAGGCAATCGATCCACTGGACTGGGTACCTATGGAGAGTCTTTGATGCCCTATGTTTGGTATAATAATTTGTCTGAAGAATTGAAGTCCCATCTGATTATTGACGCCAGTCGCACCACCCATTTTTTCTGGCACATTTATTCCAGAATGAACTGGGGAGAACCATGGTATGGAAGCTTTAGGGAGAGTCAAACGGAGTACCGATTCAAGAACCAAGCTTATTTTAAGAGAAACTTTATGCCTGGGATGCTTGGCTGGTTCAAAATGACTTCTGAAACCAGTGTTGAGGACATTGAGTGGCTTTTGGCAAAATCAGCAGCTTACGATGCGGGTTATGCTTTTGTGGCAAACTTAGAAACAATTGAAAATAATGGGAACTCACCCGAAATTTTAGAACTTATTGGAGCATGGGAAAAACTTAGAATTCAACAGGCATTCTCCGAGGAACAAAAGAAAGAAATGTTGGATTCTAATAAAGAATTTTCTCTGAAAAAGATCGACAGTAACTCTTGGATTTTATCTCATTTAAACGCTGAAATTTTCAAACACGAACATAAAACCAAGCAACCAGGAGAGCCGCTATATTCAACTTTCAAATTTAATAACATCGGGAAGGAACAGGCATTTAGTTTTATAATTACCGCAGTTGATTCGGACATAAGTTCCATTACTTTAGAAATAAATAATTATAAAAAAATAAAACTACCTGTTGTTTTAAAGAAAGGACAAAAAATAAAATATGATTGTGGAAATAAGGCAACCGTGTATGATGCTAATTGGAAATATATTAAGGAATTTAATGTAGATTTTTATGATTTTACATTAAACAAAGGGGAGAATTCTCTTAATGTAGACTGCGATTTCATCCAACCCGACAAAAAGGCAACTGTTAAATTTGAAATACGAACCGTTGAAAAACAAGAAAAAATAGTTTTAAATATTTAATAATAAGTCTATTTTTTTGGCTTTAAAAAATGAAAAAAAAAAGCAAAAATTTGAATCTTTTTAGCTAGAGCTACAAAATTATCTGAAGGACTTGTTCTATATGTTCGTTCAATGCTTTTTGTATATATTTATAATTAAAATGTCGAAATTATTCCGCTTATTGCCCCTTCTGATGCTGCTTATCTCATGTGCAGAGAAAAGGGAAAACTTTGTGTTTATACTTGTCGATGATTTGGGCTGGACAGATCTAGGATATATGGGCAGTACTTTTTATGAAACACCCAACATAGATTTACTGAGTCAGGAAAGTATTCAATTTAACAATGCCTATGCCTCTGGGTCAGTTTGCTCTCCTTCAAGAGCATCGATTATGACGGGAAGACATCCAGCCAGAGTGGGTATCACAGATTGGATTCCGGGAAATGATAAACAAAATGAAAAATTATTAGGCCCTCAAGATCTAGATCAACTTCCACTAACAGAAAAAACACTTGCTAATGCATTCAAAGCAGCTAATTACGCTACTTTTTATGCCGGAAAATGGCATTTAGGAGACCAAGGCTACTTTCCCGAAGATCAAGGTTTCGAAATCAATAAAGGAGGACATAAAGCAGGAAGTCCTCCCGGAGGTTATTATACACCTTACAATAATCCAAAACTTTCTGATGGACCAGAAGGAGAATATTTAACTGACCGATTGACCAATGAAACCATCCAATTCCTAAATGAAGTAGGCCAAAAACCTTTCTTTATATTTTTATCCTTCTACTCGGTTCATACCCCCATTCAACCCAATAAAAATCACATCGATAAATTCAACAAAAAGTTGGAACAGTTAGGTATTGATGGAACCGCTATAAGAGAAGAGGGTAAAGGAATAACCACGTTAGATCATCATAACGCCGCTTATGCTTCAATGCTATTTGCGCTAGACAAAAACATTGGTAAGCTTATCAAAAGCCTTAAAGAACAAGGGCTATATGAAAATACGACTTTGGTGTTTACGAGTGACAACGGAGGTTTGTCAACACTTTCCAAAGGTAGAAATCGCAAAGCACCAACTTCTGTTCTTCCCCTAAGAGCTGGCAAGGGATGGCTGTATGAAGGAGGAATTCGTGTACCCTTACTTATAAAACCCGCAAATTATTCGGGAGAAGCAAGGAATAGTGCTGAGCCAATCATAGGACATGACTTCTATCCTACTTTGTTATCAATGGCAGGAATTGAAATTGAAAAGAATATTGTTTTGGATGGCGTCGACTTGAGTCCATTAATCCTGAAAAACAAACCCTTAGAAAGAGAAGATTTATTCTGGCATTATCCACACTATCACGGAAGCGGATGGACTCCTGGAGCTGCAATTCGTCAGGGAGATTGGAAATTGATTGAATTTCATGAATCTAATTCCATTGAGTTATATAATTTAAAAAATGATCTTTCTGAAAAAGAAGATCTATCATTGCGATTTCCTGAAAAAGTAATTGAATTAAAAAACAGGTTGCGAGAACTTCAAAAATCAATGATGGCCAAAAGTGCGCGAATCAATCCTAATTTTAAGAAATAGTTTTAAGCTAAAAAAGAAGCCTGCATAAATTCAAAATCCTTTTTTTTGTCGTCTGTAGGGTAAAATAAGTCTAGAAAAAAAACCTTCTTTTGAGGATAATCAAACTTAACTAACAAAATAGGAACATTCGCTTCTCTGGCGATATAATAAAAACCAGTTTTCCATTGCTTAACCATCTTGCGCGTACCCTCGGGGGCAATCGCTAGCCGGAAAAAAGATCTTAATTTGAATATTTTCACAATGGCTTGCACGGTATTCTCTTTAGCCCCTCTATTGATAGGTGCGCCACCCAACGCTTTAAAGAACCACCCCGTAATCGGATTAAAAAGTTCTTTTTTTCCTACGTAGTTTATCTTTTCATTGATTGCAGCACGGGTGAGTATTCCAATAACAAAATCAAAGTTCTTTGTGTGAGGGACGACTGCAACAATCATTTTATTGAGATCAGGAAAAACACCTTCAATCTTCCATCCCATTAATTTAAAAAAAATAAATCTTGACAGTCTCGTTATCATCTTCAGTGTTATTTTTTCATGAAAGCTTTTGCTTTTTTAAGATCAGCAGGCGTATCAATTCCAAAATTAAAAACCTGAGTTTCAACCATCTTTATTCTTTTACCATGCTCAAGATAGCGAATACACTCGATTTTCTCTGCGGCTTCCAAAGGAGTGACTTCTTGTTTACTAAAGTCAATCAGAGCTTTTTTTCTAAAAGCATACACACCAATGTGTTTGAAATAATTTACAGAATCTTCTAAATCGCGGTTAAACGGAATGGGAGAACGAGAGAAATAAATGGCAAAGTTCTCTCGGTCAACGATCACTTTGACGTTACTGGGATCCAAAATACTTTCAGCATCATTTATGGGCGTCATAAGCGAAGCCAAATCAATTTTATTATCTAAATCCTCATAAAATACGTCAATTAAATTCTTTAAACTTTCACTATCAATAAAAGGCTCATCTCCTTGAACATTTACCACCACATCAGCATTGATATGCTCAACAGCCTCTACAATGCGATCGCTTCCGCACTCGTGTTCCTTTTTACTCATAACCACATTTCCACCATTGGAGATAATCTCATCATAGATGAGTTTACTATCGGTGGCCACAATCACTTCTTCAAAAAGCCCCGTAGCTACTACCTGCTCGTAAGTTCTTAAAATAATTGTTTTTCCCTCTAAAATCTCCATCAACTTCCCTGGAAATCGAGTGGAGGCATAACGTGCCGGAATCACTGAGATTACTTTCATGCGGAATTCAAAATTAACTTTATTGCAAATATGAGAAATATATTCAGCTACTAAATTTTTATTTAAAATAATCTGAACTAAATCCAATCAAATAGAGCTTTTCCTTGGCTCGTGTCAGAGCCGTGTAAAGCCAGCGGAAATAGTCCCTGTCCGGACCATTTGGAAGATAAGGCTGCTCTATAAAAACATTCTTCCACTGCCCCCCTTGTGATTTATGACAAGTAATGGCATAAGAATACTTTACCTGAAGTGCATTGAAATAGGGATCGCTCTTTACTTTCAAAAAGCGTTTGTATTTAGATTTTTCTTTAGAATAGTCCTGAACTACTTTTTGGTATAGTATTTGTCCTTCTTCAAAGCTTAAAGAAGCGGTCTCAGAACTCAAGGTGTTCAATAACAAAACCGTATCAAAAGCAGGTTCATCGGGGTAATCGACCATTTGGACATTAACTTCAGCAAATTTCATGTCATAGCGGTCGACGTATTTACTTATTTGATTGATCTTAACCACATCACCATTGGCAATAAATCCGGGTTGAGAATTTGCATCCAACCAAAAATAATTATTCTTAACCACCATCAACTGATCTCCTACTGATAGATCAGATTCTAAATACAAAATTCTTTCACGGATATTTCTGTTGAATAAATTGGCGCGTTTATTTGAACGAACAATCAAAACCGTTTGATCTACACCATCTTCTTGTAAAGTGTTTTCAAGTGCTTCTAACAATTCATTTCCTTCTAGCATTCGATGAATATCATTAAATCCCTCGAGTTTAAAATTAAAACCCAAGTAATCTTCTTTGACCAAAAGCTCTCTAATACTTGTAGCATTATATAGGACTCCTGAAGCTGCCTGTTGTCTTACCACATCCTCTAAAGTGACGCTGTAGACCTTTTTATTGAACTGAGTTTCTAATTCCTCCTCGCTCAAAGCGGGACTAATATTAAGATGAACAGGCGGTAATTGTGCGGTATCTCCAACAAATATTAATTTGCAATTTTCACCATTATCAACAAAATGAATTAGATCATGTAACAACGATCCGTTTTCAAATAGTTTACTCTGTTGTCGATCATCACCGATCATTGAAGACTCGTCAACAATAAAAACAGTATTAGTATGCTTATTTTCCTTTAAAGAAAATTGAATTCCACTCCCACCAGAAACTGCTTTTGGAAAATATATTTTTTTATGAATGGTTAATGCGTGTTTTCCAGAATAGGACGAAAGTACCTTAGCTGCCCTTCCTGTGGGAGCCATTAGAATGGATTTCCTATTGACTACATTTAATTTTTTAACCAAATGACCAATAAGTGTTGTCTTTCCTGTTCCAGCATATCCTTTAATTAACAACACTGTATCGTCATCTTTCTCCCCCAAATATTCAGCAATCTGCTGAAAACCATTTTCTTGCGAAGCTGTAGGGACAAAAGGAAAAGTATTCTTAAGTGTTTCTTGAAAAGATTTGACGGACATATTTATTATTTTCTTCCAAGATAATTCATTTTGAAAACTTTTACGATTAAAAAAAAATTGTAGATTTGTTTAGTTGTAAAAAAAAAATAAATGAAATCAGTTATTCTTCAATCAGTACTTTGGGTATTGGCAATATTTTTTAGTTATCAAATCTATAATTCTATCAGTGGACCTATAAACTTTAATAAAACTAAAAACATTCGATACACTGAAGTGATCAATCGAATGAAAGAAATTCGAAAAGCGCAAATCGCCCACAAGGATGTCAATGGTTTTTATGCTAATAATTTTGACAGCTTGGTTAAATTTATCGATGAAGGTATTTTTACCTTGATTGAAAAACGAGATTCCTCTTACCTTGAATATGATCGTTCTTATCGAATTGACATGCTCAGGGAGGTCGTTGTTGTTGACACCTTGGGTTTTGTACCAGTAAAAGACTCATTGTTTCCTGGAGTGAATTCTTACAAATTCTTTGCAAATGTTCCTGTTGAAGGGATAGATGCTAAATTTGAACTCAAATCTGATATTATAGAAAAAAACGGCTATAGAGTTCCTGTTTTTGAAGTAAAAGTAGCCAAAAACATCATCTTACATGATCAGGACAAAGACTTGTTAAAACAAGAAAATGAAACAATTTCGGTTGACGGAGTCAATGGAGGTGCTATTGTTCTTGGATCGCTTTCTGAGATAAAAACCAATGGAAATTGGCCTACAATTTTTGATGCCGCTCAATAAAAAAAATATAACAGAAAATGAATTATCCATCCAGATTTTCAAGGATGGATTTTCTTTTTGTACTCATTTCTCTAAAAAATTCATTCCCTTTAAAGAAATTGACATTCAATCAAATACAGTTTTTAAAAACTTTCTTGAAGAAAACGCTTATCAAGATTTTGATCGAGTAATAACTGTTTTTATTGATCAACCCGCCACATTTGTTCCCAACAAGCTTTATAATGAAAAAAATATTGAGCTATATCTTTCTCAAAATATCCCTTTAAATCCTTTGCTGCAAATCTCAAGAGAGATTACTCAGGATGAGGAAATAGTTGTTCTGTATGAGTCAAATAAAAATAGAGAGGATACATTAAGGCATTATTTTAAAAACATCGATTTTTCTCATTTCTCAGTTGTTCTTTACGATTTGATTCGGAAGGCAGCTCTGACAAATGAGAAAACTGAAATGTATATTAATATGCAAAACAATCAATTTGACCTTTTGGTTTTTAACTCAGGTAAATTGATGTTTTACAACAGTTTTCCACATAAAAACGAGGAAGATTTTCTTTATTACCTTTTTGCAATGGCTGAACAGTATTCATTAGATCCGGATCTGTATTCGATTCGTTTTCTTGGGAAATACTCACGTTTTAATTCTTATTACGAAGCCTTAAAGAATTATCATAAAGAAATCGAATATACAGAAATAGAAGCTCTAGATTCTCTTGATTTAGATAATCATCCTGCCCCCTATTTCTTTAATCTTATGGCTTAATGCGAATTATTTCAGGTTCCCACAAGGGTCGCCGATTAAGAGCGCCTAAAAACCTTCCTGTCCGCCCTACAACAGACCGATCAAAAGAAGCCCTTTTTAATATTCTACAAAATCAATATGAGTGGTCAGAAATCAAAATACTTGATCTTTTTTCTGGCACCGGGAATATCAGTTATGAATTTGCATCAAGAGGAGCTTCGTCTGTTACTGCGGTTGATCAAAACCGATTTTGTACTGCTTTTATTTCCAAATCTTCAAAAGAACTTGAATTAGAAATTAAAGTAATTCAGAGCGATGTCTTTAAATTCACAAAAGATTGCTCTTTGGAGTTTGATTTAATATTTGCTGATCCTCCCTATGACATTGGGGAAGAAAAATACTTTGAATTGATTGAGTTGATTTTTAATACCATAATCTTGAATTCATCGGGCAGCTTAATTATTGAACACTCGGAAAAATTAAACTTTGAAAAGCATCCCAACTGGAGGAATTCGAGAAACTACGGAAGCAATACTTTCAGTTTCTTTGAAAGGTAAAAAAAGGCAGGCCTGTAAGCCGGATTCTGTCGAGTCTTATTATTTATCTGGATGTTACATTGCTGTAACATTCTAGCCGCCTACCCAATTACATCGGACGAGCCGTCCTCAAACATAATCTTACTTGGCGTTGCACCGCATAGAGTTTACCTGGTTTCACTACAGCCGAACTGTACTTGCTTTCTGTTGCACTGGTCCTATTCGTTAAAAACGAACGACGGGCGTTACCCGCTATGCTGCTCTGTGGTGTCCGGACTTTCCTCTCTTGTATTCAAGAGCAATAAGATAGCCTGCCAAATGCAAAGTTAGTCTTTTGTTGATAATTAAAGTTTAAAAAACGGATTTGAGATTCTCTCTACAAGATTCAATTTTTATATTTGTAGGTGATCGAATAAAATTATGGAAACCTACGTTGTTTCAGCCTTAAAATACCGTCCGTTAACCTTTGACGAAGTTGTTGGGCAGCAAGCCATTACACAAACTTTAGAAAATGCCATTGAGAAAAATCAATTGGCGCAAGCTTTATTGTTCTGTGGTCCAAGAGGAGTGGGGAAAACTTCCTGCGCTCGTATTTTGGCTAAAAGAATTAATGGACAAGGGGCAGACAACCCCTCAGAAGATTATGCTTTTAATATTTTTGAATTAGATGCTGCGTCAAACAACTCAGTGGATGACATCAGAAGCCTGAACGAGCAAGTTCGGATTCCGCCGCAGGTAGGAACGCATAAAATATATATCATTGATGAAGTGCACATGCTTTCAACTGGTGCTTTTAATGCATTTTTAAAAACCTTGGAGGAACCCCCAAAACATGTGATTTTCATTTTGGCCACCACTGAAAAGCAAAAAATAATTCCAACCATTCTTTCGAGATGTCAGATCTATGATTTTAAGAGAATTGGCATTTCTGATTGTAAAAATCATTTGAGTAAGATCGCCAAAGATCAGGACATCCAGTTTGAAGAAGAAGCTCTAGACTTGATTGCTCAAAAGGCAGATGGCGCCATGAGGGATGCCCTTTCAATTTATGACCGAATGGTGAGTTTTACCAATCGAAATTTAACTGTAAAGTCTGTTGCTGAGAATCTAAACGTATTAGATTATGACACCTTTTTCTCAATAACAGAAAGTATTTTAAAAAATGATATTCCTTCCCTTTTGGTCGAATTTGATCGCCTTCTTGAAAAAGGCTTTGATGAATTACAATTTATTACGGGCTTGGGTTCACACTTTAGAGATTTAATGGTGAGCAAAGAAGAGAAAACCCTTCATTTACTCGAAGTCAGCAAATCAACACAAGAGAAATATGTAGAGCAAACCTCAAAAGCTGGTCTTAAGCTTCTTTTGGATGGGATTGACTTGACCAGTAAATGTGAGCTAGATTATAGAAATACAAAAAATAAAAGATTATTAATTGAATTATGTCTGATGCAACTGGCCTCTCTCCATTTCGTGGAAAAGTAAGGGGATACATCATTCCCACGACTCATTTCAAAAATAGACCCATAGCAAAAGTGAAAACAGACACTTCTGTTAAGTTCGCTGCTGAGCCAGGGTCAGCATACAAACCTGTGCCTTCGGTTTCTCCCGAAATTAAGGAAGTGAAGCCAAACCCGAAGGAAGTTGTTAAGCCGAGTCTTAAAATTAGTAATAGCAACTTAAATGGTGTAGGGGTTTCAAGTTTTTCGCTTTCCAGCATTCGGATTAAAAATGAAGCCAAAAGAAAACTTGCTGAAAAAATAACTGAAGTCAATGAAGCCAATACTCCTTTTACTCAGGAAGCACTAGTCACGCTTTGGAAAAAATATATTGATAAAAAGCTTGAAGAAGGAGAAAGCAATATTGCCGCAATTTTGGAGATGAGTACTCCAGAATTAAATTCTCCACATAAAATATTGCTTAAATCTTCCAATAGTCTGAATCGTATGGAACTTCAAAAGGAATTGACACATTTATTGCCATACCTCTCACAAACTTTAAACAATTATCAAATTACTTATGAAATCAGTGTTGTTCGGATACAAAACCAAGAAGTAGTCTACGATGCTAAAGAAAAATATGAACATTTAAAACAAATCAATCCAAACATTGAAATTCTCAGAAAAGAATTTGATTTGGACATATAATAAAACTCCATGTTAGGACTCAAATTACCCACCGACCCCAGGTGGATTAACATCGTCGAAAAAAATGTTAGTGAAATTTTAACGGATCATGCCTTTTGTGAACAAAAAGCAGCGAGTACTGCGATTTCTTTTATTGTAACCTATCCAGAGCACTCTGAGCTCGTCTCAGCCATGGTTAAATTGGCACAAGAGGAAATCAGTCATTTTGAAATGGTTCACAAGCTCATATTAGATCGAGGTTGGGTTTTGGGTAGAGATCGTAAAGATGATTACGTTAGGTCTTTAAATCAATTTTTTTTAAAAGGAGGTTCCAGAATCAACCAATTGGTCAACCGCTTGCTCTGTGCTGCGTTAATTGAAGCCAGAAGCTGTGAAAGATTTCGACTACTCTCCGAAGAATTGGAAGACCGATCTTTAAGAAAGTTTTATAAAAAACTGATGATTAGCGAAGCACATCATTACACCTTATTCTTAAAATTCGCAAAGAAATTTGGAAAATCAACCATAGATGTGGATGAAAAATGGGAAGCACTTTTAGATTTTGAGGCAAACTTAATGAAGACTTTGGGAAACAAAGAAACCATGCACGGTTAAGCTTTCTTTTTGCTTTTCTTATACAGGTACTTAATCATACCATCCGAAAGACCTACTTTAGGAACATAAATATTCTGACCTCCACTCCACTCCAATGCTTTTAAGTAAATTCTAGCAGCAGGTAAAATCACATCAGCTCGATCGGGATTAAGTTCAAAGTTTATCATACGCTCCTCATAAGACAAAGATTCTAGTTCTTTATAGATCACATTTAAGGAAATCAAAGACATAGGTTTGCCCTCTTTTACCTTGGTCAATTTGATCAATTTATTAATATTGCCTCCAGACCCTAATAAAGTGATTTTATCAAATTCCTTGGTGTGTTTTTGTAACCAAATTTTAATTTGTTCCCAAACACGTTCATCGACCATATTGTTTATCAAGCGGACCGTCCCTATTTTAAATGACTTAGAAGTGATGTTCTTTCCTTCGTTTAGTATAGAAAACTCAGTACTCCCCCCCCCTACATCTACCAATAGTAATGTCTTTCGAGTATTTAAAAAATCAGATATTTTGCTATTAGAAATGATCTCGGCTTCTTTTGTTCCATCTATAATCTCAACTTTAACTCCAGCTTTTTTTTTAATTCTATCAATGACATAAGAGCCATTGTTTGCTTCCCTTAAAGCAGAAGTTCCAAAAGCCAGGTACTCTGAAACACCATGAACATTCATCAGTAGTTTAAATGCTTTCATGGCTTTAACCATCCGCTTGATGTTTCGTTTAGAAATCTCGCCCATGGTGAAAGAATCTTCTCCCAAACGAATGGGGACTCTCACCAGTGCGTTTTTCTGAAAATAAACTGACTCATCTTCTGTTTGAATTACATTTGAAATCAATATCCGTATTGCATTAGAACCGATATCAATGGCGGCAAATTTAACTATCTTCAAAATTCAGCTTATTTTTTAAATATTCATAAGTATCCCATTGGGAGCGACGTTGGCTTTCTCCAGACTTGCATTCTACCATTTTGTTTTGAAAAGATAAATTAACAAGACGGGCTTTTACATTGTCATTCCAAGATATCTCAAAAGTATCGATCATTTGTTGTTGTAATTCTTTATCATAAATGGGGCACGCTACTTCTACCCTATTGTCAATATTACGTGTCATAAAATCTGCAGAAGAAATATAGATTTTTTTCTTCCCAGCATTTTCAAACATATAAACCCTTGGATGCTCTAGGAATTTATCTATAACGCTAATTACTCGAATGTTCTCACTCAGCCCTTTTACTCCAGGAATTAAACAACAGACCCCCCTAACAATCATTTTTATTTCAACTCCTGCTTGACTGGCCTCATAGAGTTTATCCACCAACTTATAATTGGTCACATTGTTGAGTTTGAGACTAATCCCAGAAGGAAGGCCTTCCTTCTTATTTTTAATTTCGTTGTCGATCAATTTAGAAAGTATTGAACCTGTATAATGAGGAGAAACAATTAGGTGCTTGTAGGTTTTTAATTGATAACTGACCTCTAAAAAATTGAATACTTTGTTCACTTCCTTAAGGACTTTTTGATTGGCAGTAAACAGGGTGTAATCGGTATATATTTTAGCAGTAGATTCGTTAAAATTTCCAGTACTTACAAAACCATATCTTCTTGTTTTTTTATTTTCAAGACGCTCGATTACACATATTTTAGAATGCACCTTCAATCCAGGAATCCCAAAAATTAACTGCACCCCGGCAGCTTCAAGTTTTTCAGCAAAATTTATATTGTTTTCCTCGTCAAATCTTGCTTGAAGTTCAATCTGAACCAAGACTTTTTTTCCGTTTTTTGCAGCATTAATTAGTGCGCTAGCAACATGAGAGAGTTTTGAAAGACGATAAATTGTAATTTTAATAGAACTAACTTTAGGGTCTAAAGCAGCTTCTCTTAAAAATTTAATCACATAAGAAAATGTGTGATATGGCGTGTATAAAAGATAGTCCTTGTTAGAAATTGCATCTAAAAAATTTCCTTCCAAACTAAGATTTGCAATGGGCAAAGGCGGGAAAGTAAAGTACAATAAATCTGGGCGATTCAAACTGGGGAAATTCATATAATCCCTTCTGTGATGGTACTTTCCACCAGGGATTAAACTATCCGTTGAATCGATTTTAAGTTTTTTAATGACGAAGGCTAAGGTAGCATCAGGAATCTCGTTGTCATAAACCATTCGAACAGGGTCACTGATCATTCGGTCCTTAACACTAACCGTAATTTTTTCTACATAACTTTTTGATACATCTTCTTCGAGGTCGAGCTCAGCATCACGAGTGATTTTGACCATGTGTGCTTCGATTTTTTTATACTTAAAAAAGCTGAAAATCATCTTAAAATGATAGCGAATTAAATCGTCTAACATCATCACATATTGTCTCCCGTTTTCACCTTTAGGCAAGACAATAAATCGTTTTATTTCTTTAGGGATTTCTATTAATGCATGTAATTTCTGGTCAGATTCATCTTCAGAATCTAAATCTAAAGTCACCACTATAAAAGCTTTATTCGATGACAAATCTTGTGATTGATCTTGAGAAAGAATAATTGTTACCAAGGCTGGATTTACATATTGTAAAAAATAGTCTTTTAGAAATTCTTCTTGTTCTGGTAATACTTGATTGTGATCAATAAAAAAGATATTCTCTTTTTCCATTTCCTGATAAATGGTATGGAGTATGTTCAGGCTTTCAGTTTGTAAAACAATAACTTTTTGGGTTATTTCTTTCAATAAAGCTTCAGCACTTCGACCTGCAAACACTCTTTTCCCTGTTTTAGAGGATTGCGAGATACGTTGAACAGTGGCATATCTTACCTGAAAAAACTCATCCAAATTATTGGAGAAGATCCCTAAAAATCTCAACCGCTCAAGCAGTGGAACGTTTTTATCATCCGCTTCTTGAAGGACTCTCGCATTAAAGTCTAACCAACTGATCTCACGATTTATATATACCGGTTTTACACTCACTTTTTAAGATTAAATATCATTAGGTTGACCCAGCTCAAATGCACCCTTATTTACGTCTGTCCATGAATTGACATCAAAGCTAACTTTTGCCAATCCAGCAGTACGCATATGACTAATTCCTGCATTTGAAAAGTGATTCAAAGTGAAAGTAAAAGCGGGATTGTGACCTACCAAAACAACTTTATCAAGCGCGTCGTCAAGGGCGAACACATAATCAATAATATCATCCGAATCAAAGGTATACAAAGCACTATCCACATTTAATTTATGGAAAGGCAGCTGCAGTTTATTCATCATGATCGTTGCAGTATGTAAAGCTCTATTCGCAGGGCTAGAAAAAACACAGTCAACATTTTTAAATAGTTCCTTGTATTGGTTCGCTACTTTTGACATCCTCGACATTCCAGTTGTTGCTAGAGGTCGATCAATATCCGCAACCTCATAGTTTCTGTTGGATTTAGCATGTCGTAATAAAATCAATTCTTTCATTTTAAGGGGCTAAACGGTCAATTTTCCATTCTGAGTTATCGATCAACCGGCAACGAATTCTGTCGTGTAATCGATTGGGGCGTCCTTGCCAAAACTCAATTTCTTTGGGCTCTACGATTATGCCTCCCCAATGATTGGGCATGGGTATCTCAATGTCTTTGTATTGTTCTTCAAGTGCCATAAGTCTATCTTCCAAAAATTTTCTGTCAGGGATCACTTCACTCTGAGGAGAAACCAAAGCACCGAGTTGACTTCCGTGAGGACGAGAATGAAAATACGTTTCGGAAACAGATGTTGCTTCTTTTTCTGCAACTCCTTTGATGATAACTTGACGTTCTAAAGAAGGCCAAAAAAATGTAAGACCTACATTCGGATTATTTATTAAAGCCTTTCCTTTTTCACTATTGTAATTCGTGTAAAAAACAAAACCAGCTTCTGAAAAATCTTTTAAAAGGACTATCCTAGCTTTAGGAAAACCATCAATACCAAGGGTGGAGAGGCTCATTGCATTGGCTTCTTCTATTTGATCAGAATGTTTGGCCTCTTCAAACCAAGTACTGAAAAGTTGAAATGGGTTTTGTCCAACAGTCTTTATGTCTAAGACTCCTTTCTCATAAGACTTCCTTAAATCGGCTATATTGGATTTCATAATTCTGATTTCACACTTAAAGCAAATTTACGATTTATCTGTGAGACTATATATTAAATATTTTACCATCTGATGCCAATTCAACAATATCAAAGTGTTCTATAGCTTCATCAACAAAGGCAGATTTATCATTATACCTACTTGAAAAGTGACCTAAAATCAACTTGCCAACCGCTGCCATTTTAGCGATTTTTGCAGCTTGAGAGGCAGTACTGTGTTTTGTTTTTTGAGCCAAATCTTCATGAGCATTGAGAAAGGTAGCTTCATGGTATAAAACATCAACACCTTGAATCTCATTAACAATTGATTCTTTGAAAGAAGTGTCACTACAAAAGGCATAACGCTTGGAAGGATGTGGTGCTAGAGTGACGTCTTTATTCTTGATTTTTTCACCACTTTCCAGGAGGATATCTTTCCCCAATTTAAGGTTTTGAAAATCACAAGTGGCAATGGCTAAACTTTCAATTTTATTCTTATCTAATCTTCTAGGTCCGGTCTTTTCAGCGAAAAGATAACCGTTGGTATACACCCTATGGTCAAGAGGTATTGTACTTACTGTAAGACCATCGTCCTCATAAATAATTTGCGATTTAGTGCTTTCTAGTTCATGGAAAAAGAGATCGAAGTTGGTCCACGATTTTGCCAATTTAAGTTGAAGTGTAATAATTTCTTTAATGCCTTTAGGCCCATAGATATGTAAATCAGCGGAACGTCCTAAAAGTCTAAAGGTGCTGATCATTCCAATCAATCCGTAAAAATGATCCCCATGTAAATGGGAAATAAAGATGCGTTTAATTCTTGAGAACTTAATTTTTCTTTTTCGCAGTTGTATTTGAGTTCCCTCTCCACAATCAATAAGAAACAAATGTTCTTTAACCTCTAGTACCTGTGAAGTGGTATGAGCATTTTCGAGTGGTGTTGCGGAATGGCATCCTAAAATCGTAAGCTGCATAATTAAATTCCTAAATCTCTTTGAATAAATTCCATTTCGATATAATCTTCAGCTTCTTGCAAGGTCGGTATGCAGACAAGGTTTTTATAATTAAAAACATCTGTCAGGTTGCTCTTGATTATGACCAGACAAAAACCTGCTTTTTGAATTCGAAGGTGAATTTCATTCAATATAATCAAAGTCGCCTCACTTAAAGCTGATTGGTTTAAAACATCAATAATAACATCTATTTCTAGTGCAACCTCCTCAGTAAAAAAACCTTCTAAATCTTTATGAACAGGAGTTTCAGGCTTAAGATAAAGGTATCTCTCAAATGACTTTTTGATCATATATCAGAAATATTAAGCTTTGCAACGAGTAAATATATTATGGCCATTCGGATGGCTACTCCGTTTTCAACTTGATTGAGAATAATTGCATTTTTAGAATCTGCTACGTCCGATGTAATTTCCACTCCTCTGTTGATTGGTCCTGGATGGAGTATGATTATTTCTTTCTTTAAACTTTCTAACTTCTTCTTATTTAGTCCATAGATTTGAGAATATTCCCTAGTGGAAGGGAAATAATTTAAGTCCATGCGCTCATTTTGCACCCTAAGCATGTTGGCAGCATCACACCATTTAAGGGTTTGCATTAGGTCGGTACTGGTGGTTACGCCTAAAGTTTCAATGTGCTTAGGAAGCAATGATTTCGGAGCGCAAAGCCTGACTTCTGCGCCAAGTTTTTTGAGGGCAAAGATGTTAGAAAGTGCTACTCTGGAATGTAATATATCTCCGACAATCGCTATCTTTTTCCCTCTTAGCTCGCCAAACTTTTCTCTTATAGAATAAGCATCGAGTAATGCCTGCGAAGGATGTTCGTGAGTCCCGTCCCCTGCATTTATTATACAAGCGTCAACATTCTTTGACAAAAACAAAGCGGCACCAGGCGTGGGATGTCTCATCACGACAACGTCAACTTTCATGGCCAATATGTTATTGACAGTGTCAATTAGCGTTTCTCCTTTGCTTACTGAGGATTGAGAAGCTGAAAAATTAATAACATCTGCACTGAGTCTTTTTTCCGCCAATTCGAAGGAAAGTTTTGTTCGGGTGCTGTTTTCAAAAAAAAGATTGGCAATGGTTGTGTCCCTTAGACTTGGCACTTTTTTAATCGGTCGATTGATAACTTCTTTAAAATGATCAGCTGTTTCAAAAATTAAATGTAAATCGTCTTCGTTTAGGTATTTAATTCCCAATAAATGATCTACACTTAGTTTTTTCATATAATTATTTTTTCTCTATATAAACAACATCTTCTTGATTCTCAGCTTTCCATTCAACTTTTACACGATCTCCTTGAAGAGCATCTACTTGGACACCAATATAATCCGGCTGAATGGGCAAATCACGGCTGAACCTCCTGTCAATGAGAACCAACAGTTGAATGTCACAGGGTCGACCATATGTGTCTAGAGCGGTGAGCGCAGCTCTTATGCTTCGTCCCGTAAATAATACATCATCAATTATTACAACTGATTTGTCTTCGATGGTGACATCCATCTCGGAGGAACTCGCAGCAAGTGTTTTATCAAACCTTCTAAAGTCGTCTCTAAAAAAAGTGATATCTAGTTTGCCAAACACAATTTTTTCAATCCCATAGTCGGTTTCTAAAAGCGAAACCAATCGATCTAATAGAAAGATGCCTCTGGGCTGAAGCCCTACCAATACAACATTACTTAAGTCTCTGTGTTTCTCAATCAACTGGCACGCCAATCGGTTTAGAATAACCTCTATTTTTTTAGTTGATAAAAGTATTTTGGGAGACATATGTTGTGTTAATTCTACAAAAATATCATTTTAATTTATCTTTTTAACAAAAAACCCTCCACATTAAGAGGAGGGTTTTTAATATTAAAAGGAATTAAACCTATTCGTTTTTTTCCATTTTTTGCTTTAACGCAGCCAAAGCATCGAGATCACCAAGGGTGGTTTTCTCAGAATTATTCTCTTTAACTTTCTTAGAAGCTTTAGTATAATTGATTTTCTCTTGCTCTTTGAATAAGTTCGTATGAGAAGCAACTACACGCTTAAACTCTTTATTAAATTCAATGATTTTAAACTGAGCTTGTTCTCCTTTAGTTAGTTTAGATCCATCTTCCTTTTCCATGTGACGTGAAGGAACAAAAGCAATTACATCTTCGTTAAAAGTGATGGTAGCTCCCTTATCTACTATCTCTGTGATTGCAGCATTATGTAGCGAATCTACAGCAAACTCATCTTCATATTTATCCCAAGGATTACTGAGCGTTTGTTTGTGGCCTAAACTTAGTTTTCTTCCTTCAACATCAAGTTCAAGAACAATAACTTCTATTTTATCTCCTAATGATAAAATTTCAGAAGGATGCTTGACTTTTTTAGTCCAAGACAAATCAGAAATATAAACCAATCCATCAACACCTTCTTCCAATTCGATAAATACTCCAAAATTTGTAAAGTTTCTTACAATTCCAAAATGTTTAGATTGAACAGGATATTTTGTAGTAATATCAGTCCATGGATCTGGTGTAAGCTGTTTGATTCCCAATGACATTTTTCTTGTCTCGCGATCCAAACTTAAAACAACTGCATTTACTTCATCTCCAACTTTCACAAAATCTTGTGCAGATCTCAAGTGTGTTGACCATGACATTTCAGAAACGTGAACGAGTCCTTCAACCCCTTCTTCAATTTCAACAAATGCGCCATAATCTGCGATCACAACTACCTTTCCTTTCACTTTGTCCCCTTCTTTCATTCCTTCACTAAGGCGATCCCATGGGTGTGAGGTCAATTGTTTTAATCCCAGTTGTATTCTAGATTTATCATCATCAAAATCAAGAATTACAACGTTCAATTTTTGATCAAGTTCTAATATTTCGTTAGGGTGATTGATTCTACTCCAAGAAAGATCCGTAATGTGAACTAATCCATCAACTCCTCCTAGATCAACAAATACTCCATAAGAAGTAATGTTTTTAACAGTACCTTCTAGTACTTGACCTTTTTCAAGTTGACCAATAATTTCTTTTTTCTGTTCTTCAAGATCAGCTTCAATTAACGCCTTGTGAGATACAACTACGTTTTTGAATTCATGATTGATCTTAACAACCTTGAATTCCATTGTTTTATCTACATATTGATCGTAATCCCTAATTGGTTTTACATCAATCTGAGAACCGGGTAAGAATGCTTCGATACCAAAGACATCAACGATCATTCCTCCTTTTGTTCTACACTTAACAAAACCGTTTACAATTTCTCCGTTATCATGAGCATTATTTACACGATCCCATGCTTTGATTACACGAGCTTTTCTGTGGGATAGTATTAATTGACCTGTTTTATCTTCTCTAATATCAACGATAACCTCTACTTTGTCTCCTACTTTAAGATCAGGATTGTATCGGAATTCGTTTAAAGAAATAACTCCTTCAGATTTTGCATTAATATCAATAATGGCCTCGCGGTCCGTCATATGAACTACAAAACCTTCAACTACATCATCCCCTGCGGTGTCGACGAAGTTTTCCGTTACAAGTGCTTCAAATTCTTTTAACTGCTCATCCTCGATAACATCAATGCCTTCTTGGTAATTGTGCCAGTTAAAGTTTTTAAGAAATTCATCTGAATCAACAACGGTTGCTGCGCTTTGTACTGGTATAGAGTCAGTGCTGTCTTCAGTTGCTTCAACTCCTGGAGCTTCAACTTCTACAGCAGCTACTTCTGCAACGGCAACGGCTTCTTGAATAACAACTTCTTCTACCTTTTTAGCAGGTGCCTTTTTGGCAACAGCTTTTTTTGCAGGTGCTTTCTTAGCAGCAGTTTCAGTTTTAGTCGTTTTTTTTGTGGTGGTGGTTTTTTTTGCTACTGGTTCTTTTTTGGTAGCGACCTCAACTTTTTTTGATGTTGAGTCTGATTTTTTCTCAGCCATGGCTGTGGATAATTTTGTATTCTGCCGTTCGGGAAACTTCATTGAAACAACAGAAGGTGTTATCTTTAATTTTCTACTCTCGTTTTCCCAACCAATTAAGAGTGCGCAAATTTAGAAGGAATCTACTTATTTACAAACAATTAGGAGGGAAAATATTTAAGATTCTATTTTTTTAAGCAAAAGAGCGAAAACCTCAGCTACAGAAAGATCACTTACATCGATTTCAATGGCGTTTTCAGCAATTTTCAATGGCGCCACTTTACGTTGACTGTCCATTGCATCACGTTGAATTAAATTCTCTAAAACTGAGTTAAAATCAACTGTTGGGTCACTTAACTTTAACTCTTCCCAGCGTCTTTTGGCTCTAACTTCGGGTGGGGCAGTAAAAAAAAACTTATGAGAAGCGTCTGGAAAAACAACAGTTCCAATGTCCCTTCCATCCATTACGATTTTTTTTCTCTTACCCATTTCACGTTGCTGCTTGACTAAAAAGTCTCTCACAACTGGCAGGGTTGCAATTTTACTGACATTGTTGGACACCTCTAGGGTTCGTATTTCTTTTGAAATATTAATGTCGTTAAGTAACAATGAGTTTGTTAGTGGCTCAAAATTTAGATTTAAAGATTTTAATCCTTCAAATAATTTAGCTTCATCAAGCCCATCAGATGTAATCCAATGGTTTTGCAAAGCTGCGTAAGTTATCCCACGGTACATTGCGCCACTATCTACATAGCCATAGTTATAGTGTTTTGCTAGCATCTTTGCGAGGGTACTTTTCCCTGTCGAAGCAAAACCATCAATTGCGATTATGGATGAATCTATCAAAAGCTTGTACTTATTAGAATATTTTAGCGTTTTTAACCTTTTGCGAAATTACAGCTATTTTTAGCACTTCATGCATTTCTTTGACATAATGAAAGGTTAATCCTTTGACATATTTACTGTTAATCTCATCAATGTCCTTCTGGTTGTCAGCACAAAGTATAATTTCTTTAATTTTCGAACGCTTAGCGGCAAGTATTTTTTCTTTGATTCCCCCTACAGGAAGTACTTTACCCCTGAGCGTGATTTCACCCGTCATGGCAAGTTTACTTTTCACCTTACGCTGAGTCAATAAGGAAACCAGCGAAGTCATCATCGTAATTCCTGCACTTGGTCCATCTTTAGGCGTGGCTCCTTCCGGTACATGGATGTGAATGTTGTGTTTATCAAAAGAAAAATCTTTAAGTCCCAATAGATCTTTATTCGATTTTATATATTCTAAAGCAATTGTTGCAGACTCCTTCATTACTTTGCCAAGATTTCCAGTAATTGAAAGCTGACCCTTTCCATCGGTAATTGTAGATTCAATAAACAAAATATCTCCACCAACAGAGGTCCAAGCCAAGCCAGTAACAACTCCAGCTACTTCATTGTTTTCATAGAGATCGCGTTGTACTTTTTCGGTTCCAAGTATTTCTTTAAGATCTTCTAAGGCAGGTGTTTTCTTATACTCCTCTTCCAATGCAATAGATTTTGCAACATATCGCACTGTTTTAGCAATTTGCTTGTCCAGGCCTCTCACTCCAGATTCGCGGGTGTAGCTTTCAATGATACGATCAAAAATTTCTTTTTTGAGAGACAAATGCTTACGGCTAAGACCATGCTCCTTGAGTTGTTTTGGAAGTAAATGTCGCTTCCCAATCATAGACTTCTCCTCAAGCGTGTAGCCCGAAATATTGATTATTTCCATCCGATCCCTCAGTGCAGGTTGAATGGGAGAAAGACTGTTGGCAGTGGCAATAAACATTACTCTAGAAAGGTCATAACCCATTTCTAAAAAATTATCATAAAAAGAACTATTTTGTTCTGGATCTAACACTTCTAGTAATGCAGCCGCGGGATCTCCCTGTGCACTACTACTTATTTTATCTATTTCATCCAAAACAAAAACTGGGTTGGAAGTTCCTGCTTTTTTCAGACTTTGAAGGATTCTTCCTGGCAAAGCACCAATGTAGGTTTTCCTGTGCCCTCTTATTTCTGCTTCATCTCTCATTCCTCCTAAAGAAATTCTAACGTAAGACCTTCCAATAGCTTCGGCGATGGATTTCCCCAAAGAAGTTTTACCTACCCCCGGAGGGCCGAACAAACACAAGATGGGAGACTTCATATCGTTTCTCAACTTGAGTACTGCGAGGTATTCAATAATTCGTTTCTTAACATCCTCAAGACCATAATGATCTCGGTTCAATACTTTTTGTGCCTTTTTTAAATCAAAACTATCTTTAGAAAACTCATTCCAGGGTAAATCAAGAAAAAGATCCAAATAGTTGCGTTGAACAGAGTATTCGGCAACTTGAGGATTCATTCGCTGTAACTTGCTTAATTCTTTGTCAAATTGTTTGGCAACACTTGCCCCCCATTTTTTAGTTTTTGATCTTAGGCGCATTTCTTCCAGCTCTTCTTCATAGGAAACACCTCCCAGTTCTTCTTGAATCGTCTTGATTTGCTGATTCAAGTAATACTCTCGTTGTTGCTGATCTAGATCAGTTCTTACGCGAGATTGAATGTCATTTTTTAAGGCGAGTTTCTGGTATTCGACATTCATAAATTTTAAACATAAAATCGCTTGCTCTTGAAGGTCAGCAATAGACAGAATCTCTTGTTTTTCTTTGACATAAAGATTCATGTTTGAAGACACGAAATTGATCAGAAAAGAATGACTTTGAATGTTTTTAATTGCAAAAGAAGCTTCTGAAGGTATGTTTGGATTTTCCTGAATAATCTGAAGTGCCATTTCCTTAATGGAATCTATGGTTGCCTTAAATTCAGAATCTCCCTTCTTTGGAATTTTTTCTTCAACGGGTTTTATTGAGGCTCGCATATAAGGTTTCTCCTCGAGAATGTTGTCAATTTCAAATCTTTTCTTCCCCTGAATAATAACTGTAGCATTACCATCGGGCATTTTCAACACACGAAGGATTTGTGCAACTGTTCCGACTGTATAAATGTCTGAAATTCCTGGGTCTTGAATGTTTTGATCCTTCTGCCCAACCACACCGATAACCTTATTACCTTTATTAGCGTCTTTTATGAGTTGAATCGATTTATCTCGACCAGCGGTGATGGGAATTACCACACCAGGAAATAAAACTGTATTTTTAAGAGGTAGAATTGGAACTGAATCAGGTAAATCCTCTTTGCTTAACGCTTCTTCATCTTCAGTAGTCAATAAGGGGATAAATTCTGATTCAGCTTCTATATCATTGAGTGACAAATTGTCAAATGAAATGAAATTTGATTTGGCCATTTTTATTATTTTAGGTCATTGTGTCATGATTAAAGGAATTATTGAAGGTTTTTCTTCGCTTCAATTTGCTTTTGATCCCATTTAAAAATCATTACTAATTATTGACAATAGTTATGCCAATGAAGTAATTTCTTTAAAAAGTGTAACATATTATTCTTTTCTGCATCATATATTATGAACGACTCACTTTGAATTATAAAAAAAAACATATAAACGCACTGATTCTTGACTGTAAAAAGGAAGATCAACAAGCACAAATGGAACTCTATCAGCGATTCAGTCAAAGTCTTTATTACAGTGCTTATCGTATTGTGAAAAACGCAGATGATGCTCTAGATGCAGTTCAAGAGGGTTTTATTACCGCTTTTCAAAAGCTCGATCAATATCAAGGAGCGGGAAGTTTTGAAGGGTGGTTACATAAAATTGTGGTTCGAAAAAGTATAAAATATCATCAAAATAATAAACACTTTGTAAGTGATGATTTTCTGGAAAATCAAATAGAACTTAGTGAAAATCAAGAATTAACCGAGGAATGCGCTCACAGATTGGAAAAAGGGCAGTTAGAAAATGCTCTTCAAAAATTAAGTGAACGCTATCAAATCATTTTAAAATTATATTATTTAGAAGGTTATGACCATCAGGAGATCAGTGAAATTATGAATTGGAGTTATGCCAATTGTCGAACCACTCTTTCTCGTGCTCGTGAGCAACTTAAAAAACAATTAATATGAAAGAAGAATCCCTCAAAAAAGCTTTTGAAGATTGGGCTTCTGAACAAGAGTATGCATTACTTCCCAAGGGTCACGAACAACGTTTTTCAAAACGTTTAAAGCGTCAAAAGCCCTCCTACTCGAGACGTGTAGTGTGGCCGTGGGCAGCTGTGGCACTTTTATGTATTGGATTAAGTCAAACTTATCGTTTTGTAGCTGCAAGTCCTTCTGAGGAAGTATTAAGGTTTCAACAGGCCGAAACGCATTTTAAATCGCTTATCAATCAACAACTAGAGGAACTCGAAAAATTTGATCACCCAAAAGCAGCAAAGTTTTTAGAAAGTCATCAAAAACAAATAAAAAGAATTCAAAATGATTACGGAACTCTCTACCTCAAATGGGAATCTGAACCCAATCAACCGCAACTCATTCAAGCCTTAATCTTAAATTTAAAAACACAAATTAATCTTTTAATGGAATTTCAGAATCAATTAATTAACATTAAAAAAACAGAAAATGAAAATAAAATACTTTAAACGCACCCTTATACTTCTAGTCCTGTTGGGGGCTGGAACTAAAATTCAAGCACAAGAACGTACTAAAAAAATCCATAAAGAAGTTCAAGTCAATTCGGATGCACTTGTTGAAATCGACAATGCCTTTGGAGATTTAAATATTACCAGTTGGGATCAAGACAAAGTGGTAATCGATGTTTTGATAACCGTCAAAGGCAGAGACTCAAAAGATGTTGAAGAAAAACTGAACGCTATAGATATATTCTTTTTATTAAGTCCTGAAAAAGTATTCGCGGAAACTAAAATTGATGAGGGATGGGGTTTTAAATGGTTTTCCAACAACACAATGAAATACAGGATCGATTACACCATCAAACTCCCGAAAACAAATTCTACAGACCTTACAAATGATTACGGAACAATTCGACTAAACAGTTTGGAAGGAAGGGCAAAAATAAATTGTGATTATGGAAAAATGATCATCGGAGAGCTCTATGCTGATAATAATATTTTAAATTTTGATTACACCTCCAACTCTTCCATAGCATATATCAAAGGAGGAGCTATAACCGCTGATTATTCAGGATTTGAGGTCGAAAAAGCAGGAGAAATTGAATTGAATGCAGACTATACCAGTGCCTCTTTTAATACTATTGAAACTTTAAACTTTAGTAGCGATTACGGTAAACTCTCTACGGATAATATCGGAACTTTGACAGGTAATGGTGACTATTTAACCCTAAAATGTGGGGTTTTAAATAAACGTTTATCTTTAAATAATGAGTTTGGTTTAATCAACATCAGACAAATACAGCCTTCGGTTGAAAGTATAAAAATAGATTCAGAATACACCAACATACTACTTGGAATAAGTAAAAACTGGTCTTTTAATTATGAAATTGATCTAGAATATGCAGGATTGCGTTCGTCCTTACCTTTAGAGCACTCAATCGAAAATAGTAGGAGCACCGAAAAATATTATAAAGGTACCTTCAACCCAAGCAATAATCTTGCTACTTTAAACATCACTTCTGAATTTGGAAATGTAAAACTTAACCCTTCAAATCAATAAACTATGAAATCACTACTCTTAATTTTGACCATTGGTGGTCTTAGCATTACCCTAGCAAACGCTCAAAATACTGAAAAAAGAAATGTTGGCACTTATGATGGCATTCATATCACAGGCAGTTATGAAGTAACCCTAGTGTCAGGTTCGGAAGGAACCTTAATACTAAAAGGGGATTCTGATGATCTTGAAAAAATCGATACTGACGTAAAAAAAGGAACCTTAATAATCAAGCAAAAAGAAAAATCTTGGCTTGGAAACTGGAATTCTGGAAAGGTTAATATTACTATACCTGTTGAAGATATTAATAAAGTTTTTTTAAGTGGATCGGGTGAGATTATTGCTGATTTTCCATTGGAAGGAGATCACTTTAAGACGATCCTTTCTGGCTCTGGAGAAATTATTCTAAATCTAGATGTCACAGCAGTCAACGGAACTGTTACAGGATCTGGAGATATTACTTTAACAGGAAAAGCAAGCAAAGTAAACTTTAATGTTACAGGTTCTGGAGACAT
>JAFMCL010000050.1 GCA_017857815.1 Flavobacteriaceae bacterium | reverse complement strand
AGACTCCTGTTTCCATAATTTCAGAAACATCCTTTAACGTAATACCCCCCACCGCAATAATGGGAATCGCTGTGTTTAATGCTTCGAGTAAGATCAGATAGCCGTTATGCCCAAGAACAGGGCTCAACTGCTTTTTCGTATTTGTAAAGCGAAAAGGACCCAAACCAATGTAAGCTACTTTTTCACGGATCAACGCATTACAATCTTGAATTGTATTTGCAGTACCACCAATGATTTGCCAGCTTGTTAGTGCTTTCCTTGCAGTCCCTATAGAGATATCTTTTTTCCCCAAATGCACCCCATCTGCTTTAACTACTTTTGCAATTTTATAATGATCATTGATGATCAGTCTTGTTTGGTAACTTTCGGTGATTTCTCTTGCCATTTCTGCCGTTCGTAAAACCTCTTTATCCCTAAATCCTTTAAGTCTTAGCTGAACCAATTCGGCACCAAAAGTACAAGCATTTCGTATGTTGATTAAGTGCTCCTCGGTAGAGTTTCCCTGCGATATGTAGTGTAATTTTGGAAGCATATTATATTTTGATGTTGGTTAAATGATGACTTCCTAAAAGAGAATCATTACTGCTTAAAAATTTCTCCGTATATCTTTTTCCCATTAATGCTGCTTCTTCAACTGGAACTCCCAATTTGATATGACTTGCAAGGGAGGAAGACAACACACAGCCACTGCCATGCTTGGGGGAAATGTCTTTACCCTCTGGCTCAATGTTTAGCTGAACAATGGTTTTATAAAACAATTGATCCAATCCAATTTTATCAGTCCGATGTCCACCTTTTAAGTACAAATTTGTCTTCGCACTAATATATTCAATCGTTTCATCTATTGATTTATCGGGATATAGATTCTTAATTTCTTCATAGTTTGGTGTGATTAAAAAAAGTTGCTCTAAAATCTGATCAAGGGCTTTTAAATCTTCTTTGGTGTGAAAGTCATAACCTGAACTCGCTTTTAAAATTGGATCTAAAATGATTTTAATTTCTGAATTTATTTTTTTTAATTTTTTAATAATTAAAGATAAAACCTCCCAGTTTTGAACAATACCAATCTTAACCACATCAATCTCAAATTCCTTAAATAGAATTTTAATTTGGTCAAGGATTAGTTCAGTTTCAATCCAGTGAATGGCATTAAATTCTGATGTATTTTGTACGGTGACAGCTGTGCAAACGGATAATCCATATAAACCATGCGCCTGAAAGGTCTTGAGGTCAGAAGTCAGTCCCGCTCCGTTTGTGGGATCAAAACCAGCAATGGTCAATATGTAATTCTCATCGGTCATTTAGGAAAATATTTTTTCATTTTTTTAAAATCAGCAATAGGGGTGGTGCTGTTCCAAATCCCTCCTAAAATACCAACCCCATTAAAACCAAGACTTAAAATCTTTTCTAAATTATCTGATTTAACGCCTCCCATACCTATTATTCTTTTATCAACCGCACTAACATCAAATCCTCTACCGGCATAGCCTACTTTAGAAATTGAGGAAAAAACAGGACTTAAAAGGTGATAGTCAAATTCAAAATCACAATCCTCTAAATCTTGAATTTCATGAAAAGAACTACTGATGGTCTTCCCATACATTTCAAAATCCTTAAAATAATTACTGGGGTTTTCAATGTGATCTATTCTTTTTTGTTCTTGAAAATGAATTCCTTTAAGATTATATATATTAATTAATTCATGAAAATAATGCACTACAATATGGTTGTGGTATTTTGAATCAATTTGATCCAAATAGACACAATGCTCTTGGTAGTCCTTATCAGGTTTTCTAAGATGGTAGCAGGTCAAACCCGCATCAAAAAGTTGAGTGAGAATGCTCACTTCATTTTTTACATCACTTTCAGGAGAAATTAGTACGATCATCTATTTATAGATATACTTCAGATCCTTTTGTTTTAAATTCCTCAGATTTTTCATCCATTCCCTTTTGAATAACCTCATTGTCTACAATTTTATTTTCTGCAGCAAAATCTCGCACTTCTTGAGAAATTTTCATTGAACAGAATTTCGGACCACACATTGAACAAAAATGTGCAACTTTAGCACCGTCGGCAGGCAATGTTTCATCATGATATTCTAGGGCTCTTTCAGGATCTAACCCTAGGTTGAACTGGTCTTCCCATCTAAACTCAAAGCGCGCCGTACTTAATGCATTGTCCCTGTGTTGTGATCCTGGGTGCCCTTTGGCCAAATCCGCTGCATGAGCTGCCAATTTGTATGTGACAACTCCGACACGAACATCTTCTTTATTGGGCAATCCTAAATGTTCTTTTGGCGTGACGTAACACAACATTGCGCAGCCATACCAACCGATCATTGCGGCGCCAATCCCTGAGGTAATGTGATCATATCCTGGTGCGATGTCAGTGGTCAAAGGACCCAAGGTGTAGAAAGGTGCCTCATCACAAACCTCAATTTGTTTTTCCATGTTTTCCTTGATCATGTGCATGGGAACGTGACCCGGTCCTTCAATGAAGCACTGAACTTCGTGTTTTCTGGCAATTTGTGTCAATTCCCCTAAGGTTTCCAATTCAGCAAATTGTGCTTCATCATTAGCATCTGCGATTGATCCTGGGCGTAATCCATCGCCCAAAGAAAAGGCAACATCATATTTTTTTAATATTTCACAAATGTCTTCAAAGTGAGTGTACAAAAAACTTTCCTTGTGATGCGCCAAACACCATTTTGCCATGATGGATCCTCCTCTAGAAACGATGCCCGTTACCCTGTTGGCAGTCATGGGCACATAGCGTAACAACACTCCGGCGTGGATGGTGAAATAATCAACCCCCTGTTCGGCTTGTTCTATTAGTGTATCTCGGAAAATCTCCCAAGTGAGGTCTTCAGCAACGCCATTTACTTTTTCTAATGCCTGATAAATTGGCACGGTACCGATTGGAACTGGAGAGTTTCTTATGATCCACTCTCGCGTTTCATGTATGTTTTGACCCGTAGATAAATCCATAATATTATCCGCTCCCCATCGACAAGCCCAAACGGCTTTTTCGACTTCTTCTTCAATAGAAGATGTGGTTGCCGAATTCCCAATATTCGCATTAATTTTTACCAAGAAATTTCTCCCTAAAATCATAGGTTCTGCTTCCGGATGATTTATGTTAGATGGAATTACGGCGCGTCCTCTTGCGACTTCTTCACGGACAAATTCTGGAGTGATCTTGGCAGGAATAGAGGCACCAAAATGTTCTCCTTTGTGTTGCTTTCTTATTTCTGTCATTTCATCGATTCGTTGGTTTTCACGAATGGCAATGTATTCCATTTCTGGAGTAATAATTCCTTTTTTGGCATAATGCAATTGGGTAACATTTTTCCCTTCTTTGGCTCTGTAAGGATTTTTTAACAACGAAAAACGCATGTGATCCAGACTGCTATCATTCAATCTTTTGTTACAATATTCAGAAGAAAAACTGGTCAATTGCTCTACATCTTGCCGATCTAAAATCCATTGCTCTCGAATTCTTTCTATTCCTTTGTGAACATTAATCTCTTTATTTGGATCCGTATAAGGTCCAGAAGTATCATAAACAGTAACAGGTTCATTCGGGGTCATTTTTCCTGTCATGGAATGCTTGGTATCGCTCAAAGAGATTTCTCGCATCGCGACTTTGATGTTCGGATGGATCTTACCAGATACATATATTTTTTTAGAATTTGGGAAAGGGTGTCTTGTGATCTTTCCTTTTTTTGGTGCGGTGTCTTTGTTTTTCATATTTAATAAATAAGTAAGAGATTAAAACTGCTAAGACCTAATTAACCTCCCTGAGTTGCTTTAATGATAAGTACATTATCGTTGTTTTTAATCGTTTGAGATTCCCAAGCATTTTTGGTTATAATTTCATCATTGATGGCAATGGCGATTCCTTCTACAGAAGTGTTTACTTTTTGAAGTAATTGAGAAAGTGTAGCGTTTTCCTCAATTTCAATTAGATTTTCATTGACAAGAACAGAAACCATGGACCAATCGAATTAATTATTAATAATAAATCTAACGGATGAAATTCTTTGAATTTTGCGGCCTTATAAAAACCACTCTTAGAAAAGGAAGGAGCTTTAAAATTAGCACTCTAACTTTTCCCTACGTAAGTATTAACTTATTCAGGTTCAAAGGGTATTTCTCAGTTCTGTTATTAGAACACCCCCAAAGTTTTATTAATTTAAATGTATTAAATTTTAGATTGCAAATCAATAATTAATCAAATCTTTTTTAAATAGTTATCCATAAAAAATAATCAAAATTTAGAAATGTATTTTATCGGATTACTTGCTTCAAAACCGATGCGGTGGGCAATTATTTCTAATTGATTACCCTTTTCAATTTTAAAAGGAACAGTATAAACTTGATAGGGTGTGGAGGGACTTGCGTTTTCATTTATAATTCGATAACCAATTGAAGCTCCCCTAGTTCCACATTCGATAGTAATTTCATCCGCAGTGATAGAAACAACAGGAGTTGTAGTTTTTGGTTTTTCTAGCTTGTTTTCCCACAATTTGTTAATTAAGTCACGCTCGGGCAAGTTGGGGTGGTCATTGATTTCGGTTAACCATCGATCCATTTCATTCCGTAATTCTATCAATTTATTCTGATATTCAGCTTGGTTCGCAAGGTTGTTAATCTCGTGTGGATCATTGAGACAATCAAATAATTCCTCTTTGGATTTCTTTTCTCTAAACCATTGGGATTGTACTTCATTTAAATTCCCTTCGCCTCTTAATTTGATTAATTCCTTCATCGTTGGGATTCGTTCCCGGTAGGTTACAGGCAGGTAATAACCTTGTTCGGGTCGGTAGTTTCTGATGTATTTAAAACGACTATCGCGCACTGCTCTTATGGCATCTGTAAAGCCATCAAACCGATCACTTGCCGCATGAATGTAATCTCTTTTGATTTGTTTCTCTCCAATAAAAGCTTGCCCTTGAAGATAATCGGGG
>JAFMCL010000030.1 GCA_017857815.1 Flavobacteriaceae bacterium | reverse complement strand
CACGCCACGAACATGCGTGTTCAGGCTGATCTTGAAATTTGTGTGAAACATCAAGTTCCTTTAATTATAACTTCTTTGGGAGCGGTAGCCCAGTTGGTTGATGTGGTTCATAGCTATGGTGGCTTGGTCTATCACGACGTCATCAAAAAACGTCATGCTGAAAAAGCTGCTGAAGTAGGAGTAGATGGTCTCATTCTTGTTGCCGCTGGAGCAGGAGGGCACGCTGGTACTTTACATCCTATTGCGTTGATTAATGAGATAAAAAAGTTTTTTAATAAAACAATTCTTTTGTCGGGTTGTTTAAGTACGGGGAAAGACGTCGCAAGTGCTATGCAGATGGGTGCTGATATGGCCTATATGGGAACACGATTCATCAATGTAGAGGAAAGTATGGCGGATGAGGAGTATCAAAAAATGATTATAGAGAGTTCTGCAGAAGACATTATTTATACCGCGGCAGTTTCTGGAGTTCATGCAAGTTTTTTAAGACCCAGCCTAGAGGCAATGGGCGTGACGGAAGACAAATGGAAACAATCTAAAAAGATTGACTTCGGAAGCGAATTAGATGCGGCCAAGGCTGAAGCAAAAGCATGGAAGACTATTTGGTCTGCTGGTCAAGGGGTTAGTGCAATCAAAGAGACGCTTCCAGTTGCGAGTTTGGTAAGACAATTAAAAGAAGAATTTATTGCCGCAATTAAAGAACAACAAAAATTATTAGAGATTTATAAATAAAACTCAATGCAAGGCCTTTATTTTTTTAAAGGTCTTGGGTTAACGATTTTACAATTTTATTTTCTGATAAAAACTCCTTAAGCATCACTTTAATTGAGGTGTAAAGAGGAATGGCAACGATCATTCCCACCGATCCCATGAGACTGCCTCCTGCTAGAATTACAATAAATATTTCTAAAGGATGAGATTTAACACTATTGGAAAAAATCATTGGTTGACTGAAAAAATTATCAATCAATTGCCCAATAGAAAAGCCAATCATTACATAAATCGTTTTGGGAAGTATCACTGTGCTGAACTCGGCATCAAGGTTACTGGTCATGCTCAGAAATATCATGAGGAGTCCTCCGATGAGTGGACCAACATAAGGAATAAGATTTAGCAAGGCACATAAGAAGGCAATTACAAATGCGTTTTGAATACCAAAGACGACCAGAACAATGGTATAGATAATGAGCAGAATACTAATTTGAAGCAATAATCCCAAAAAATATCTTGAAAGCAAATCTTTGATTTTTTCAAATGATTTTTTTAATCTGTTTTCATCTCGATCATTAACCAATAGCATTGCACCTCTTTCCAATAGGAGGCTGTCTTTCAAAAGGAAGAAAGAAATAAAAGTCACGGAAAACATCCCGATGGTTATGCTTCCAAGAACGCTCAATAGTTGATTGAGAAATTCAGGAATGGCACTCAAGTAGTCGTTACTAGACAAGCTTTCGTTTGTTGCAATCGAATCCCAAAAATCACTTTTAAGATTAAAATAAACATTTATCTCCTCTAATATCTTTTTAACATTTAATTCTAACTCCTCTAAATTCAGTAGGGATAGGTTTTCTCCTTGTTGAATGATTAAGGGAATAAACAAGGAGATGATCCCAGCTAATATCCCGATGAGTATTAATAAAGTGGTAGAAGCTGCCAACAGATTACTGAACTTTAGTTTAGATTTTAAAAAAAGCACAATTGGCCTTCCAATCAGTGAAACCACAGCTGCAATACAAATATAAATCAACACAACATGAAGTTCTACAATCAACCAAATACCAAAAACAATCAGTGAAATTTGAAGTATTGCATTTACAATGCCTTTAGCAATTCCGTTATTATTCATAGGTTAAATATAAGAAGAAAAAGAAGAATTATTTTTTTAAGTATTATGTTGCTCTCTCTTTATAATGACTGTGTGGCAGGCAACGATTCCCGCAGTTTCAGTTCGCAATCTCTGACTACCTAAAGCGATAGGAAGAAAATCGTTTTCGCTTGCCAACTCAACTTCTTCACTTGAAAAGTCGCCTTCTGGGCCAATCAAAATCAGAACATCTTTACTCAGGGAGTTGTAAGAAGAAAGATTTGATTTATTACTTTCTCTACAATGAGCGATGAACTTATTGTCAGCGCTAATGCTGGAAACAAAATCAGAGAAGTTTGTGAAGGCGTTCAATTTAGGAAGGTGAAACTGATAGGACTGCTTGAGTGCGCCAATTAATATTTTCTCAAATCTATCTGATTTAATGTTTCTGCGTTCCGAATGATTGCATAGAATAGGGGTGATGTGTGTGATTCCGATTTCTGTAGCTTTCTCTAAAAACCATTCCATTCGGTCGTTGCTTTTGGTCGGTGCTATTGCAATATGGATGTTCGACTTAGCTTTTTTGTGAAAGATTGTTGTTGTTTTTTTTGCAAGTGTATTTCTGGTGTCAAGCCTTGTGATTACACCTTTCCACTCAAGCCCTTTTCCATTAGTCACGGTGATTGTGTCTCCTGTTTTTTTTCGCAATACTTTGGAAATGTGTCTGCTCTCCTCGGTGGAAAATTTAATTTCCAAAGTAGATTCTAATAGATTTTCCTGAAAAAAAAGTTCCATAATTAAAAAGGTAAACGTGCACTCACGGTATGATTTAAGCTACCAAAATCTTTGGACTTGTATTTGTAATATCCGACAATACCGATCATTGCTGCATTGTCTGTAGTGAATTGAAGTTGTGGAAGAAAAACTTCCCATTGATTTTCAAGGGCTTTCCTTTCGAGAACTTTTCTAATTTCCGAATTGGCAGCAACACCGCCGCCGATTGCAATTCTTTTTAGATTAACCTCCTCAGTTGCCACTTGAATTTTAGCCATTACAATCGCGACTAAGGTCATTTGTAAGGAGGCACAAAGATCCTCAAGGTTTTCTTCTACAAAATCAGCATTTTTTGAAATATTATTATGCACCAAATTTCGAAAAGCAGTTTTAATACCACTAAAACTCATGTTCAGACCCTGAACTTTAGGGATGGGGAGTTTAAATGCGTTTGGATTTCCTTTTTTTGATAGTTTGTCAATGGCAGGTCCTGCCGGATAGCCTAACCCCATGATTTTACCACACTTATCAAACGCCTCACCGATAGCATCGTCTAAAGTATTTCCTAAGATTGACATCTTGAGGGGACTTTCTACCAAAACCAATTGGGTGTGACCCCCAGATAGGGTAACCCCAAGAAAAGGAAACTCGGGTGGTTTTTTTTCTTTATTATTTATAAAATGACATAATAAATGCCCTTGCATGTGATTTACTGCTATTAATGGGATGTTTAAACTTAATGCGAGAGACTTGGCAAATGCACTCCCTACAAGTAATGAACCCAATAAACCAGGTCCTTGTGTGTAGGCAATTGCAGATAGCTGTTTTTTGTCGATATTTGCAATAGAGAGTGCTTGATGGACAACAGGAACAATGTTGGCTTGATGGGCTCGTGAAGCAAGTTCAGGGACAACACCGCCATATTGACGATGAATTTCTTGATTTGCAATACAACTGGATATGACCTCATCATTGCATAGCACTGCAGCAGCAGTATCGTCACATGAAGATTCAATTCCTAAAATGTAGCACGGGTCTTTTTCCATGAAGTTTTTTTAATAGGGAACAAAAATAAAATTTTACAATCAAAAAGTCATACAAAATAGCGGGGATAATCTTTTTGGCTTTTACAGTGGTTTTCTTTCTGTTGATTTTGGTCCTTAACTCTTCTATTGTTCAAACCAAATTGGCCTCCCGTATTACCAACCAAATCAATAAAGATTATTCCACAGATATTAATGTCAATCAAGTTTCAATTGGGTTTAAGGGAGATGTCTTGCTTAAAGATGTTTTTATTGCAGATCAGAGAGAAGACACACTTTTTTATTCTAAAAACATTAAAACAGATCTAAATATTTTGGATCAATTATTAGATGGGAAATTCGTTCTCCACAACGCTACACTCGATGGGTTTTATCTCAGAATCAACCATTATGATGAAGATAATTCCTTGAAAAGTTTTATTAATAAATTAAATTCAAAACAAAATTCCAAAAAAGACAATAAGGATTTATTCATAGCACTGGATAATCTAACAATTTTGAATGGAAAAATTATTAATTCAAATCAACAAGACACTTCAAAAGATTATTCAATTAATAATATTAGTCTCAAGGCAACTGATTTTTATTTGATAGGAAAAGAAATTGAAGCTAAGATTGTTACTTCTAATTTTAATTCCAAAGAATTTGGTAATCTCGAATCACTAGAAGGGGATTTATTCTACAGTCCTTGTTTTATGAACTTAGGCTCATTAAAAATTAAAACTCAAAATAGTGTTTTAAAGGGGGAACTAAGTCTCAGTAATAATCGTGAAAGTTTTAAAAATTTGAATGATGCTGTTTTTATTAAGGCAGATTTTAATCAATTTAAATTAGATAAAGAAGACCTGATTTATTTTATTTCTCTACCCGAAAACTTCAATCCACTTGTCGGAAAGTTGAGTATAAATGGAACCTTGAACAACTTGGAGTTGACTGAAATGGTTTTATCTAATGATGCTTTTTCACTCGATGCTAGCCTAAAGGTTTCGGGTCTGATGGGGGACTTTCCTGATAGTGGCGGCTTGAGGATTAATGAGTTTGAAGTTTTTCCTTCAAGATTGAATTCAATTTTACTTGAAAAACATATGCATCGAATTCCTGAAGGAATTTTGGCAAAAGACACTTTAAGCTTGAAGGGAAATATTATTTATAAAAACAGTTTATTGACAAGCACATTAAGTTTGACAATTGATACTGGAGAAATAGATCATCAGAGTGAAATGTTGGTGGTTAAAAATAATGGAAAAATTGAGATTGATCAATTAAAGGCTAACTTTATGGTGCGCCGTCTGAAGTTGGAAAGTTTCAATAAAAACCTAGGAGATGTTTCCGCATATTTATCTTTAAAAGGCGATAAACTATTGAGTTCCGAGCGTGATTTGAATTATGACATTGCTGTATCAAATTTAAATCTCTTTTCTAAACAGTATAAAAATATTCGTGGCAACGGGAAACTTAATGAGGAACAAATAACCGCTAAAATCTTAATTAATGACGATAAGTTGTCTGCCTCTATAAACAGTGCATTCTCATTTAAAGAACCATTAAAAAAGCATCAATTAGAGTTAAAATTTAATTATCTAAACCTACATGAATTTAATCCTGAGTTTGGTGGAGGTAAGGCAGTTTTTTCCGGAGGTTTAAATTTATTTTTTGTAGGCAACCGCTTTGATGATATCAGGGGGAATGTTATTTTTAAAGACATTGCTTTTGAAAATGCTTATGAAACTTTTTCTTACAATGATTTTATTATTGAAACTAATTTGGTCAATGAATTCCGTAGCCTTAAAATAATTAATTCTGACATTATTAGTGGCCAAATTGAAGGAGGGTATAAACTAAGTCAACTTCCCTCTCTTTTTTCTAATGCACTCTCTGAAGTTTATTCTTTTTTGCCTTTTAAGGGAGTAGATGAAAACCAGGAGCTCTCCTATGACATTAGGGTTCAAAGTGGTTATTTGAGCGCAGTGTTTCCAGCCCTATCAGTTCAAGAAGATGCGCTTTTTAAAGGCAGATTGTCCTCTACAATTAATCAATCTAAATTAGAGTTTAAGATTCCTAGAGTTTCATACAAAGGGATTAATTCCGAGAACTTTAACCTTCAAATTGACACTCAAAATCCTATATACAGCACTTTTGTGTCAATTGGGAAAATTTCGGGGGAGCGATACAATATTCATGACTTTTATACCCTTGGCGTTCGTAAAAATGATACACTTTATTTTCGATCTGAATTTAAAGGAGCTCTTGATTCAACGGATGAATTTAAGCTTAATTATTACCAGACGGTGTCTGAAGGAGTTTCTGTTTTTGGATTATTGCCTTCGTCTGTTTTGTATCGGGATAACCTCTGGAACATCAATGCTGATTCGGACAAAACCCATATCATAAAATTTAATAACCTTGAACAAAGCATAACACTCAGTAGTTTTGAAGCTGAGTCTGAAAACGAACGTGTTTTTGTAAGTGGAAATTATCATTCCAAAGATGATTTTGCCTTAATACTTAATATGGATCATGTGAATCTGGATAAAGTTGCAAGCTATAATCCTAATTTCAACTTGAAGGGAAATATTGATTTATCTTTAAATATTCGACGTTCATTTAGCGACAACACTTTTAATCTAGATGGAGAGATTTCTGATCTGACTGTTAATAATCAATCACTGGGTGATTTTAAGGTTTTCACTTCTGGAAATACTCAATTAAACTCCTATGAACTTAATGCGGTATTAGATAAAAGCGGAAAAAAAGTATTGACAGGAAAAGGAACGCTTTTGGGTTTAGATCAAAAACCAAGACTAGACCTCGATCTTGTTTTTGATGAATTTGATTTAAAATTTTTAACACCTTTAGGAAAGGACAATATTAATAATGTAAGAGGAATAGTGAGGGGAGTAATTAACCTTTGGGGGCCGCTTGACGGACTAATGCATAGAGGCGATTTGAAAATAGATAATGCTGGTTTTACCGTGCCCTCTCTCAATACTGATTATCAATTTGAAAACGGAACTTCAGTAGGTTTAATTGATCAAAAATTTGAAATTAAAAACGCACGTATTGTTGACACTAAATTTGATACACAAGCCAGCTTAAGTGGTGTTTTTGAGCATCAAAAATTTAAGGATTGGTTTTTAAACATGAAGGTAGATTCTGAACGTATTCTGATGTTAAACTTACCAGAAGAAGAAGAACGCGTTTTTTATGGAGATGGATTTTTGAATGGAAGTGTCAATTTAATTGGCCCTGCAAAAAACTTGACAATTGGTGTGATTGGTTCCACGGAAGAGGGAACCAATATTAAAATTCCTTGGGCTGATGATTATGGATTGGCGGACACTTCTTTCATTAAGTTTATTGATAAATCTGTTAAATCGAAAAAGAAAAACGCAACTGCCTTTACGCTAGAAGAATTTAGAGGTTTACAAATGAATTTTGAACTTGACATCAAACCCAATGCAGAGGTAGAAATAGTTATCGATAAAGAATCTGGAAGTTATTTACGGGGCAGTGGAGCAGGAAGTATTTTGATGGAAATAAACAATAAAGGGGAGTTCAATATGTGGGGAGATTTTATTACTTATGAAGGGATTTATAATTTTAAGAATTTAAGTGTAATTGATAAAAAATTTGATTTGAAGCAAGGAGGAACAATCGTTTGGGAAGGCAATCCACTAAGTGCTCAAATGGATATGGAAGCTGTTTATGAGGTTCCTGGAGGTGCCAATCCGGCATTACTTTTAGACAACCCCAATTTTAATAAGAAAATTCCAACAGAAGTTCTGATTCGGCTTCAAGGGAGTCTTTTAAAACCCGATGATCCTATATTTGAAATTGATTTTCCCAATGCAAGTGGTATCGTTACTTCAGAAATAAATTACCGTTTATCTGATCCACAGGTCAGTCAGTTGCAGGCCATCTCGCTATTATCCCAGGGGATTTTCATTAATGAAGTGAGTGTTAGCGTTCAGGGAATAACCAATAATCTCTATGAAAAAGCTTCTGATTTATTCAGTAATATTTTGGGAGACGATCAAGGAAAGTTGCAAGTTGGGTTGAATTATCTTCAAGGCGACAATAATCAAGCGCTGGACATAAAGACTGAAGACCGTTTAGGATTGACATTGTCCACACAAATAACGGATCGTATTCTTTTGAATGGAAAGATTGGGGTTCCTGTGGGTGGAGTGGAAGAAACCCTTATTGTTGGTGACCTTCAGATTGATTTTATTTTAAATGAGGATGGATCTTTAAGAGCAAAAGTCTTTAATAAAGAAAATGAATTTAGATACATTGGAGATGAATTGGGATACACGCAAGGAGTCGGGATTTCTTATCAAGTTGATTTTGAAACTTTTAGGGAATTAATTGCAAAAATTGTTAAAACCAAGAATAAGGATTTAACGCTCATGAACAAGGAAACTACTGACAATTACAATGCGGTAGGGGTAGAATTTATCGATAAAAATTAATTCAAAAAATGATTAAACTATTTCGGTATGGTTTTTATAATAGTTAAATTCGCAACTTGTTAAACGATTTATGCCAAAAGAAATAAATAAAATAGGCGTCCTAACCTCTGGTGGTGACGCTCCTGGTATGAATGCCGCAGTCCGAGCTGTTGTTAGAACTTGTGCATATCATAAACTAGAATGTGTTGGGATTTTTCAGGGTTATCAGGGTCTAATTGATGACAACTTTAAAGTTATGAACGCAAGAAGTGTCAACAACATTATCAACAAGGGTGGAACAATTTTAAAATCTGCACGGTGTCTTGAGTTCAGAACCCCCGAAGGACGTAAAGCTGCACATGAGAACTTATTAAAAAGCAACATCGATGCCCTCGTTGTTATTGGAGGAGATGGATCGTTTACCGGAGCAATGATTTTTCAAAAAGAATTTTCGTTCCCAGTGATTGGAATTCCAGGAACCATTGATAATGACATTTATGGAACTCGTTATACTTTAGGATTTGATACCGCCTTAAATACGGTTGTTGAGGCCATTGATAAAATTAGAGACACAGCAAGTTCTCACAACCGACTCTTTTTTGTTGAAGTTATGGGAAGAGACGCGGGACACATTGCCTTAAACGCTGGAATCGGTGCTGGCGCTGAAGAGATTCTTATTCCAGAAGAAAATATGGGTCTTGAGAGATTACTAGAGTCCTTAAAGCGAAGCGAGAAATCTGGAAAATCTTCCAGTATTGTTGTGGTTGCAGAAGGAGATAAGACTGGCAAAAATGTCTTTGAAATTGCTTCATACATTGAACAAAATCTTCCTTATTATGAGGTTCGTGTTTCCGTCATGGGTCATATGCAAAGGGGAGGGGCACCTTCTTGTTTTGATCGAGTGTTGGCTTCCAGAATGGGTGTTCACGCTGTAGAAAGCATCCTTGATGGAAAATCTAACGTAATGGTTGGAATTATCGATGAAGAAATGACCCTGTGTCCTTTAGAGAATGCAATTAAGGGAAAGTCAAAAATTAATAAAAAACTAATAAGAGTATCTGATATATTATCAATTTAACACAAACATTAAACCTTAATTTTAAAAATTTAAAAATGGCATTAAAAATTGGAATCAATGGTTTCGGAAGAATTGGAAGACTTGTTTTTCGATCTGCAATGAAACAATCTGACATTACAGTTCTAGCGATAAACGATTTATTAGAGGTAAAGCACTTGGCTTATCTTTTAAAATATGACTCTGTTCATGGAAATTACGACGGAACAGTAGAAGTAGATGGAAACAATCTTGTTGTAGACGGTCAAGTAGTAACGATCACAGCCGAGCGAAATCCAGTTGATATTGGATGGGGTAAAATGGGTGTTGAAATCGTTGCTGAGTGTACGGGTATTTTTACAAGCTTGGCAATGGCGCAAGCTCACATTGATGGTGGTGCTAAAAAAGTAGTTATTTCAGCTCCTTCTGCTGATGCTCCAATGTTCGTAATGGGAGTAAACCACAACGAAGCAACTGCTGATCAAACGATCGTTTCTAACGCTTCATGTACAACCAATTGTTTGGCTCCTATCTCTAAAGTGTTGAATGATAATTTTGGAATTGCTGAAGCATTAATGACAACAGTTCACGCCACTACCGCAACTCAATTTACTGTAGATGGCCCTTCTAAAAAAGATTTTAGAGGTGGAAGAAGTTCTTTGTTAAATATTATGCCCGCTTCAACAGGAGCTGCAAAAGCAGTAACTAAAGTAATACCCTCATTGGTTGGTAAATTAACCGGAATGGCTTTTAGAGTTCCTACAGCCAACGTTTCTGTAGTTGATTTAACCGTTAAGTTAAGTAAAGAAACTTCCTACGCAGAAATTAAAGCTGCTATGAAAACTGCTTCTGAAAATGAAATGAAAGGCATTTTGGGATATTGTGACGAACCTTTGGTTTCTCAAGACTTCATCGGTGACGCAAGAACATCGATCTTTGATGCTGAAGCAGGAATGGAATTAAATCCTTCTTTCTATAAGATTATTTCTTGGTATGATAACGAATGTGGCTATTCAAACAAATTAATTGATTTGGCCAAACATATTAATAAATTATAGTCCAATATGATTCTTGTTGTTGATAGTGGTTCTACTAAAACCGATTGGATAGCCCTTGATGATGAGGCTAATATCCTTTTTTCTACTCAGACATTAGGCTTAAACCCTCAGGTGTTGTCAAGTGAGATTCTTAATGAAAGGATAATAAACAATTTTGATCTGTTTCAGAACAGAGAAAAAGTAAGTCACATCTATTTTTACGGTGCGGGTTGCGGAGTTGAAAGTCCAATCAAGAGAATTAAAAAAGTTTTTAGTGGAATTTTTACCAACAGCAAGTTTTCTATTAAAGAAGACACTTATGCTGCTGTATACGCAACGACTACCCCTAATGAAGCTGCTATTGTTTGTATTTTAGGAACAGGATCTAATTGTACTTATTTTGACGGGAAAAATATTGAACAGCACATTTCATCTTTGGGGTATGTACTTATGGATGAAGCAAGTGGAAATTTCTATGGGAAACAACTCATTAGAGCTTATTATTTTAAGACAATGCCTCCCGAGTTAGCTCTCAAGTTTGAAGCTGAATTTGACTTGAATCCTGACACAATTAAAGAGAGTATTTACCGCAAGGAAAACCCTAATACTTATTTGGCTCAGTTTGCAAAGTTCATTATTGAAAACAAAGAAGTCCCAGAGATGAAAGCTATTATTAATGATGGTTTACAGCGCTTTATCTCTCACCAAATTTTTCAATTTGAGAACGCAAAGCAAATCCCAATTCACTTTATTGGATCTATTGCATTTTATCTTAAAGAGGAATTAAATGAAATCCTTACTAAGAATGGATTATCGATGGGGAATGTAATCAAAAGACCCATCGACGGAATTGTTGCCTATCACAAAGAATTGTTAGACACGTCCTATTTATAGGTTTATTTAACTGCAATCATTGAAATTTCAACACGAACTGATTTGGGTAAGGTTTTGACTGCTACTGTTTCTCTTGCTGGTGCTGTTTCATTATTGAAATAGGATGCATAGATTTCATTAACTATTCCGAAATTATCCATATCTGAAAGGAAAATTGAAGTTTTAACCACATTTTCAAAGTTCATTTCAGCAGCCTGCAATACTGCTTCTAGATTTTGCATAACTTGTTGCGTCTCTTTTTTAATGTCGCCCTCAACAAGTTCCATCGTTTCTGGAACCAAGGGAATTTGCCCAGAAAGATAAAGGGTATTATTTATTAAAATAGCTTGATTATAAGGTCCAATAGGAGCTGGGGCACTTAACGTAGTAATGATTTTTTTCTTCATTTAAAGGACATTTTAATTTATCTTAATCTTCTATCGGGCTCTCTATTTTTCTCATATTTAATATCACTTAAAATCCCTGATTTGATTCCAATAAAAAAGTTCCAGGAAGCTCTGCTGCTAAAGGGAACCCAGCTAAAATCTAATCGCCAACTGTCTAAATCTCGATTAAAGCGGAGCTGTGTGTAAGTAAACCCATGATTTTTAAAATCAAAACCAGAGGAACCACCAATACTCCATTTAGGCGTAAGATCGATGTCTCCCGAAAACATTAGAGAATTATTCGAAAAATCGTTTTGTCTTTTGTTATTGTTATAACTTAAAGAATAAGTAAGGCTAAAATTCCATGGAACTTCGGTTCTATAGGAGGGATATTTAGTTGTTTCTTTTTCCTCTTCTTCTCTATTTCTCCCAATGGTATCTCCAAAAAGATCATCATCTCGTCCTCCACTTGAAGTTCTCTCGTTAAAGTAATCAATTTCTTCTTCTTCTTCTTCCTCCTCTTCTTCCTCCTTTTTATCTTTGTTTTTACCAAAATCCTTACTCGAAAACCGATATCCAGTGTTAAGGCTTGCTCTGGTCACTCGAAATAATGCCCCATTTTTAATATTAAATTCGTCAATCCTAATATTATTTTCATCAAGAGCATAAGGGTCTAATGTTGCCCCAATATTAATAGCTATTTTTTTGTTAAATAAATCCACCCCTGTACTTGCTCTGACCGTTGACCATTTAAACGAATCTGCAAGAAAATTATAACTGGTACTCAAATTTAGGGTTTTGATCAGTTGTACTTTTTTAAGCTCCGTCTCTGTAGAATCTCTACTTTTAACTTTTGCCTCGAAATTATTAGCAAGACTGATCCCCATACTTTTTGACTTACCCAATGAAGGTGCACCATAGAGCCCCCCTTCAAATCGAGTATATTGTCTTGTCCCTCCATCAATATCATCTATGTATTCATCATAATAACGATCAAAACTAGGCGCACTACTAAAGCTCACTGAAGGTCTTATGGTGTGTCTAATTGATTGAATTCTTTTTTCAGGTTTGAAGTTAACAGTTCCATAAACCGTTGTTCCCACACTTACACCAAAACTGTAAGTTCTAAAAGCATCAAAGCCTTTAATTGTGTCTTTCACCACTCCGTCGATCGAAGGGTCATAATTGTTATAACGAACAGTTGTGGGAGTCCAAACTTCCCTGTAATTTGCACTTGCGGACATATTAAAGTGCTTAAATATTTTAAAATTTGTACTTAATGGAATACTGTGCTGCATTCCCCTTTTCGCATTTTTAAACATTCCTTTTTTGAAAAGAACGGAGTCATTAAAAGTAGTTCTGTTTTGAGCAGTGGTACTGTATTGAAAGTTAATGTTTTGAAAAATTCCTTTTTTAGGCTTCGTTTTTGGCTGAAATGGGTAAATACGTTCCATGCTTGCTTGAAATGTTGGAAGCGTCAGGTTAACACTTTTAGTACTCGAATTTTGACTCATATTCGCATTCATCGACATATTCACACTGGGGCTTCCTGGAAATCTTTTTGAGTAGGAAACTGACGAACTCAGGGTGTTATTCAAAAAATTAGGACTGTTCAATTGGTTTACGGATTGTCTAAAATAATCACTGGTCCCAAAATTTACTGAGGCTGAAAAGTTTGAGTTTGGACTTGCTTTTGGATCCTTAGAATGAGACCAACGAATATTAAATACAGTAGATTTAGAATAATCAGGCAAACCTCGCTCACCACTTATTAAGTTTTCAAAACGAAGACTTAGATTTCCACCAAAGTTATACATGAGTCGGTATTTGGTATCCGCTCTAAATCCATAACTACCATTACTATAATAATCACCAGTAAGTGAAAGGTCATAAAATTTTGACAGTGCTAAGTAGTAACCACCATTTTGAAGTGAATATCCCCGGTTGTTACTTTCTCCTATGGTTGGGAAGATAAATCCCGACTGTTGGTTTTGAGTGGTTGGGAAATAGGCAAAAGGCAGCGCAATAGGCGTGGGTACATCAGCAATGTACATGTTGGTAAACCCAGTGACTATTTTTCCATTGGGAACCATTTTACCTTTTCGTATTCTAAAATAATAACTTGCTTTGTCCAAATCACCTCCCGTAGTAACCTTTGCATCTTTGAGATAATAAACAGAATCGTTTTCTTTTTTCGTAAAAGCCGCAAAAACATTCATCCCACTTTCAGCAGTTTTAGAATTCCAAATCAGTGCTTTTTTAGAATCGAAATTAAAACGCAAAGAGTCGGGGTTAACCTCACTATTATTTTGTTTGAAATTTGGAGTTTGACTAAGATTCCCAAGGCTATCAGTAATTCTTCCTGCCGTTACCTCATTCACCGCATAGTCTAATATAATAATTCCAGCCTTAAGCTCAATGTCTTGATAATATAACTCAGCTTCGTTATATAAGTAAAGTTTATTTTCCTTTCGATTGATTTTAACATAATCAGATGCTTTGTACTTAACCTTATCCAATAAGGTAGGTTCTTTCTTATTGAGCGTGTCCTTTACGATTGAATCAGTAAGAATGTTAGTTTTATCAAGTTCGTCAACAATTTCTTTCTTTGATACGTAAAGTGAATCAGGTTGCGTTTGTGCGAGCAAACTGGGCAACCAAAAAAATATTAACAAACTTACTGTATAAAATGACTTTGTTTGCAAAGTGAATAAGCCTAAATTTGTGTTAGATCATTTATCAAGAATCCAAAATTAAGGATATTTTTATTGTTGAATGCAGAATTAAGTTTTTATTCAATGCTTTATAAAACCCGTATTACCGAATTTCTTTTCACTTTGGTTTTTTTATACCTCATGTGGGGAACTTTTATGATCCCTTTGAAAGCACAGAATTTATCTCAAAAAAACTTTATTGTCGTGCTTGATGCAGGACATGGAGGTCATGACAGCGGGAATAGGGGGAATGGATACTCTGAAAAAGACATTGCTTTAAAGATTGCTTTAAAAATTGGTGAAATTTTAGAAAAGAATCAGAATATTAAAGTAATCTTTACTCGAAAAACGGATGTTTTTGTAAAATTGGTTGACCGCGCCAATATCGCAAATAAGGCTGACGCCGATCTTTTTGTCTCAATTCATTGCGATGCTCACACCTCACAAGCCTATGGAGCAGGTACATTTGTTCTTGGACTACATGCCAATCAAAGAAACTTTGAGGTCGCAAAAAGAGAGAATTCTGTTATTTTTTATGAGGAAGATTATGAGAAAAACTATGATGGTTTTGATCCTAACAATCCTGAATCTGTTATCGGGTTGACACTAATGCAAGAAACATACTTGGATCAAAGCATTGTTGCGGCGGCAACGATACAGAAAAGTTTTGTTGCAAACCTGTCCAGAAAAGACAGAACCGTAAAGCAAGCAGGTTTTGTCGTTTTAAAATATACTTATATGCCGAGTGTTCTTGTTGAAACTGGCTTTTTGACCAATATAAAGGAAGGAGCTTATTTGAATTCTAAAAAGGGTCAAGATGAAATGTCGACTACCATAGCAAAAGCCATAATCAATTATAAAAATGAACTTGGAATTGGAGTTAAGGAAAATGAGATTTTTTCAGAAGCAAAAGGTGTAGATGTTCCTTTAAAGGCTGAACCAATTGAAAGTGATTCTACAATCTATTTTAGAGTACAAGTTGCAGCAAGCAAAAACCGAATTGAAGCAAAATCTTATAATTTTAAAGGTTTAAGTCCCATCTACAGAGAAAAAGAAGGCGTTCTGTATCGGTACTATTTTGCAAAAGAAACAAGTTATAAGAACATTTTAAAATTAAAAAGAAAAGCCGAGAAAAAGGGATATAAATCAGCTTTTGTTGTTTCCTTTAAGAACAATAAAAAGATTAGATTAGATGAGGCATTAGGCAAGGGGAAGTAAAGATAAAGTAAATAAAAAATATTAAGTTTGTATTCATCTCAAAGAAATTGAAACTTGAAATTATCACGTGAAATTAAAACAGCTTTTCTTGTAATTGGAGGAATTTTGTTATTTGTTTTTGGATTTAGCTTTTTAAAAGGAAAGTCATTTTTCGAAAAAGACAAAATTATCTATACGGTCTATGAAGAAGTGGAGGGACTGGTAGAGGGAGCAAAGGTTACCATCAATGGTCTTGTTATAGGTAAAATTATGAAAATTGATTTTTTACCCAATACGACAAGAATTTTAATCACGATGTCTGTCAGAAATGAACTCGATTTTTCTCCTCAAAGTGAGGCGATACTTTATGAAGCGGGACTGATAGGGGGTAAGGCAATTCAGATTGACCCAGTTTTTGATTCTAAGAACATAGTTAAATCTGGCGATACGCTAATTTCTGCTTTGAAACCAGGGCTAACAGAATTGATCAACAAGCAGATTGAACCGCTGCAATTGAAGATCGAAAATATGTTGACCAGTGCGGACTCCCTTTTCATTGGGGTGGGTAATATTCTAAATAATGATAGTCAGGAAAACCTTAAATCAATTTTAAAAAATCTGTCACTTTCAACGAGTAAAATAAATGATGCTTCAATTTCATTGGTTGAGATTTTGAAAAAAAATCAATCTAATATCGACAACACCTTTGAGAATTTTGCAGATACTTCTGATAATTTAAAAACAATAACAGATTCTATTTCACAAGCCAATTTGGCGGTTGCAATATCTAAGTTTACAAATACCATTAAAAGTTTAGATGGTATTGTTGCCACCATTGAATCAGGAAATGGAACGATGGGTAAATTGGTTAAAGACGAAACTTTATACCAAAACCTTTCTCAAGCTTCTAAGGAATTAGAAGATTTGCTGAGTGATTTAAAAAGCCATCCCAAACGATACGTGCATTTTTCCTTATTTGGAAAAAAAGATAAAGAGGAAAAATCGAAGGAAAATAATAAATAAAAAACGTGGCATTTCTACCTAACATTGTTTTTGCATTACTTTTAATCACAGCATTGTTTTTCTTTACCAAAAACATATTGTCTATCAGACGCAATATTCTTTTGGGAAAAGACATCGAACGTAAAGATCAATCAAAGAAACGCTGGGGCAATATGGTCAGAATGGCATTGGGTCAATCAAAAATGGTAACCAAACCCATCGCCGGTAGTCTTCATGTCATTGTATATGTTGGTTTTGTCATCATTAATATAGAATTATTAGAAATAATTTTAGACGGTCTTTTTGGGACGCATCGTTTGTTTGCTCCTTATTTAGGTGGATTTTACAATGTGCTTATTGCCTCTTTCGAAATCCTTGCGGCTTTGGTTCTTGTTGCTGTTGTTTTATTTTGGATCAGAAGAAATATAATAAAAATAAAACGTTTCTTAAGTTCTGAAATGAAAGGTTGGCCAAAGAAAGACGCGGACTATATTCTTTATTTCGAAATTGTCTTGATGAGTCTCTTTCTTTCGATGAATGCTACAGACTTACTCCTTCAAAACATCAGTGCACCTCATTACATTAAAGCAGGGAGCTTTCCGATTTCTCAATTCATAGCCCCTTTGTTTTCATCACTTTCAATGGAAAGTCTGGTTGTTTTAGAACGAACCTTTTGGTGGTTGCATATCATAGGCATATTAATATTTTTAAATTACTTATACTTTTCTAAACACCTTCATATTCTTTTGGCATTTCCCAACACTTATTTTGCCAATCTAAACCCTAAAGGTTTTTTTAAAAACAACCCTACAGTCACAGCAGAAGTAAAACTGATGCTAGACCCAAATGCAGATCCTTATGCAGTTCCTGCGGATGGTGCAGTTCCAGATAAGTTTGGTGCTTCTGATGCAATTGATTTAAACTGGGTTCAGCTTTTAAACGCCTATACCTGCACAGAATGCGGAAGGTGCACCTCTGAATGTCCAGCAAACCAAACAGGTAAGCTTTTATCTCCTAGAAAGATCATGATGGACACCCGTGATCGATTGGAAGAAATTGGAAAAAATATTGAGAAAAACGGCAGCTTTCAAGAAGACGGAAATCAATTGTTAGATAACTATATCACTCGCGAAGAATTGTGGGCTTGTACTTCTTGTAATGCCTGTGTTGATGTTTGTCCAGTGGATATAGACCCATTGTCTATTATCATGGATATGCGACAGTATTTAGTAATGGAAGAATCTGCTGCCCCGACAGATCTTAACAATATGATGAGTAACATCGAAAATAACGGAGCACCCTGGCCCTTTAATAATCAGGATCGATTGCTATGGGTAAACGAAAATTAATTTAAACCAATAAAATGGAAAAAGAAGAGGCAGAAAATTATTTGCATAGAAAAGTAGAAAATGGAGAAGAAGTTAGTCCAGTGCTACCAGAAGGGATTAAGAATTACTTGATCGACATTGACGGAACGATTTGTGATGACGTTCCCAATGAAGAACCAGAAAGAATGGCAACGGCTATGGTCTATCCAGATGCTTTAGTAACATTAAACAAATGGTATGAAGATGGTCATCTGATTTGTTTTTTCACATCAAGAGTGGAGGCACATCGTGAAGTTACTGAAGTTTGGTTAAAAGAAAATGGTTTTAAATACCACAGTCTTTTGATGGGAAAACCTAGAGGTGGAAACTACCATTGGATCGACAATCACTTGGTAAAAGCGACACGATATAACGGAAAATTTACTGATCTGATCGAAAAAGAAATTACCATTGAAGTTTTTGACGATGGAAAAGAACAACAATAAAATTTAAAAATATGCAAGTTCCCACTCTTGCTGAATTGACAGCGCAAGGTAAGAAACCCGAGGTCTTGTTTTGGGTTGGATGTGCAGGCAGTTTTGATGACCGCGCAAAGAAGATTACCAAATCCTTTGTTAAGATCCTTAATAAAGCGGATGTTTCTTTTGCTGTCTTAGGTGCTGAGGAAAGTTGCACAGGGGACCCAGCCAAAAGAGCAGGAAACGAATTTCTATTTCAAATGCAAGCCATGGCAAACATCGAAGTGATGAATGCATATGAAGTAACGCAGATCGTAACGACTTGCCCGCATTGTTTCAATACACTTAAAAATGAATACCCTGAGTTGGGGGGTAAATATGAAGTGGTTCACCACACTCAGTTTATTAATAAGTTATTAAAAGAAGAACGTTTTACAATTTCTGGAAGTCATTTTAAAGGCAAAAGAATCACTTATCACGATCCTTGCTATCTGGGTAGGGCAAATCAAGTTTATGAAGCCCCAAGAGACCTCATTAGAAAACTTGATGCTGAACTTGTCGAGATGAAAAGTTGTAAGTCAAAAGGTCTTTGTTGTGGAGCTGGTGGCGCTCAGATGTTTAAAGAACCTGAAAAGGGGAATAAGGACATTAATATTGAGAGAACCGAACAGGCTTTGGAAACTCAACCTGAAATAATTGCTGCGGGTTGTCCTTTTTGCAATACCATGATGACCGACGGTGTTAAAAACAAAGAAAAAGAAAATGATATAGAGGTTAAGGATATCGCTGAATTAATAGCAACCGCTGAAGATCTATAAATTATGCAAATCCCTTTTTCCGAATTACCGTCTCACGCCAGAGTTTGGATTTATCAATCCGATAGGGTTTTTACCCAGGAAGAATTGGCTAAGATTAAAGTTGCTTCACAAGGTTTTTTAACCCAGTGGACAGCACATGGAAGTGAACTTAAAGCTGGGGTTGACTTTCGATATGATCGGTTTATTATATTGGGATTAAATGAGTCAATCCAGTCTGCCTCAGGATGTTCAATTGACGCTTCCGTTCGTTTTATTCAATCCATTGAAAAGGAGTTTAGCGTAATACTTATGGATAAAATGAATGTTACTTACCGAAATAAGGAACACATTCGATACATTCCACTTAAAGATTTTAGAAAAATGGCAAAGAAAAAGCTGATTCCTTCTAGTGTTATCGTTTTTAATAATTTAGTACTAGACAAAGGAGAATATGAAACCCAATGGGAAATTCCAGCTGCCTTGAGCTGGCACTCTCGCTATTTTTAACGTCTTTTAAATGAAATTCTGGTCATTTATTTTCTTATCCCTTTGTGTAACTACTGTGTGCGCACAACAACCTGACCCCCTTTTGAGTGATGCCGTGGAAGCTCAAAAAAAATGGGTGGACAGCCTGTATCAAAACATGACATTAGACGAAAAAGTTGGCCAGCTTTTTGTTCCAATGGTATTTTCTGAGCAAGACGAAAAGCATTTTGAAGAGATTAAATCACTGATTGTAAAACATCATCTCGGTGGATTGATTTTTTCATTGGGAAGTCCTGACAAACAATCAAAGTGGTTAAATGAATTTCAATCTGTTTCTAAAATACCGCTGTTGATCAGTATGGATGCAGAATGGGGCGTAGCGATGCGATTAGACTCGGTTGTTGCTTTTCCATGGAACATGACCTTGGGTGCTGCCAAGAATGAGGAAGTCCTAAGAAAAATTGGTCAAAGAATGGGAGAGCAGGAGAAGGCATTAGGCGTTCATATGAGTTATGCGCCAGTTCTTGACATAAACACCAATCCAAACAACCCAATAATTGGTAATCGTTCTTTTGGCGAATCACCAACTCTTGTTGCTAGAAAAGGTTTGGCGATTATGCGAGGACACCACGATGCTGGTAGATTGACTTCAGGAAAACATTTTCCAGGACATGGAGATACGGCTCAAGATTCTCATAAGACGCTACCCACTCTTTCATTTGATCGAGACAGAATAGAAAACAATGAATTATTGCCATTTAAAAAACTAATAGAGAATGGAATCTCTTCCATAATGGTAGCCCATCTCAATGTGCCTGCGTTGACAGGTAGTAATTTACCTACCTCATTGTCTTACAAGGTGGTCACTGAGCTTTTAAAAGAACAATTGGGGTTCAACGGGTTGATTGTTACTGATGCACTCAACATGAAAGGAGCTTCAGATTATACGGAGCTGGACAATATTGATCTGGCTGCTTTTATTGCCGGAAATGATGTTTTATTAATTTCTAATAATATTCCCTTAGGGATTGATAAGATTAAACAAGCGGTATTAAATACTCCCCAACTCAATATTCGTTTGGAAGAATCGGTTAAGAAAATACTGAAAGCAAAATACAAAGTAGGTCTTTCCAATTATAAACCCATAACTAGAAATAACCTTTTAGGTAAAATTAATACAAGACTCGATTCTTTATTGATCCAAGATGCCTTTGCGGAAAGCATTACCCTTCTCAAAAACGATAATAATCTGCTTCCCCTTGATACAATTTCCAAATATGCTCATCTCAAAATGGGTGATGCCGCTGGGGCACCATTTGTTAAACAGCTCAAAAAGCACATCAATCTAACCTCAATTGAATTAAATGGAATTGAGAGCACGTTAAAATCTTTGGCGCCTTATGAAAAAGTCATCATAAGCTTTCACCGATCAAATGAAACTCCATGGAAGTCTGCGAGTTTCTCTAAAGATGAAATCACTTTGATTAAGGAGATTGGGGCCTATCATCAGGTAATATTAGACGTTTTTGTAAAACCCTATGCCCTAATGGACTTTAAGGAATTAGAGTCGATAGAGGCCATAGTGGTCAGTTATCAAAATAGTGTTGAAAGCCAAGAAATCAGTGCTGATATTTTGGCAGGACTTAAAAGCATAAAGGGGAAACTTCCAGTAAGTATTTCAACACATTTCCCTCAGGGTTCCGGAATTTCTCTTCCTTCAAAAAGTAAAATTGATCATATTCCTCTGTCTGTTTCTGGAGTAGATAGGGACAAACTCAAACTTATTGATCAATTGGCTCAGGTAGCGATTGATTCCGCTATGACTCCCGGCTTACAGATATTTATTTCTCGAAAGGGCAAGACCATTTATAAAAAAAGTTTTGGGTATCATACTTATGAAAAGAAAATTAAAGTAGCGAATCATCATGTCTATGATTTGGCTTCATTAACAAAGATATTAGCCACCTTACCTTTGCTAATGCAGGAGTTTGATGACAAGTCGATCAAATTGGAAAGTAAAATGGCTGAATTACTTCCAAAACTAAAAAACACCAACAAGTCCAATTTAACAATCAAAGCGGTTTTGTCACATTATGCAAAATTGACACCATGGATTCCATTTTATAAAGAGACCTTGGATGAAAACTCATATCCCAAAAAAAAATACTTTAGGTCTAATTTTAATAATAAATATCGAATCCCAGTTGCCAAAAATTTATATTTAAAATCTACTTTTTTAGAAGAAATAGATAAAATGATAATCGACAGCCCTTTGTTAGATTCGTTGTATTTTAAATATTCAGATTTATCTTTTTATTTATTTAAGGACTATTTAGAAAATAAATACGACGAATCCCTAGACATCCTTTCAAATGATAAAATTTACGAGCCTTTGGGGTTAAAGCGAACCCTTTTTAAGCCGCTAGGGATCATTCCTGAAAATGAAATTGTTCCCTCAGAATATGATCGATATTTTCGTCACAGTGAACTTAAAGGTTATGTACACGACATGGGAGCAGCTCTTTTGGGAGGAGTAGGAGGACATGCAGGCTTGTTTTCAAATGCAGAAGAAGTAGCAAGGATCATGCAGCTTTATCTCAATAAAGGTTATTTCGAGGGCAAACGTTATTTTAATTCTGATACTTTTGATCAATTCAATCAATGCTATTATTGTTCTGAAGGAAATAGGAGAGGCGTTGGTTTTGATAAACCTCAGTTAGAAGGAGAAGGTTCTACGTGTGGCTGCGTTAGTTTAGGAAGTTTTGGTCACATGGGATTTACGGGAACTTATGCTTGGGCCGACCCTGAGAAAGATTTGATTTATGTATTTTTGTCCAATCGAACTTATCCAACCATGGATAATAATTTGTTAGGCTCACACAATATTCGTACAAGAATACAACAGCTTATTTATGATTCGATAATTAATTAAAAAACAACCTATTGAAAATTGTTATAGTTTGCTATCCTACCTTTGGAGGAAGTGGTGTCGTCGCAACTGAATTGGGACTTTTTTTATCCAAAAAAGGTCATGAAATTCATTTTATAACCTACAAACAACCCGTAAGGTTAGAAAATTTGAATTCCAAGCTTCATTTCCATGAAGTAAACGTACCCACTTATGATCTGTTTAAATATCAGCCCTACGAGCTCGCATTGTCAAGCAAAGTGGTTGATATTGTTAAAACCTATAAGATCAATTTACTCCACGTCCATTATGCAATTCCACATGCCTATGCTGCCTATATGGCCAAGAAAATGTTGGAAGATGAAGGCGTTTTTATTCCGATGATAACTACGCTTCATGGAACAGACATTACGCTGGTCGGGAGTCATCCTTTCTATAAAACGGCAGTACAGTTTAGTATTAATAATTCTGAATATGTTACTGCAGTTTCTCAAAGTTTAAAAGAGGATACTGAAAGACTATTTAAAATTAAAAAAGAGATAAAAGTAATTCCTAATTTCATCGATTCAGAAAAATATAGTTCCAGAACTGTTCCCTGTGATAATGGATTTCTTAATAAAGAAAATCAAACCATTATAACACATATCAGTAACTTTAGACCTTTGAAAAGAGTAATTGATGTAATTAAAATTTTTGAAAAAATACATTTAAAATTTCAGTCAAAGTTATTAATGGTCGGAGATGGTCCTGACAAAGAAAAGGCAAAGCGATATTGTCGATCTAACGGATTGGAAAATGCGGTCATGTTTCTAGGGAACAGTAATGAAATTGATGAAATTCTCTGTTTTTCAGATTTATTCTTATTGCCTTCTGAGCAAGAAAGTTTTGGCCTCTCTGCTTTGGAGGCGATGGCGCACAAAGTGCCAGTAATTTGCTCCGATGTTGGAGGGCTTTCAGAAGTAGTTAAAGACGGATTTTCAGGCTTTCTTTGTCCATTGGGAGATATTGATGCGATGGCTGAAAAGGCACTCCATATTTTAGAGGATAAAGGTCGCCACGAACAATTCAAACAAAATGCTTTTGAAGTATCAAAGAAATTCGATATTAATAATATAATTAAAGACTATGAATCTGTTTATGAGGAAGCGTTAAATCCTTCTTAGCTTATTTAGGATGATAAATTCGCTCAGCGTTTTTATATATTTCTTTTTTATCAAATGTCATTTTTTTAGTTTTTGACTGGGTGTAAATCTCCATCTGATCGTCATAGTGAGGGGAATCTGGATGATCTGAACTTCCATAAGAAATTGAAGATTCAATTTCCACACCCTCTGGTGTGAATTTCACCAATTCTATATAAGATTCACCACTGACAACTTTAGTTTTCCCATCTTTATAAGGTTTTGATCCCATTGAGGAAATAACATCGGGTAAACCAGAGACTGGAAGATCTTTGTTACCTCTGACCAATCTTTGGAAAGTTCCCAATTTTACTTTTGTAGTCCCAAAATAGGTTTCCATATGAAGTTTAGTATCATTTAGCGCATTAATTAAATCTATTTCTCTGAAAACCTTAGGGGAAGGGAGTTTACTGTAATACTTTTTAAGTTTAGAATATAAAATCCCATAAGCTCCGGCACCATAGGAATCTGCTGCAGCTTCTCGATCCCAATTTTGAATTTGAGTAATAATCGAAGCCACTTGAGGATGGTCTTTAGCTTTTAGTGTAAACAAGGAATCAACATTCATCCAACTATATTTGAAGGGGGTAGGATAGCGCATGTCGTATTTTATTCTCTTAAAATCATTATAATCTAAAGAATCATATTGATCAATCAGTTCTTTAATTCTTGTGGATCTGTTATTGTCATATTGCTCAAACCCCATTTCTTTTGCGAAAAGATTTGAGTCAGGGTTTTCATTTGTCTCAGTTGACTTAAAAGGGGAGTGGTTGGCATTATAGAAATAGCCAGATTTAGGCTGGATTAGTTGTGGTAATTCTTCAATGTCATAAGTTTCGGTCCAGAGGGTTTTTAATGTGTTTCCTGGTACTACATTTGCCCAGTCATAGCCCGGCGTTCGTTTGGGAATCAATCCATTAGAAATATAAAAGATGGTGTCATTGCGGTCAGCATATCCGATATTGTATCCTGGAATTGCCTTTGTCTTTAGGATATTGTAAAACTCCGTAAAGCTGTTTGCCTTGTTCATCCGCCACCATTGCTCTAAAGCCCCAATTTCAAAAAGGGAGGGAGTTCTTATCGAAAAATACCCATTTTCATTTTTTAAAGTAGGACCAAAAATACTTTCATAATATTTCCGACTTATTTTTATTTGAATTCCCAAAACACTGATGTATAATTTTGCGCGATGGGTTTTAAGTTTTAAATATTGATCGTCGACACGGTAGTGCTTCTTTTTAGTAGGGTGCATTTCTAGGGCAAAAACATCCGTCTTATCAGGAATATTTACTGTATGAGCCCATGCCAAGTTTTGATTGGCTCCGATCAATATGTTTGGGCCCCCAGCGAAAAGCGAACCAATGATGTTGGTCCCTTCTTCACTACACAAATGGGCTTCATACCATGAAGTGGGGCCATCGAGGGGTTGGTGAGTATTGATCGCCAAATAAGTATTCCCATCCTTTGTTTTTGAGCTGTTAAAAGCAAAAGTGTTTGATCCTTTTACTTCATCAGCAGGTGGATCGTATTTAATTTTATCATTAAGAATATTTTTCACCCAATAGTCACCTTTAGAGGAAACAAACAATTGAAGCTGTGCATAAAGTATCATCTTCTTTGGTGTTATTGGGAAAAGCTTTTTGCTTAAAACTTCCTCAGGGTGATGCGTTGCATAGCTATTAATTCCAGCTGCATAGCCCTCGAGAACTTTTTTATATTCAGGACTAATATTTTTTTGATAATTGTCATCAATTAGCTTTTCACTTCCGATAAACTGAGCTATAAAATCGGCTCCTAAGCCATTTTTACCAATAACCCTACTCAATAGTGAGTTTCCAGCCAAATAAGCCTGTTGCGTAGTTTTAAAATCGTCTTCTGCATGTGCCCAAGCCAAGCCATATGCCAATTCTGCATCTGTCTTAGTAAAAATGTGAGGTACTCCATAGTTGTCTCTAACAATCTCGATGTTTTGCGTGTTAATTTGAGCAAAAAGTAACTGCTGAATAAGACAAGTAAGGGTCAAAAGAGTATTCTTAAAGTTGTTCATTGTATTTAAATAAATTAATAGTTATTCTTTGAAATAAAATAAGGGGAAAGGTTTAACGCTTTAAAAAAAAACTTAATTTAAAATCATTTAAAATTGAACCAAAGCTTACACTATAAATTCATTTTTTTTAATTCAGATACTGCATGATTTGCTGCTCTGGCGGTAAGTGCCATATAAGTCAGGGAAGGATTTTGATTAGCAGAGGAAGTCATACAAGCACCAT